>NZ_VXCZ01000005.1:0-334907 GCF_052850795.1 Pseudomonas sp. 910_23 | reverse complement strand
AAGAGCCCTTTGGTTACTTTGGGGCTCTTTTCCAAAGTGATCCGCTGTAAAAGCGGAACCAATAGCAGCCGTTACCCAAATAACGGATATATACCCGGTCTGATCCAGCACCCTGGTCAGCCCTGAGGCCGCCATCGGGAGCAAGTCGAATCGTCGCACCGCCCTGTGCCAGCACAGCGAACAAAATGCTTGAGATTGCCTAAATCTACCCGCCCCCACAATGGCCAGACGACCATTCGAAGTAATGGCCTTTTGCCTAATCTGCTGTAGGACATGATCCACATCAAAATCAGGTAAAAGAACCGCCGAACGGGGCCGAAAAACTCACCTTGTACTTGCGAACGAATGCTATTTTTAAGTTATTCGCCGTCTTGACCAACGAAGGTCCTGACCCCTGCCGCGAGCTAAAGGAAGCGCTCAATGAACAAGGTAGGCAACATGAACAAAGTGACTTTTCCCAATGCGTGCCAGTTGATGCGCTGGCATTTTCATCCGATGGGCTTCGAGGGGAGTATGGATGCCCCCGGCAGCATGATCGCCCGCCTGTTCGACCGCGCCAGCGGTGAAACATTGATCGCCATCGCCGGCATACCTTGCGCCACAGTGATGAACGCCGCTGATGTGGAGCGCATTATCGAGGCCGTGGAGGATGAGCTGGAGTGTTTTGTGCCGCCGTTGTCGTTGCGGGCCTGAATAGTATTTGTCAGCCGCCGATTACCTGATGCGGGAGCGGACAAGCCCCTCCCGCATTTTGCTGTGTGTCAGCTGAAGGTTCAGCGCTGATCGTCGAAAAACGCTTTCTTGCCATCCACCCGCTCGGATGCCCTGGGCACATTTACACCCTGGCCCTCCGACTTTTCCACATACCAGTAGCAGTGGCTGACCGCTCGGGTAATACCGACGTAGGCCAGTCGTAGTATTTCGTCCTTTTGCGCATTGTCGTACGGCTCGCTGTCACCTTCCTTGCCCAAGCCCGCCATGCGGTAGACCTGGTTTTTGTAGGGCGAGCTGGTGAGATGCTGGCAGTCCCCAAGCAGAAATACTGCATCGGCCTGAAGGCCCTTGGCGCTGTGGTAAGTGAGCTGTTTCAGACGGCGCTCGTGGACCGGCAAGCTAGAATCCACATTAACAACAGACTGAATATGCTCTTGAATCAGCAACTTATCGCTGCTTTTTCGATAAAGCATCAAGACCGTATCCCCGCGTTGGTAATGCTCCAGCAACCGCCGGCCGAGCGCCGCGTCGTCGCGCTCCAGCACGGTGACCGGCACCAATGCCTTGGGCTCGCCACTGGCCTTGGCCTTCTTGCCGGGGATGGCCGGTGCGGTGCGCACGATATGCTCGGCCGCGTCGATGATGTGTTGGTGGCTGCGGTAGTTCTCGCCCAGCATCACGCGAGTGGTGCTCGGTGCGACAAATTCCTGGTTGAATTCCATGAAGTACTTGGGCGAACTGCCGCGCCAGCCATAAATCGACTGCCAGTCATCGCCGACACACAGCAAGGATGAGCGTTGCGCCCCACGCCCGACGTGCATGGCTGGGCCGCGACTGCGGATTTCCCGCAGCGTGGCACGGATCCACGAGACGATCTGCGGCGATACATCCTGGAATTCGTCGATCATCAGGTGTGACATCGGCCGCAGCAAGGGATCACTGAGCAGCTTGAGGTTCTCCGGGGTATTTTCGCCAAACAGGGAAAACATTCGGTTGTAGGTCATGATCGGCGGTGATTGATCGAGCAGGTGGTCTTCCAGGGCCTTCCAGAAAATACTCAAGGCCTCGAAGAACAACCGATCCGGGTCTTCCTTGGCGAAGCTCATCTGGCCCACGGCCGTCGGTACGTCCAGCCCGAGGTTCTCGATAAACCCGGCCGCCGTGACAAAACTGTCCAGCAGCGGCGCCGAGGCGAGCTCACCCTTGACCTTGTAATCAAAGCCAGGCCCTGCCGTGGCCTCGCCGGCCAGACTGCTTAAAAGGCGCTTGGATGACTCGTAGTTATCCAGCCATATCAATGGCTTATTGCAGAAAGCTTGAAACAGGGTGCGCTTTACCGCCCACTCTGCGCGCACCGATAGTTTTGAGTTTGGGCGGCTGATCCCCGCGTTTTCCCGCGCATCGAAACCCAATACGACCCAGGCATCCAACTGCGGGATATAGCCGTGACAATGAAACTTGGCACCGTTGATTTCAAAAGTCTGACGGCTGGGTTCGATGCCTTTGATCGGCCAGGCGCCCGCGCGGAACCACAGGTCCTCGATCACGTCGCAGAGTTCTTCATCACGTTTGGCCGCCAACTCGGTCACGGCCATGCGCTTTTGCACGTCCGGATGATCGCGCTCAAGCTCCTTGAGCTGCAGGCCCTGGCGAGCCAGCGGCGCAATCAACTCGCGAAAACGCGCATGATGCCCCTGCAAACGGTGATAACAGGCGTTCATATGTTGGCGCTGGGCATCACTGATACGTAGATCGAAGGCATTGCTATCGGCGTCTTCGAAGCCGCCACTGAGGTTTTCAAAGGCTTGCAGCCGTTCAAAACCCGGCAGGCTGCGCACCATCGGCAGGATGCGCGAGTGAAACGTACGCACCACCGCCTGGGCTTGTTTCAGGTCAAGGGGTTGGCCCCACAGGCTCAGAATCTCCATGAGCTTGTTGATGAAGTCCTTGCGCGACTCGCGGGTGAACGTCACCACGGTCATTGAACTCAACTCAAAACCCAGGTAGTGGGTGAGCAACAGGATACGCAACACCAGGGAGGTCGATTTACCTGCGCCGGCGCCCGCAATCACCGAGGTCGAGGGCGTGTCGCTGAAGATCATCTTCCACTGCGCTGTGCTCGGCTGCGCGTGGGCTGGCAGCAGGCGCGCCACATCCGCCTTCATGAGCTTCTTCACATCGGCGGTGAGCGGCAATCGCCAATCGTCGAACAGGCTGTCATCCACACCGGGCGCTCGGTGCTCATCAGGGCGAAAGTCGCGAATCAACAGGACTTGCCGGCCCTCTTCAAGACCATCGGCCTTGCCCTCGCGATACCCATATTCCACACCGGCTTCATGCCCATTGCGGAAACCGTCGGCCTGGCCATGCAGCCAGGAAAACCGGTGCTGCGCGCGCAAACGGGTGAGGCCATGGCCGAACAGGCGAGCGGCCAGCCGCTTCAATAACGGCATTTCAGCCAAGGGGCGCAGTTCAGGGGGCAGATCAGGCTTTTGTTGCGGCACGCGGACTCCTGCGATGAGCTTGGCTTTGACAAGGCCGCCATGGTCGCCGGAATCGACGCTCAGTTCCAGCCAATTGCTTTGCCTTCATGTAGTTAGGCGATGAAGTGAAAGCTGAAGCAGGTTTAAATGATCGAATTGATGGATAGGAATCAGGCATTTTTTACGCTTTTTATCGATCATGCGCTGCTGGATGATGGGCTCATTCACAGGAGACGATCATGCTTGAACTTCGACCTTTCAACACCCTCGGCGGCGCCCATCATGGCTGGCTCGACGCCCATCACCACTTTTCATTCGCCGAATACCACGACCCCGAGCGTATGCACTGGGGCAATTTGCGGGTATGGAACGACGACATCATCGCGCCTGGCAGCGGTTTCCCCCAGCACCCGCACCGCGACATGGAAATCATCACCTACGTACGCGAAGGCGCAATCAGCCATGCCGATAACCTGGGCAACAAAGGCCGCACCGAGGCGGGCGATGTACAGGTGATGAGCGCTGGTACCGGGATCGCCCACAGCGAGTACAACCTGGAGGCCACCCCGACCAAGATCTTCCAGATCTGGATCATCCCGAATGAGGCCGGCTTGCCACCGTCCTGGGGTGCCAAGCCGTTTCCGCAAGGTAATCGTGAAGGCTTTGTGACGCTGGCCAGCGGCAAGGCTGGCGACAGTGAAAGCCTGCGCATTCGTGCCGATGCACGCTTGGTGGCGGCGAACCTGAAAGCTGGGGAAAGCGCCGAATACCGGCTGGACACCGGACGCCGGGCGTACCTGGTGCCGGCAACCGGCGTAATTGAAGTCAATGGTTTGCGCGCACAGGCGCGAGACGGCGTGGCCGTTGAGGATGAGCAAGTGTTGCGGGTGACGGCGATCGAGGACAGCGAGATCGTGCTGGTCGACCTGGCCTGATCTTGCATCATGCTGCTATCTAATGTGGGAGGGGGCTTGCTCCCGATGAGGTTATGCCAGTCAACACATCTGTGACTGACCCACCGCTATCGGGGGCAAGCCCCCTCCTACACCGTTACTGGGAAATTGCGCCGTCCACCAGCACCTGCGCCTCTTCCACCAGCTGCTTGAGGTGTTCTTCGCCGATAAAGCTCTCGGCGTAGATCTTGTAGATGTCCTCGGTACCCGATGGCCGCGCAGCAAACCAGCCGTTTTCCGTCATGACCTTCAAGCCGCCAATCGCCTGGTTATTGCCCGGGGCATGGCTGAGGATCTGCTGGATGCTCTCGCCGGCCAATTGGGTGGACGTCACCTGCTCCGGCGACAGCTTGCCCAGCAGGGCTTTCTGCGCCGGGGTCGCCTTGGCATCCACGCGAATGGCAAACGGTTCGCCGAGTGCATCGGTCAGGCCGCGGTAGATCTGGCTGGGATCCTGGCCCTTGCGCGAGGTCATTTCCGCCGCCAGCAAGGCCGGGATCAGGCCGTCCTTGTCAGTGCTCCAGACCGTGCCGTCCTTGCGCAGGAACGAAGCACCAGCGCTTTCTTCGCCGCCAAAACCCAACGAGCCTTCGAACAAGCCATCGGCAAACCATTTGAAGCCCACCGGCACTTCATACAGGCGCCGGCCCATACGTGCAGCCACGCGATCGATCAGGCCACTGCTGACCACGGTCTTGCCCACCGCAGCATCGGCTCGCCAATCAGGACGGTTCTGGAACAGGTAATCGATGGACACCGCCAGGTAGTTGTTCGGCGCCAACAGGCCGCCGGAGGGCGTGACGATACCGTGACGGTCATGATCCGGGTCACAGGCAAACGCCACGTCAAAACGTTCCTTGAGACCAATGAGGCTCTGCATGGCGTAGCTGGAGGATGGGTCCATGCGGATCTGTCCATCCCAGTCCACGCTCATGAAGCGGAAGGTGGAATCCACTTCGGTGTTCACCACCTCCAGGTTCAGGCGGTAGTGCTCGGCAATTGCCGACCAGTAGCGCACCCCCGCCCCGCCCAATGGATCAACGCCCAGGCGCAGATCAGCGCTACGGATCGCGTCCATATCGATCACATTGATCAGGTCGGCCACATAGCTGTTGAGGTAGTCATGGCGATGAGTGGTCTCCGCCTTGAGCGCCTGGGCATGGGTGATGCGCTTGACCCCAGCAAGCTTGTTGGCTAGCAGTTCATTGGCTTTGGCTTCGATCCACTTGGTGACGTGGGTATCGGCCGGGCCGCCATTGGGCGGGTTGTACTTGTAGCCGCCACTCTGCGGCGGATTGTGCGACGGGGTGATCACAATGCCGTCCGCCAGGCCGCTGGTGCGGCCGCGGTTGTAGCAAATGATGGCGTGGGAAATCGCCGGGGTCGGTGTGTACTCATCGCCCTCAGCCAGCATGACGTGCACGCCATTGGCAGCGAGCACCTCCAGGGCACTGGCACCGGCCGGCGTGGACAATGCATGGGTATCCAGGCCAACGAACAACGGCCCTGTGATGCCTTGGGCTTCACGGTACAGGCAGATCGCCTGGCTGATCGCCAGCACATGCCATTCATTGAAGCTCAGCTCGAACGAACTGCCTCGGTGCCCGGAGGTACCAAAGGCTACACGCTGGGTAGAGATTGCTGCATCAGGCTGGCCGGTGTAATAGGCCGTGACCAGTCGCGGGATATCCACCAGCAACTGAGCCGGTGCCGGTTTGCCCGCAAAAGGACTGATAGTCATGCATAAACCTCGGAAAATAAGGATTCGGAAAAAATGACAGTTTACTCAGAGTTGGACTACTGAGCGATGTTATCGATCCCACAATTCGGAGAGAAGTTTCACACATTAATCGGTCTGTGCCTGGAGCAGCGCCTGAGCCAGCGCATTCAGGACAATATCCAGATTGGGGTGGCCGCTGAACGTATGACTCAAGCGCATATGCTGGTGATGCAAGCCTAAGAGGCTGAACAACTCCCCCGGCGCAATCACGACCTGCTGGGCGAGCATGCGCTGGAACACCAGACGCATATCCACCGGCGCCACCGACTGCAACCAGAAACTTGCCCCGGCGATAGGCATTCGATAACTCACACGCCCTTGCATATGCACATCCAACCGATGGCTCATGGCTTGCGCCTGTTCCTGGAGGCGCTGGCATAACGTCTGCAGGTGCTGATCCAACCGCCCGCTCTCATATAGCCGAGCAATGGCGCGTTGCCGAATGGAGGAAAGTCGAAATGAGCGCAGCAAAAACTGGCGCTGCAACTCACTGCCCATTTGCTGCGTCAGTAGGTACCCAAACGGCGCTTCTGGCCCCAACACCTTTTCGAACGAAGAAAACACAATCAGCCGCTGCGGGTTGACCAGGTTGCGCAAAGCCGTCTGCGACGACGCGAAGCTCAGCTCACCAAATGTGTCGTTCTCCAGCAACCAACAGGCGTGCCGCTCCAGCAAATGCGCTACTTGCAGCCGTTCGGGTAGCGTCAGCGCATTACCCGAGGGCATGCTGACCACGGAGGACAGCAGCACAAGGTGTACCGGTTCGTGCTTGAGCAGGTGCTCGAACGTGGCCAAGTCGAAGCTGCCATCGGCGTGCCAGGGCAGTTCAATAACCCGCACGCCAGCGCTCTGTAACAGGCGCAAGACCAGGTAATCGCAGGGCGATTCAGCCAGCACCACCGTACCCTCGAGGCCAAGCGTATCGATCAGGATTTGCAGTACGCCCTGAAGATCGGCGCCGATATACACCTCGTCGGCCTGCCAGCAATGGCTAGGCGACGAGGTATAACGGGCCGCCAATGCCGCCCGTAATTCCCATACACCACAAGGTTGCGACGGTTGCAGGTGGTGTGGATACCTGCGCACCAGCTGGCGCTCCAGCGCAAGCAAAGCGCCATCCAGTGAACCCAACAACGCCGGCTCATCACCACTGAGCACAACCATGGTCGGGCGTCGCGCCGCCGCATACAGCCGCTCAAGCAGGTCGGCGCCCGCCATGACCGGCGGGTTTGCCGCCACCGGCCAGGCGAAATAGCCAGACTTGGCCACCGAGTAGACCCGCCCTTCCTTTTCCAGCAAGGAGTAAGCGTACTGAATCGTCGAGATCGACACGTTCATCCGTGTTGACAACTGACGCAACGACGGCAACTTGACCGGCGTCTCCAGGCTGACTTCGTTGATCAGGTTGATCATGTAGCGGTACACCGCCTGATAGGCAAAGTCTGCCTGCCGCTCTCCCCTCAGGTTCATCGCCGCTCACCGGCATCTATACGCCAATGCACGGTGCTAGCGCCCCGACACTTGGGCGATCCGGGCCTCGGGCCGGCTAAACAGTTGTTTGTGGATGCGAGAGCCGTGCGCAGCCTGCAATGTTCGCTTGCGATACAAATGCTGCAATAAGGCCAGCGGCAAACCACTGGTGTCTACCAGCCACTGATGCAACATGTCCGCAGCAGGCTTGCCCTGCAGCGCCTTGTGCAGTTCGGGCAGTGCCACCAACATGCCGGGATGGCATTGACGCAAGAAGCCCTCCAGCCGTTCGCCATGCTGAACGAAAGGCGCGAACAGCAGGCAAGTCAACTGACTTTCATCCAGACCAAAAAACGCCTGGGCGTAGGTGGTCGACAATACCCGCCCATCCGGGCTGGACGCCTCGGTGATCAACTCAATGGGGACGCGTCTGCGCAGCATGTAGTCTGCCGCGTGACGAACAAAACCTTCGACACCGTGCTCATAGGAGAGCTCACGCAGGCATTGGGCCTGCAAGCCGTACATATGTGCCATGAGCAATGGGTTTGGATAGGCTGGGTGGCTGAACTGGAACTCGAACGGGTCGCGCTTGTGAGCCAGAAACTCCGTAAGCAGCGGCGCGCGCGCGACGTCGACATCGTCGAGCAGGTCGGCAATACCGATGTAGGCCAAATGCCGGTGCCCGCCCCGGCCTGGGTTCTCGGTGCCCGCGTAGTGCTCGCCATAGAGGTCGCGGTAGCAGCCGACGCTCCATTCTTCCATGCGTGCAAACAACCCGTTGAGCGATGTCGGCTTGCCGGGCGCGAACGCGAGACCGGTTGCCAGGGCATTTTTCTTCAGCCACGCGATGTATTGGCTTTGCTTGCGCACCGAATCGCCGCTGACCACTGCGTGCACACCGCCGTTCCAGGTAGCAACCCGCTGATAGAAATCGCCAAGGGCCAGATACGTGTCGTTGCGCAGGATGGCGCGAATGTCCCCGGACGTCAGGTGCCCTATCATCAGCATATTGCGCTGGCTGACTTCACGCCCGGCACTGGACGCCGGGCGCTGATGATTAAAGGGCAGTACTTCATGGTTTTCGACCATCAGCAGTTCAACCCGAGAATCATCATGGAAGAACAACGCGCCATAGCCCTGATGCAGTGAATCAAGCGTTGCCTGAGTCATTCCCGGATGCCGCAACGTTGCCACGCGCAGATGAAAAGTCTTGGGTGCACGCCCGGCGATGCTCAGTTGCGCCGCACGCAACAGCGCCAGGGTGTAGCTGCTGACCTCACCCCCGCCGTGAGCAATCAGCACTTTGTAGTTGCCTACTTGTTCCATGCCACCGGCCGCTACCACAATTCGCTGGATCAACAGTTGCAGTGCGGTACGTTCGTCACGGGTAAAGTGCCCGACCAACCGTTGCAGAACTTGCTGGTAAACATAGTTCATGGCTTGCTCATGAATAGCGCTCATCGTTCTACTACCTGAATTGAAATATTAGCTTCAAGCAATTATCAATTGTCATTGCTCGACCCATTACATCTATAAGTTTGTCGTCAGTTGCATCGTGCGAGGTTGATTCAACATTAGCACCCTGCAACAAAATCGCAGGACCGCTCACCGGAGCAGTCAATGGCGCCACCGATGCTGAGTCGTGGGCGTGCACGGCTTCCAGCGCGGCTGGCCGCATGTCTTAGGAATATTCCGACAACGCCCTACACCACTTTAACTAAGCAACTAAGGAAACGTCCGACGCATATTAGTTACCCGCTCATTGTTGGCTCAGGTAAAGCGACTGCGTATTTGTTTTGCACTTTCGAGAAGGCGACCCGTGCATCGCTAGTTTCAGAGGTGCGAGACGTTAATGTCAGGTATTCAATCATTGCTCAATCCTTGAGATGACAGCGAAGACACAATTATCGGCACTCAAATAATGATTAACAGATACAGAACAACGCCTGAAAGCAGTTCAGATGGGCAGGCGACCGAACTTTTTTGGCGCGCACGCAACAGCGCCGCGCTGGAATTCAGGGCGGCGTAAGGAAAAAAGGTATTGTTTGCAGGGCGCAACGCCCTCGCGGCGGCTCAACCCCGATGCGGGTTAAGCCCTGTCAAATGGCGCATTTGCCTCATAGGCCCAGACGCCAACGTATTCATTTACGAATACTCCTACAGCTCAAACAGCTTCAACCTGCAACGCCACACGCTCGCGACACGGGCATTCGTCCATGTATCGATGTGCTTCGACGAACTTACCGAACGGAAACACCGTGGTTTTCAGTGGGACCAGCACCCGATCGGCCGTCAGTTGGTTGATCTCACGCAAGGCGCGCTGCACTGCCACCTGGTCCTGGATGATGCCCAGCTCCGGCTTGCCCGTGAAGTTGCCGATACAGTGCACGAAGAACTGAATGTTCTTCTGGAACGCCGCACAGGCCGGGAACGGCGTCTGGTTGCCGCCTTGCAGGCCATACAGCACCAAGCTGCCACGCGGTGCCAGCACATCACCGAGCAGCGACATCTGCGGGCCACCCAGGCCATCGAATACCACGTCCACGCCACGGTTATCGGTGAACTTGTTGATCTGCATGAGCAGGTCTTGTTCTTCGGTGACGATGACTTTTTCTGCCCCAAGGGACAGCAGGTATTCGCGCTCGGCACTGTCTTTGGTAGCGGCGATCACCCGCACACCCAAGGCCTTGCCCAGTTGTACAAACGATGGGCCGGAACAATGGCTGGCATCGGTCACCAAGGCAAACTGCCCCGGTTTGACCCGCGCCAGATCCATGTAGGCAAAGTAGGCAATCAGCAGCGGCGTGTAGTGCACGCTGGCTTCAATCGGGCTCAAGACATCCGGGTAACGGGTCAGCGCCGAACGGGGCAGGACGATCTGCTCGCCGTACACCGGGTAATCATTGGGGCTCTCGGCCGGAAAACTGGCCACCTTGTCGCCCACTGCCAAGTCATCCACGCCGTCACCGAGGGCGACAACAACGCCGGCCATTTCATGACCAAGGCCCGAAGGCAGGCGCGCATGGGAAGACGCCAGGTTCTGGCGCCACAGAATGTCGTACCAACTGATGCCAATTGCCTCGACACGCACCTGCACTTCGCCCGGTGCGGGCTGCGCGGCTGCATGCTCTTCGCATTTGAGCACCTCGGCCGGACCAAACTTGTGAAAACGGATCGTGCGGGACATCGCAAACCTCGTCAAAGTAACCTCTAATGCCATGAACTTTATCTGGGCTTTCCAGGTAAGACCACCGGTCGCCATTAATAGTCGACATGCCTGTCATTGATTCCGCGAAGGAGGAGCAGACCTCAACTATCGTAGGAAAAATCAATTAGCCGGTGCAGAGTACCAGCCTTTCCCCGTAAGATTCATGCCGGTCATGCTTCTGAATAGGACCTTATGGGTTCCTGTGTGACCGCTCACATCAAGTTTGCAGACTCTTCCAGGACACAAGATGAACCGTAACGACCTGCGTCGTGTCGACCTTAACCTCTTGATCGTATTCGAAACCTTGATGCATGAGCGCAGTGTGACCCGCGCGGCCGAGAAATTGTTCCTCGGCCAGCCGGCCATCAGCGCGGCCTTGTCGCGCCTGCGTGGGCTGTTCGATGACCCGCTGTTCGTGCGCACCGGGCGCAGCATGGAACCCTCGGCCCGCGCCGTAGAAATCTTCGCCCTGCTCTCCCCGGCCCTGGACTCGATTTCCACCGCCGTCAGCCGCGCCGCCGAATTCGACCCGGCCACCAGCACCGCCGTGTTCCGTATCGGCCTGTCCGATGACGTGGAATTTGCCCTGCTTCCGCAATTGCTCAAACGCCTGCGTTCCGAAGCCCCCGGCATTGTGCTGGTGGTACGCCGCGTCAATTACATCCTGATGCCCAGTCTGCTCGCCTCCGGTGAAATCTCCATCGGCGTCAGTTACACCGCCGACCTGCCGGCCAATGCCAAGCGCAAGGTGCTGCGGCGCAGCCTGCCAAAACTGCTGCGCGCCGACAGCGTGCCCGGCTCGCTGAGCCTGGACGACTTCTGCTCACGCCCCCATGCATTGGTGTCATTCGCCGGCGACCTGAGCGGGTTTATTGATGAAGAGCTGGAGAAACTCGACCGCAAACGCCACGTAGTACTGGCCGTGCCGCAGTTCAACGGGCTGGGCACGTTGCTGGCGGGCACCGACATCTTGGCCACCGTGCCGGATTATGCGGCTGAAGCGCTGACCGCGGCGGGAGGGTTGCGCGCCGAAGACCCGCCGCTGCCCGTGCGCTCGTTTGAGCTGCATATGGCATGGCGGGGGTCGCAGGATAATGATCCGGGGGAGCGGTGGTTGCGGTCGCGGATTCAGATGTTTTTCGGGGATCCGGATAGCCTCTAGCAAGCGTCGGCTTGATACGCACTCGCTGTGCAACGAAAAGACAGCGACCCAGCGCCGCGCTTGAATCCAGCCCTGCGCAGGCCTACCCTGCACGCGTCGAACAATCACCCAACACGTCAAGGAAGACTTCAAATGTGGGATGGCAGCGTTACCTTTGGCGACTCGTGGGCCGGCTACATTGGCCGTGCGGATCAAAACACTGCTCACTCCCATGTCGCCATCCAACTGTGCATCGGCGTAGGTCACCCCGCCACCCTTGAGTTGCCCGGAAGGGTGCTCCGTGCGGCAGGTGTGATCATCGGTCCCAACGTCGAACACCGTGCCGTGGCGGAGAGTCATCCGGTAGCGTTTTTATATGTCAGCCCGGACACGGCGTTGGGCCGTGCACTCAATGCGTTGCTCCAGGACGATGGCATCGCCCTGGCCAGTGATGAACTGCTGACGTGCTTTCGCCGTAGTACATCCCTGTCGCACTTTGTCGATGCCCTCTCGCGTTTGCTGGCAATTACCCCGCCGATCGACCATAGGCTCCACAAAGCGCTGAATATTTTGCGCCTGGACCGCGACGGCCCAGGTTGCGTCAGTCGCGCTGCCCAGGCGGTGGGGTTGTCCAGCCCCCGGTTGCGCTGCGTCGCCACCCACCAGATGGGGGTTTCCCTCTCCCAGTGGATCATCTGGAACAAATTGGAACGGGCCTCCAAATCCCTGGCCGGCGGTTCGACGTTATCGGACGCCGCCGCCGACGGCGGTTTCTCCGACCAGGCGCATCTGGCTCGCATGATGCGCCGCATGATTGGCATGACGCCGCGCACCGCCGCTGAGGTTTTGCGTAAGACAAGCGTTTCGTTCAAGACGCACTGATATCAAAACGCCAATATCGATCGCATCTTATTCGCGACAACGTTAAGCGCTGATCACCTCCTCCCAGAGCACCTCAGCGCCACCGAAAGTGAATAGAAGAGTGTTCGCCCGGGGCACCTGTGCCTGCAATTCGGCGAAACGCACCATGAATTCTTTCGATGAATCCGCAGGATGCGCCCTACATGTCAGCACAGCAAAAACTAACCGTCCTTCTCACTGGAGGCTCAGGGGTGCTCGGTGAGTCACTGATCGACTGCCTGGCAGAGGACTTTCACCTGGTCTGCCTGGCGCGCAAAAGCCGTATCCGCGATCCCCGAGTGGAAGTGCTCAAGGGTGATATTTGCAGCGTTGACCTGGGCTTGGCCAGCGACGTTTATGCGGCGCTGGTTGAGCGTGTCGACTGGGTGATCCACGCCGCGGCGGTGACGCGCCTGGACGGTGATATCGATCAGATCTTTTCGGTGAACTACCTTGGCACCGAAAACGTCGTGGCCTTCGTGCAGCAAGCCAAGGTGCCGCTGTATCACATCAGCACCGCCTTTACCCACCCTTGCGACTATTACGAAGGCGTGCAAGCGGAAACGCCATACGAAGTCGCCAAGCGCCAGGCCGAAACCCTGGTGCGCTCGGCTGGCATCGATGTGTCGATCTTTCGTCCGTCCATCATTATCGGTGACGCCAGCACAGGGCATATGCCCAACTTTCAGGGTTTCCATATGACCATGGGGCTGATGATGTCTGGCGTACTGCCCATCGTACCCTGCCCGCCTGCTGGCTATGTCGACCTGATCGCCCGTGACGTCGCGGCCCGAGCGATTGCCAACGCGCTGCACCAGCGTTTGATCGGCGACGACTACTTTCTCACCAGCGGCCCACAGGCTCTGGATCTGACGGGGCTGCTGGACCTGATGTGCCAATCCATGGATGCCCAGATGCAACCCTTCACACGGCCACGCTGCATGGCGCCGGATATTTACGAACGGTTGATCCGCCCGGTATTTCTGCCGGCGCTGAGCGGCAATATCCAGGCTGCCCTGACCCGTGCCACTCAGTTGTGCCGCTATGCCTGCCTGCGCACGCCACTGCCCACTTCATTGCCACAGTTACTCGGTGAGCCGGCGTTCAGCCAGCGTGATGTTGGCCGCGAGTTGCTGCTGTCGCTCAACCACCTGGCACCCAAGCTGGGGGCTCTGACGCGCATGCTCAAGCAGCCGGTGACAACGTCCACAGAAGCGAGCGTGGCATGAACCACACTGTTATCGAACCTACTCTCGACGCCGCACAGGTCGACCAATACCTGCGCCAGCACGTCAACTCGGGCTACGCACGCCTCGCCTCGCTGATGAACCTGCCGATCGAGCAGTCCAGCCGTGGCGTCTACATCTACGACGAGCAAGGCCGTCAATATCTGGATGCAGGCGGCTATGGCGTGTTTTTCCTCGGCCATGGCCACCCGGTCGTCGTGGAAGCGGTTACCCGGCAACTGCAGCAAAACGCTTTGGCCAGCAAGTTGTTGCTCAACCCGCAACAGGCCTTTGCCGCACGCGCCCTGGCAGCGCAGTGCCCGGGTGACCTGGACTATGTGTTCTTTTGCAATTCAGGCGCCGAGGCCACCGAAGCCGGCTTGAAGCTCGCGCGCCTCAACGGTTGCCGCCGTACGCTGTCGACCTTCGGGGGGTTCCACGGCAAGACCCTCGGTGCCCTCGCCGTCACCGGCCGCGAGAGCTACCGAGAACCCTTCAATGGGTTGCTCAGCGACAGCGAGTTCGTGCCGTTTGGCGACAGCGTCGCACTTGAGCAGCAACTACGCGCATCGCCGGACAAGGCCTGCGTGATCCTCGAACCGATCCAGGCCGAAGCGGGAGTCATTCTGCCGCCATCGGGTTACCTCAGGCGTGTGCGCGAGCTGTGCAATCAGTATGGCGCCGTGCTGATTATCGACGAGATCCAATCTGGCCTGGGCCGCACCGGCTATTGGTGGGGCTGTGACCAGGAACAGGTGGTGCCCGACATCATGCTGGTAGGTAAAAGCCTGTCCGGCGGTTGCGTACCGGTGAGCGCCATGGTCGCCAGCGCCACGATCTATGCGCCGTTCAATCGCAACCCTACGGTCCACACCTCGACCTTCGGCGCCAACCCGCTGGCCATGGCGGCCGTGCAGGCCACGCTGCAAGTGATGGTGCAAGAAGACCTGGTCGCGCGTGCCCGGTTACTGGGCCAGGACCTGCACGCCCGCTTCAGCGCGCTGTTGCAACAAAGAGGTTGGGCCGAACGTGTGCAACTGCGCAGTGCAGGTTTGCTGTTGGGCTTTGAGTTCGCCGAGGCCTCAATCGCCGCCAACATGGTCATGGCCCTGATCGAGCAGCGCATCATTGTGTGCCACTCGCTCAATGATCACCGGGTGATAAGGCTCACGCCGTCGCCATTGCTGACGGCCCAGGATTGCAACTGGTTGATCGAAGGCTTCACCCAGGCACTGACCACTTCGATGCCATCCCTTTAAATGGAGTTTTCCCCCATGCAAGAAGTCAACGTGCAGGCCCATATTCCCCATGCCTGCGCTGATGAAGTATTTGCGGTGATCAGCGATTTCAGCAATTACGTCGAGCTCTGCGAGTCGGTGCGCGATATCAGCATCAACAAGGTCAGCGACCAGGTGTCGTTTACGTCCTGGGAGGTCAACTTCCACAGCGGCATTCTCAAGTGGCAGGAGCGTGACACCTTCAATGCCGACACCCGGGAAATTCATTTCGAGCAGATGGCCGGCGACGTCGATCACTTCTCCGGCACCTGGCACGTCTTGCCGGACGGCAAGGACGCGATCATCTCCTTCAAATCGCGCTTCGACCTGGGCCTGCCGATGCTCGCGGACATGCTCGACCCTGTGGCCAAACAAGCCATCCGGGACAACATTCACTCGATCATCACCGGCCTGTTTCCGGCGAGCTACTTGAAGGCCTGAACCATGTCACTGTCGTTACTGAATCGCTCACGCGATCTGCTTCAACGCTACGCCCCTGGTTTTGACGAGCGTCTGGCGGCCATTCCTCCGGCCCAGCGTGAGGCGCCACAGAGCGAGGTCATCGCCCTGTTCAAGCAACATGGCCCGGTGGGTTTGCTGGTCAACCGCGAAGCCGGCGGGCTGGGCGCGAATATCCTCGACGCGGTGCATGTGCAGATCGCCCTGGGGGCCCGCTCGCCCTCGCTGGCAGTGGCCAGCACCATGCACCAGTTTTCCGTGGCGAGCTTATTGGCACTCACGCAGAACGGTGGCGGCGCCGAAGGCCTGTTGCTGGCTGCCGTCGCGCAAAAACGCTTGTTGCTGTCTTCGGGGTTTGCCGAGGGCACCAGCGGAGCGGGCATTCTCGACTCGGCCATGCAAGCGGTGCACACCCCAGAGGGGGTGTTACTCAGCGGCAGCAAGAAGCCCTGCTGCCTCGGACAGTCGATGGACTTGCTCACCGCCAGCTATATCCGCCAAACCCCTGGCGGCGAAGAGCTGATGGTCGCATTGATTCCGGCCACTGCGCCGGGCATCAGCCGTAATCCCTTCTGGCAGAACAGCGCCTTGGCCGGCGCTGAAAGCATCGAAGTGCGCCTCAACGAAGTGCTGGTGCCCGAGCGCATGGTGTTTTCCGCCGGTTACACCCACCAGCTGGGCGACGTGCAAACCGTGGGTTTTATCTGGTTCGAACTGTTGATTTGCGCATCCTATGTGGGTGCCTGCGCCGGCCTGATCGAGTCGGTCACAGACGCCGCCCGCTGGACCGCGCATCACCGCGTGGACCTGGCAGCCGACCTGCAATTGGCGATCAGCGCGCTGGAAGGCGCGGCCCTGGATATCGAGCGCAACCCACAGGACTTGCCTAACGTGCTGGCCCGTCTGCTGCTGGTGCGTTACGGCATCGAGCAACGCCTTGCCCAGCTCTCCGACCAGGCTCACGCCATGTTGGGCGGGATGGCGTTCATCACCAGCAACCTGAGCTCCAACGGGTTGATGGCCTGCCGCGGTTTGCAATTTCATCCACCGGCCAGGATCTCGATGGCGACCAACCTTGACACCTACTTGTCCGCATCAACCTTCAGCATGACCGGAGCGCACTCATGAATCTGCTCGGAAAAACCATTGTTATCACCGGCACCGCGCGCGGCCTGGGTTTCGCAGCGGCCTGCAAACTCAAGCAACTGGGCGCCACCGTGATTGGCCTCGACATCCTCGCACCGCAAGACAGCAGTCTGCTGGACGCGTTTTATCAAGTCGACCTGTGCGACCGCCACGCCGTGGCCAACGTGATCAGCGCTATCAGCACCGATTTCGGCGACATCGACATTCTGGTCAATAACGCCGGCACCCTGACGCTGGAACGCGGCGAAACCGGCGTCACCGATGAGGTGACCCGCGCGGTGGATGTCAACCTGTTCGCGCCTTGGCAACTGACTTCGGGGTTCCTGCCGGGTTTGCTGCGAAAGCGCGGCAAAGTGGTCAACGTGTCCTCACTGTTCGCGCTGGTGAATGCGCCCTACGTGGCCGCCTATGCTGCGAGCAAACGGGCGCTGAGCGCTTATTCGGATGTGCTGCGTATGCAATATCGCGGGGAACTTGACGTGGTCACGGTGTACCCGGGGTTCATCGACACAGCGATCCACTTGCCCGCGCAGCGTGTGGGCCTGTCGGTCAAACGCCTGGTGACATTCAAGTGGGGTGACAAGACCCTGCTGTCCCTCGAAGAAAAGCTGGATGCCGCCGCGAACGGCCTGGTACGTGCCTGCCGGAAAAATGGCCTGCGCAACCGGGGGCTGACGTTCATGGGCACGCTGGCCATGTATACCGCACGCAGCGTGCCGAGCGTGGTGGATGGCTTTATCGCCATGCGCCTGCGCACGCTCACGCGCGGCGGCCACCTGGTGCTCAACCCTGAACTGATCGAGTAAGCCGTCGCCAATGGCCAGCCACCTGCACCCCAAGCCCCAGGTCCGTCTCGACCGCGCCTTGTTCAAGGCCCGGCCGAGGGAGTCCTTGCTGATCATCGCCTACGCCTTGAGCCTGTACCTGTTGCCACTGGCACTGTTTGTGTGGGTGACGACCACAGCTTCCACCCTGTGGACGCTGGTGTGTTTGCCGTTGGTGGTATTGGCGGGATACGGGTTATTTCTGCAAGCGATCCTTGGGCATGAAGGTTTCCACTTCAACCTAAGTGCGAACCCCATGCGCAGTTGCTACCTGGGCATTGCCACCAGTTCGCTGCTGCCGGGGTTCTGTGTGACCGGTTACTTTGTAGACCATTGGCAACACCACCGTTACAGCAACAGCACGAAGGACCCGGACTACCGGCTCTTTTCGCGTTACCACACACTGGTAAGCCGCATCACCCTGTCGCGCTTGATCGCCACCCTGAGCTATCTGCAGACCACCTGGCGCCTGGCGTTCGGGCCATTGGGCAATCCCTCGGCGCTGCCGTTGAGTTCAGCCCAGGTGCAATGGCTGGCGCGCTGCAATATCGCCTGTCAGGTTGTATGGCTCAGCCTTTATGGGCTGGCCATGTGGCTCATCGACGGGTTGCTGCTGGGGTTTTCCTTGAGCCTGGCGGTGGCGTTCATGCTGTCGGCGGTCAATGCCTATCAAGAACATGCTTTCGACGCAGGCCCGCACTTGCCGCCAGCGCGTTCACGCACTTCGCGCCTCAACACCTGGCTGCACGCGGGCTCGAACTTTCACCTGGAACATCATTTTTACCCCGCGGTGCCTTGCTGGCGACTGCCCAAGGTACACCGTCAACTGCTGGACGCGGGGTGGTACGAAAACCGGCAATACCTGCTGGAAAAGCACTTCGTGCGGTCTTTCCGGTATGCCACCGGGCGCCACCCCTACCGTACAAACACGGTAAACGACACACACCCTTAATTTCCGCTGGATTTTCTGCCTGACCCTTCAGGCCGCAGGAGCACGCATGCCTTTTGATATCGATAGCCACATTGAAACCGAGCGCGAGCAGCTGTTCAGTCACCCCTTGTTCGCCAGTATCCGCACCGTAGAAGACGTGCGCACCCTGATGGAATTTCACGTGTTCGCCGTCTGGGACTTCATGACCTTGCTCAAGCGTATCCAGCGCGACCTCACCTGCGTGGAGTTGCCCTGGGTACCGCCGGTACACATCACCGCCGCCCGCTTGATCAACGAAATCGTGGTCGGTGAAGAGACCGACGAGCATCCCGAGGGCGGTTTTATCAGTCACCTGGACCTGTACCTCGCGGCCATGGATGAAATCGGCGCCGACAGCAGCGTATTCCGCCGCTTCCTGGCCGCTATCCAGGCCAAGGTGCCGCTGGCCAAGGCGCTCAACCACGGAGAGATTCCAACGGCGGCCAAAGTGTTCATGTGCCAGACCCTCGATATTGCGCAACACGGCAGCACCGAAGCGGTCCTGGCGTACTTCTTCTTCGGGCGTGAAGACATTATCCCCGACATGTTTGGTCGCCTGCTGTCGCAATGGTCGGTCAGTGAAAGCGAGGTACCGATGCTCACGTATTACTTGAAGCGCCACATCGAGATGGATGGTGACGATCACGGCCCGGCGGCCAAACGCATCATCGCCGAAATCGTCACCAGCCCCGCGCAACACCTGCACATGGTCGAGAGTGCGAAAACCGCAATCAACTCACGGATTGACCTGTGGAATGGCGTGCATCAGTTCCTGCTGGACAAGGCTCAGCCGACGGTGAGCCGTCCTGCGCGGGAGGTCCACACCGTTTCTGAGCCTGCTTGACCTCAACGTGCATCGACAGGGAGTACCACATGACCAAAGGCAAGTTGATAAAACTGACGCTGTGCGGCGTCGTGGTCGGCGGGTTGCTGATACTGGGCTGGCAGCGCTGGCAGTATTCCAGCACCTACGTGAGTACCGACAACGCCGAACTCGACGGGGTGATCATCCCGGTACGGGCCAAGCTCTCGGGCGTGGTGATCAGTGTGCCGGTGGTGGACAACGTCACGGTACAAAGCGGCGACCTGCTGTTTCAGATCCGCGACAGTGAATACCGCTACCAGCTGCAGCAGCGCGAAGCACAGTGGCAAGCGCTGCTCGCCGCCGCCGGGCGCGCAGGCGTGCCGGGGGCGCTGGACAGCCAGGTGCTCGGTGCAGTGGCCATGCGCGAGGCCGCGCAAGCGGCCCTGGCTCAAGCGAGCGCCAACCTTGAGCAAGCGCGTAACGACTACCAGCGTGCCCGTCGCCTCGGCGCTCAAGGCGTGCTGAGCACCCAGGACCAGGAAGTCGCCAAGGCGCGTTTCGATGCCCTCAGCCATGCCCAGGGGGTAGCGCGCAGCAACGCCCAGGCCGCGGCCCAAAGCACCTTGGCCAACAAGGCCGAACTCAAGGTGCAGGACTATCGGATCGCGGCCGCGCAAGCTGAGCTGGAACAATCCAGGATCCAGCTCAACGACACCCGCCAGACCGCGCCGTTGCGCAGCATTGTCTCGAAAAAAGAAGTGGAGCCTGGCCAGTTTGTGGTCGCCGGCCAAAAGCTCATGAGCCTGATCGCCACCGAACCGCTGTGGATTACCGCCAACTTCAAGGAGACCCAGGTGGGCCGCGTGCGCGTCGGCCAGAATGCCCGAGTTACCGTGGACGCCTTCCCCGGGCACGCCTTCGACGGCGTCGTCGAAAGCCTGGCACCGGCCACCGGGGCGAAGTTCTCATTGCTGCCCCAGGAGAATGCCACGGGCAACTTCACCAAAGTGGTGCAGCGCGTGCAGGTGCGCATCGCGCTCAACGCCGTGCCGGATGACTACAAGTCGCTGTTGAGCCCGGGCATGAGCGCGTTCGTCGAAGTGGCCGCACCTGACGACGCCGGCCAGACGCTATGAGGTCGCCCTACCTGATTGCGTTTACCGTCACGCTGGTCTCGATGATGGAGCTGCTCGATGTCACCATCGTCAACGTCGCGATTCCCAGCCTGATGGGCACCTACGGGGCGTCGGTGGATGAAATCTCCTGGGTCTCCACCGGTTATGTGGTGGCCAACGTGGTGATTCTTCCGGTCAGTGGCTGGCTATCGGCGTGGTTCGGCCGGCGTACTTATTACCTGGTCTCTACTGCGCTGTTCGTACTGGCATCGTTGGGTTGCGCGATGTCTGCCGAACTCTGGCAACTGGTCGCGTTTCGGGTGCTGCAAGGCCTGGCGGGCGGCGGGTTGCTGGGCATTTCCCAGGCCATCATCTACGACGTGTTCCCCAAGGAAAAAGTCAGCAGCGGCATGGCGTTGTACGGCGTGGGGGTGATGATGGGGCCAACCCTCGGTCCGACCGTCGGCGGCTACCTGATCGACACCTTGTCGTGGCACTGGATCTTCTTGATCAACTTGCCGATCGGTGCCGTGGCCTTGTTGCTGTGCTGGCTGTGTATCAACGACTCGCCCAACGAACAAAAACCTTCCAGCGTCGACTACAGCGGCTTCTGCTTGCTGGCTCTGGGCGTCGGCAGCCTGCAGATCCTGCTGGAGCGCGGCGAACACTGGGACTGGATGGCGTCCAACTGGACCGTAGCCTGCCTGTTGCTCAGCAGCTTCAGCCTGGTGGGCTTCTTCTGGTGGGAGCGGCGTGTGGCCAACCCAATCGTTAACGTCGCACTGTTCCAGAATCGCGAGTTCCTGATGGGATGCATCTGTGCATTTTGTGTGGGCTTCGGGCTGTACAGCACGTTGTTCATGGTGCCGCTGTTCTTGCAGACCTTACTGGCGCAGAGCGCTTACCAGAGCGGGCTGGTGATTTTCCCCGGGGCAGTGGCCAGCGCCATCAGCACCTTGGTGATCGGCAAGCTGTCCCAGGAAAACAAGATCGACGAGCGCGTGTTCGTCACGCTGGGCATTGTCATGTACTGCTATGCCATGTTCCTGCACACCCAGTTCACCCTCGACAGCAACCCCGACTCGCTGTACTGGCCCTTGGTGATCCGCGGCCTGGGCCTGGGCATGATCTTCGTGCCGCTGACCAACCTGGCGATGCGCCGCCTGCCGCTGACATTGATCTCCGGTGCTTCAGGCGTACTCAACCTGATGCGCCAGTTGGGGGGCAGCGTGGGTATCGCCATCGCAGCCACCCTGCTCACACGGTTCTCGTGGGAACGCTACCGCCTGCTTTCCGAACATGTCACCGAATCGAGTCTGGTTGCCAGTGGCTGGGGAGGCGTGGAAACCGACCCGCTGTTTCTTTCCCTGGGCCTGGCGAGCCATCAACAAGCCCTGGCCCTGATGCCCTACATGCAAGCACGCGAACAAGGGCAAATGCTGGCGTTCAGCATGCTGTTCGGCACCTTGGGAGCGGTAATGGCCATTGGTATTCCCATGGTGCTGATGATGCGCAGAAGCCACATCAGTCGATAAATCTTTCAGTGGAGCACACCCCTTGCGTATTCCAGGCCTGCATCTCAACACCGCCCCCCTGCTCATGCCTCTGTATTGGCTGGCACTCGCCTGCGCGCCCACCCAGGTATCGGCAAATGACTTGTACCACCTGTACCAGAAGGCACTGACCCACGACATGCAGTTCGCCGCCGCACAGGCCCAGCAATTGGCCACGGCAGAAAAGGAACCGCAAAGCCGTGCCAACCTGCTGCCAGACCTGTCTGTCACCGGCGGCGCGGCCTGGGTCGATGCCGAGGACTCTTCCGATTATCATCGCAATCGCAATAACACCAACGCCTACGCGGTGGTCCTCACACAGCCGCTGCTGCGTTGGCAGAATGTGATCGCCCACGACCAAAGCAAACTGTTGATCAGCGCCAGTGAACTGCACACTGAACAGGCGCGCCAAGCGCTGATGCTGCGCGTTGCCCGCGCTTATTTCGACGTGCTGCTCAATCAGGAACTGTTGAGCACCCGCACACAACAGCTACAAACCCTGCGCCAGAGCCAGACGCGCAGCCAGCGACTGCTGGCCGACGGGGCTACCACCGCTAACGCGCTCGCGCAGGTTCAGGCCAAATACGACCAGGCATTCGCCGAACAGATTGCCGCCCGTGGTGCATTGGACATCGCCAACGAAACACTCACCCAATTGACTGCCGCACAGGCGGGGCCGTGGTCAGGCAAAGAGCCGCAGTTCAGTGCCCCGGTGCCCGCTGCCATCGATGATTGGGCCACGACCGCGCAACAGGGCAACCTTGCCGTACAGGCGGCGCAGATTGCCCAGCGCCTGGCCGAAATGGACATCGACAAGGAACGGGCCGGCCATTTGCCCACCCTCGATCTGATCGCCGCCCATGGCCGCTTCGCCTCTGTCGGCGGTGATGTATACGATGTGACGTTACCGGAAAATCGCTATAACCAGACCGTGGTCGGGGTCAAACTGAGCGTTCCACTCTACAGCGGTGGCCGCACCAGCAGTCGCGTGCGCGAAGCCCATGCACTGCAAAGCAAGGCAGCGGACGAAGTCGAAGATGCACGCCGCAACGCCGGGATGAAGGCACGTCAGGCCTACCTGCAAGTCACCAACGGCATGAGTCAATATCAGGCACTCAAGCAGGCCTTGAACTCCAGCCAGATCAACCTCGCCGCCGTGACCCACGGCTTCGAAGCCGGTTCCCGCATCAACACCGACGTACTGGATGCCCAACAGAAAGTCACCGATACCCAACAACGCCTGGCCCAACAGCGCTATGCCATTCTAATGGCCCAGTTGCACCTGTTGGCGTCCACCGGCAACCTGAGCGACGCGCGCCTGCGTGAGGTCAGCCGTACACTGAACTGACGCACGGATGAAAGCGCTGACATTCGCTCAACGTAGGGACTGAGTTGGATTAAGCTGGGGCATCTCAAAAATGGAACACTGCCCATGTTCGACCTGAACGAACTCTTCCTTTACGCCAAGGTGGTCGAGCACGGCGGCTTTGCGGCGGCGGGTCGAGCGTTGAACCTGCCCAAATCGACCCTGAGTCGCAGAGTCGGTCAGCTTGAGGCAAGGCTTGGGGCTCGGCTGATACAGCGTTCGACGCGCCAGTTCCAGGTTACCGATATCGGCCAGGCTTATTATCGACATTGTGTGGCGATGATTGCCGAGGCCGAGTCGGCAGAAGATGTGGTGGCCTTCAACAAATCAGAACCTCGCGGCTTGATTCGCCTGAGTTGCACCACCGCGCTGCTCAACTATTGGGTGGCGCCGATGCTGGCTCAATTCATGGCGCAATGCGGTAATGTCGAACTGAATGTGAAGAGCTTCAACCGTAAGGTCGATGTGATTGCCGAGGGTTATGACCTTGCCTTGAGCCTGTGTTTCCCACCCCTGGAAAGCAGTGAACTGGTGATGAAACTGCTCGGTAAAAGTACTCAGGTGCTGGTGGCGAGCGCGGCTTTTTTGCAGGACTATGCCCTGCCCTCGCAACCCGCCGACCTTGCCGGGCTGCCCACCGTGCACTGGGGCAACCTGATGATTCAGTACGTGTGGGAGCTGACCGGCCAGGATGGCGCGACGACGCAGATCCAGCACACGCCGCGCCTGGTCAGCGATGATGTGCCGACTTTGAAAAACGCGACACTGGCGGGAGTAGGCATCGCCAACCTGCCGTGGGTGGTGGTCAAGGAGGATGTCGCCGAGGGGCGTCTGGTTGTCTTGCTGCCTGAGTGGCAGCCCGTGCAAGGCGTTATCACGGCGGTATTTCCATCCCGGCGCGGGCTGATGCCGTCGGTGCGCGCCTTGATCGATTTTCTGGGTGAAGCATTCGATGCACCTTAGGCAACAGTCTTTTGTCATCAAGGCCATTGATAGCTCCCTAACGAAACCCCCATGCTAGAGGGCTGACTCCCCTCTTATATCATTCCGAATGATAGTTACCTTTGCTTCATTCGATTCGTGACATAGCACCCCGCCGCGCATGATCCGCCCATCTCAAATACATTGGCGGATGCACCTCATGGAACAGTCACTCAAACTTTTGCGCTTCCCCCTGGCGATTCTGGCCGTGGTGGTGATGAGCGCGTGCGGCAAGTCTCCCGAACAAGCGGCCGCCATGCCCCCAGCCAAGGTCAGCGTGGCCAAGGTACTGGAACAGCCGGTCAACGAGTGGGACGAATTTACCGGACGGCTGGAAGCCCCGGAAACCGTGCAGATTCGTCCTCGGGTGTCCGGCCAGATTGACCAGGTCGCTTTTACTGAAGGCGCTTTGGTCAAGAAAGGCGACCTGCTGTTCCAGATCGACCCGCGCCCGTTCCAGGCCGAAGTGCGCCGCCTGGAAGCCCAGTTGGCTCAGACCAAAGCCGCCGCCACCCGCAGCGAAAACGAAGCGCAACGCGGCGAACGCCTGCGCCAGAGCAATGCGATCTCCGCCGAACTGGCCGACTCGCGCACCACCGCCGCCCAGGAGGCCCGCGCCGCCATGGCCGGGATCCAGGCGCAGTTGGACCTGGCCCGCCTGAACTTGAGCTTTACCCGTGTCACTTCACCGATCAGCGGCCGCGTCAGCCGTGCCGAAATCACCGCCGGCAACCTGGTGACCGCCGACACCACTGCGCTGACAAGTGTGGTGTCCACCGACAAGGTCTACGCCTACTTCGACGCCGACGAGCGTGTGTTCCTCAAGTACACCGAACTGGCCCGTGAAGGCCGTCGCGGCGCAACCACCCCGGTGTATCTGGGCCTGTCCAACGAAACCGGCAACCCGCACCTGGGCCAGATGAACTTCGTCGACAACCAGGTCAACCCGTCCACCGGCACCATCCGTGGCCGTGCGGTGTTTGACAACAGCAAGGGCGAATACACCCCTGGCCTGTATGCGCGCTTGAAGCTGGTCGGCAGCGGCACCTACTCCGCCGTGCTGATCAACGACGAAGCCGTCGGTACCGACCTGGGCAAGAAGTTTGTGCTGGTGATGGACGGCGACAAGCCGGCTTACCGCGCGGTGGAATTGGGGCCCAAGATCGAAGGCTTGCGCATCGTACGCAGCGGCCTGACCAAGGACGACACCGTGATCGTCAAGGGCCTGCAGCGTGTGCGCCCCGGCTCACCGGTCGCGCCGGAAACCATTCCGATGGCCAGCAAGGAAACCCTCGCCGCCTTGGCCCAACAACGACAAGCGCTTGAAGCCAGCAACCTGGAGCAAGTGGCGCCGGACACGACCGCGCCCAAGCTCGCCAGCACTGCGACTCCACGCGGTTAAGGGATACGACTCAAGATGAATTTTTCCAAGTTCTTCATTTCGCGGCCGATCTTCGCAGCGGTGCTGTCGCTGTTGATCCTGATCGCGGGTGCAATCTCACTGTTCCAACTGCCGATCAGCGAATACCCGGAAGTAGTGCCGCCGACTGTGGTGGTACGCGCCAACTTCCCGGGTGCCAACCCCAAAGTCATCGGCGAAACCGTGGCCGCACCGCTGGAGCAGGCCATCACGGGTGTCGAGAACATGCTGTACATGTCCTCGCAGTCCACCGCCGACGGTAAGCTGACCCTGACTATCACCTTCGCCCTGGGCACCGACCTGGACAACGCGCAGGTGCAAGTGCAAAACCGTGTGACGCGGACTCAGCCAAAGCTGCCGGAGGAAGTGACACGCATCGGTATCACCGTGGACAAGGCTTCCCCCGACCTGACCATGGTGGTGCACTTGACCTCCCCGGATCAGCGTTACGACATGCTGTACCTGTCCAACTACGCGATCCTCAACATCAAGGACGAACTGGCCCGTTTGGGTGGCGTCGGCGATGTGCAGCTGTTCGGCATGGGTGACTACTCCCTGCGTGTTTGGCTGGATCCGAACAAGACCGCCTCGCGCAACCTGACCGCTACCGATGTGGTCACGGCGATCCGCGAGCAGAACCGCCAGGTGGCTGCCGGTGCCCTGGGCGCTCAGCCTGCGCCGAGTGACACCAGCTTCCAGTTGTCGGTCAATACCCAAGGCCGCCTGGTCACCGAGGAAGAGTTCGAGAACATCGTGATTCGTGCCGGCGCCAACGGTGAAATCACGCGCCTCAAGGACATCGCCCGGGTCGAGCTGGGCTCCAGCCAATACGCGCTGCGCTCGTTGATCGATAACCAGCCGGCCGTTGCGATTCCGATCTTCCAGCGCCCCGGCTCCAATGCCATCGACATCTCCAACGATGTGCGCAGCAAGATGGCCGAGCTGAAAAAGAGTTTCCCGGCGGGCATGGATTACCGCATCGCCTATGACCCGACCATTTTTGTACGCGGCTCTATCGAAGCGGTGGTGCACACACTGTTCGAAGCGCTGATCCTTGTGGTGCTGGTGGTGATTCTGTTCCTGCAGACCTGGCGCGCCTCGATCATTCCGTTGGTGGCGGTGCCGGTATCCTTGATCGGTACGTTTGCGGTGATGCACCTGTTCGGATTCTCGCTCAACGCCCTGTCATTGTTCGGCCTGGTACTGGCCATCGGTATCGTGGTGGATGACGCGATCGTGGTGGTGGAGAACGTCGAGCGCAATATCGAACTGGGCCTGGAGCCGTTCCCGGCCACCGAAAAAGCCATGAGCGAAGTTACCGGCCCGATCATCGCTACAGCGCTGGTGCTGTGTGCCGTGTTCATTCCAGCCGCTTTTATCAGTGGCTTGACCGGGCAGTTCTACAAGCAGTTCGCGTTGACCATTGCGATCTCGACCGTGATCTCGGCGTTTAACTCGCTGACGCTGTCCCCTGCCCTGGCCGCCGTGTTGTTGCGCGGTCACGATGCGCCGAAGGATCGCTTCTCGAAGTTCCTCGACAAGCTCTTCGGCGGCTGGCTGTTCCGTCCCTTCAACCGCTTTTTCGAAAAGGCCAGCCATGGCTACGTGGGTACCGTACGCCGAGTGATTCGCGGCAGTGGTATTGCCCTGTTCGTGTACGCCGGCCTGATGGTGCTGACGTTCTTCGGCTTTGCTCACACCCCGACCGGTTTCGTACCGGCCCAGGACAAGCAATACCTGGTGGCCTTCGCCCAACTGCCCGACGCCGCGAGCCTGGACCGCACCGAAAACGTAATGAAGCGCATGTCGGAGATCGCCCTTAAACAACCCGGTGTAGAAGCCGCGATTGCCTTCCCGGGTCTGTCGATCAACGGTTTCACCAACAGCCCGAACAGCGGCATCGTGTTCGTGACCTTGAAGCCCTTTGATGAGCGTAAAGACGCGAGCATGTCCGCCGGTGCAATTGCCGGTGCACTGAACGGCCAATACGCCAACATTGAAGAAGCCTACATGGCGATCTTCCCGCCCCCGCCGGTACAAGGCCTGGGCACCATCGGCGGGTTCCGCCTGCAGATCGAAGACCGTGGCAACCTCGGCTATGACGAGCTGTACAAAGAAGTCCAGAACGTGATTGCCAAAAGTCACAGCGTGCCTGAACTGTTCGGCCTGTTCACCAGCTACACAGTGAACGTGCCGCAAGTCGACGCCGCCATCGACCGCGAAAAGGCCAAGACCCACGGCGTGGCGATCAGCGACATCTTCGATACGCTGCAGGTCTACTTGGGCTCGTTGTATGCCAACGACTTCAACCGCTTCGGGCGTACCTACCAGGTCAACGTGCAGGCCGAGCAGCAGTTCCGTCAGGACTCCGACCAGATCGGCCAGCTGAAAGTGCGTAACAACAAAGGCGAGATGATCCCCCTGGCGACCTTTATCAAGGTCAGCGACACCTCGGGCCCGGACCGCGTGATGCACTACAACGGCTTTATCACCGCTGAAATCAACGGCAACGCCGCACCGGGCTACAGCTCTGGCCAGGCCCAGGCTGCGATTGAAAAGCTGTTGAAGGATGAACTGCCCAACGGCATGACCTATGAGTGGACTGACCTGACCTATCAGCAAATCCTCTCGGGCAATACCGCGCTGTTCGTGTTCCCGCTCTGCGTGCTGCTGGCGTTCCTGGTACTGGCCGCCCAATACGAAAGCTGGAGCCTGCCGCTGGCGGTGATCCTGATCGTACCGATGACGCTGCTGTCGGCCATTACCGGGGTGATCATCTCGGGCGGCGACAACAACATCTTCACCCAGATCGGCCTGATCGTACTGGTGGGCCTGGCCTGCAAGAACGCGATTCTGATCGTCGAGTTCGCCAAGGATAAACAAGCGGAGGGCCTCGACCCGCTGGCTGCGGTACTGGAAGCCTGCCGCCTGCGTCTGCGGCCGATCCTGATGACCTCGTTCGCGTTCATCATGGGTGTGGTGCCGTTGGTATTGTCCAGCGGTGCGGGTGCCGAGATGCGCCATGCCATGGGTGTGGCGGTGTTCTCCGGGATGATCGGTGTGACCTTCTTCGGTCTGTTGCTGACGCCAGTGTTCTACGTACTGATCCGTCGCTATGTTGAGCGCCAGCAAGCGCGCAAAGCGGCCAAGGCCTTGAAGCTGGAGACACAGCAATGAGTGTGAAAGTATTCCTGCCGAGCTTGCTGGTACTGGCGCTCGCCGCCTGTGCCGTAGGCCCGGACTACAAGACCCAGCAACTGGAGGCGGCCAACATCACGGCCGCCGCCGACAGCAAAAGCTACGACCATGCCAAGTACGAAGGCATCTGGTGGCAGCAGTTCGAAGACCCGACGCTCAACCAGCTGGTAACCCAGTCGCTGAGCGGCAACCGTGATTTGCGCGTAGCCTTTGCCCGCCTGCGGGCAGCACGGGCTATCCGTGACGACGCGGCCAACGACATCATGCCAGTGGTCACCTCCCGCGCCAGCAGCGATGTGGGCAAGGGCCAGATTCCCGGCCAGACTACCAAGCGTGTCAACAGCGAGCGCTATGACCTGGGCCTGGACATGGCCTGGGAAGTGGATTTGTTCGGGCGCATCCGCCGCAACCTGGAAGCCAGCGACGCTGACCAACAGGTGGCCGAAGCCGACCTGTACCAACTGCAAGTCACCATGATCGCTGAACTGGTGGATGCCTATGGCCAACTGCGCGGGGCGCAACTGCGTGAACGCATCGCCCTGGACAACCTGAAGAACCAGCAAGAATCACGCACCATCACCGTCAGCCTGCGCGATGCCGGCGTGGGTGATCAACTCGACGTCGAGCGTGCCGACGCACGCCTGGCGGCGGTGGAAGCCAGCGTGCCGCAGCTGCAAGCCGAACAAGTGCGCGAGCGCAATCGCATCGCCACCCTCCTCGGCCAGCGTCCCGACAAGCTGAGCGTGGACCTGAGCCCCAAAGACCTGCCGGCAATCGCCAAGGCCCTGCCGATTGGCGACCCGGGGCAATTGCTGCAACGGCGCCCGGACATCCTCAGCGCCGAACGCAAGCTGGCCGCCGCCACCGCGCGTATCGGCGTGGCCAAGGCCGACCTGTTCCCACGGGTCAGCCTCAGCGGCTTCCTCGGCTTTACCGCCGGGCGTGGTTCGCAGATCGGCTCGGCTGCAGCGAATGCCTGGTCCCTGGGCCCGAGCATTACCTGGGCCGCGTTTGACCTGGGCAGTGTGCGTGCGCGTTTGCGCGGTGCGAATGCCGAGGCCGACGGGGCCCTGGCAACCTACGAACAGCAAGTACTGCTGGCCCTGGAAGAGTCCGAGAACGCCTTCAGCGATTACGGCAAGCGTCAGCAACGCCTGGTGTCGCTGATCCGCCAAAGCGAATCCAGCCGCGCCGCCGCCGACCTCGCCGCGATCCGCTACCGCGAAGGCACCGTGGACTTCCTGGTACTGCTCGACGCCCAGCGCGAACGCCTGGCCGCAGAGGACTCCCAGGCCCAGGCCGAAGTGGATCTATATCGCGGCATTGTGGCGATCTACAAGGCGTTGGGTGGTGGCTGGCAGCCGGATACGGTGGTGGCCAGCAGCAAGTGAGGTAAAGAGCTCCTTTGGTTGGTCGCATCCAGCCAATTTTTAGCCCTGCGATCCATTCGGTCGCGGGGCTTTTTTTTGCCGGGACTTCCTAAAATGTTGAACGTTATTTCTGTAAGCCAATTAAGAAGTCCTTCGTAGGTGATTTCCTAGTACTGCGCTATACCTGGCTTCCAGGTTTAAATACTTCAGAAACAACAGTGCATTTTCATGTAGGCAAGCGGTACACCCACGTTAAAGTAATTGGCGCACGTGTCGACAACCAAGTGCCACTTACTAATGGAGGAAGGCGACATGGCTATCATGTTGACTGCTGAGCAGATGAGGCATACCAAGGCAACCAACGCTTACGTTATTAAAAATCCTGAACAAATAACGAATGAATTCACAATCACTGAGGAGTCCGTAGCAGCTGACACACTAAATCTTGGTGAAACAAAAAAAATCGCCGACCTGAAAGAATATTTAAAGGGCTTTGACATGACAGCCATAAGCTCAGATGACCTCAGAAAAGTAGCGCGACGATTATTCGACGATGAAATGATAGATATACATGCATTTGTAATATTCGCCGAAGGCAATTTGGCGAGTGGTGCAGATGGTCTTCCTACAGAAACAGACGTCAAATTCAACGCCATCGCTTTGTTTAATGAGCGGCTTGAGGACTACAATGATTTCCTTGAAAATAATCCTGCAGACGTGAAAGAAGATACTTTGAGGTGGCGGCGTGGGATGATAGATGCCAATCACGCGATAGGCGCATTGACCTACTTCGTCAACTCTTCCAGAAGTGATTTAAAGATTCATGAGCAAGCTTGAATCCAAGTCGTTTGGGCAGTGCGCTAAGGAGGATCTTAACGCACTGCCATTGCAGGCCTTCAGCGGCCGTATTTGGCGGTGCCTGAGTAGGATTTCACATCAGGGTCGGAATTGAACATAGCGACTCGATAGGTACCAAACGATCCAGAGTATGAAGCGCTGCTCCCAAAGCTTGTCGCAACAGATTGCCAAGAGGCTCCCAACTGCTTTTGGATAATCAACTGTGGCGCCCGCCCTCCTCCCGTGGAAGCTGAGGCATCAATAGTCGCACCCGCACATCCATTCGCGGAAGTTATTGTGAACGGGCCATACACAGTCGTTTCGACACCAGGTGGCAAAAGCCCGCTATAGCTATCACTTATATACAGACACAAGGCCGACACCTGAACAGACAAAAGCATTAACGCGAGACACGGCAACGCAATAAGACCTTTCATGATCTCACCTCAAATCAGAAAATAGTAAATAAATACCCACTCGAAATATCTGATCTTTTATTTCCCCATAAGCGCACCTCGCAGTTAAGCAACGGCTGCCAGCACATGACACTCGATATCAGCCCAGCAGATATCAAGCACCCACTAATGCGGGTAGGAACACGTTGCTTACAGTGCACGAAATCAAGCGCTAAATATGCCAGCCACGTCCTAAAATATCGAAGGAGCGTTCTGTCATACTTGGGTGAAGGAATAAGTGAGAATTGTCCTAATCCCGCATGACGGAAGTTAGAGTCGACTCGAGTCGCTCAAAATCAAACTCCGATAATGCCCCGGATTCGACCCCGCCCACTTGCGAAACGCCTTGTAGAACGAACTCGCATCGGCAAACCCCAGCCGCGTGGCAATCTCGGCAAAGCTGATCTGCGGTTCAGCCAGCCACACAATCGCCAGTTCTTTGCGCACACTGTCTTTGAGGCCCTGATAAGTCTGCCCCTCTTCCGCCAGGCGCCGACGCAGGGTGGACGCAGAAATACATAGCCTGGCTGCAAGGCCCTCCGTTTCCGGCCAGGTGTCGGGAGGCATCTGCCGAAGGTCGTGCTTGATGCGCGTGGCGAGGCTTTCAGGGTCGCGGTATTTGACCAGGATGTTAGCGGGTGCATGGGCCAGAAAACGTTGGAGCTCCTGCTGACTGCGTTTGATCGGCAGGTCCAGGCAGTCGGCAGAAAAGATCATGCGGGTACGAGGTCGATCAAAGCGCAGGTTGTCGGAAAACATTACCTGGTAATCGTCACAGAAGTCCGGCTGCGCGCAACGCAGCTCAATGGCCAGGATCGGGATGCGACGCCCCGCCAGCCAGCACGCAACGCCGTGGACGATCATCCAATAAGTGAAATACGTGAACGCACGCTTGGGCTCATCAGGTTCGAGCAGGACGATCTCCGCCAGGCTCTGTTGGCGAACCAACTGTGCCGGCATGTGCTCCAGCATCAACGACAGAAACCCCAGGCCGGTTTCCAGGCCCGCCGCCAGGCTCGGTTGCGCCATGGCGGCGCGACACAGAAACGCCAGGCTACCGGATTTGAGTGCACGCGGGTCCATGCCAAAAAACTCGTCATCCCTGCGCCGCGCCAGCAAACGCCAAAGGCGCGCATAGGCCGTGGCCGGGACACGGGCATTGGGCTGCTCAAGTAACGCAGGGTCAATCCCGACTTTGCTCAATGCCTCGACAGTGGCCGAACCAGGCGCACAGCTCTGCAACAGCGCTTCGCTCACAAGGTGGATGGAGATGGTGTCTTTTTCCGACATGGGATGTTGAGTTATCCGACTGCAAACCAGGTGGCCTGCATCATAAGGGCGGTTGCGCTTCGCCACCACTGTTCAGCCCACGTTCAGCAAAGGTCAATATTTCTTGTTTAGCAATGAGTATCATTATGTTACAACTTAGCTTCCTAACTAGTTACGCCCTGGTGCCCGATGCTCGTTCCTTTTTTAATCATGCTGCGCGAAGGCATTGAAGCCGCCTTGATCGTTGGCATCATCGCCAGTTACCTGCAGCAGACCGGTCGTGGCCAATGGATGCCCGCCGTGTGGATCGGCGTTTTCCTTGCTGCCGCCCTGGCCTTGCTGGTCGGTGGTGGCCTTGAGTTGGTCAGCGCCGAATTCCCGCAAAAGCAGCAGGAACTGTTCGAAGGGATCGTAGGGCTTGTCGCCGTGGGTATCCTCAGTTCCATGGTGTTCTGGATGCGCAAAGTGGCGCGGTCAATCAAACACGCTTTGCATGAGTCTCTCGACCATGCCCTGGCCGGCTCCAGGCACCAGGTATTCGCGCTGATCGCCATGGTGTTTTTTGCCGTGGCCCGCGAAGGGCTGGAGACGGTGTTCTTTCTGCTGGCGGTGTTTCAGCAGAGCGAAGGTATGGGCGCGCCGATAGGTGCCCTGCTCGGCCTGATCCTGGCCATTGTCGTAGGCTTTCTTATCTATTCCGGCAGCATGCGCCTGAACCTCGGCGCGTTTTTTCGCTGGACCGGCCTGTTCATCCTGGTAGTGGCGGCCGGCATTCTCGCCAATTCTGTGCAAGCCCTGCATGAGGCCGGTGTGTGGAACCACTGGCAAACCGTGCTGTTCGATTTCAGCGCTGCGCTGCCCATGGACAGCCCGTTGGGCTCGGTACTGGCCGGCATGTTCGGTTATCAGGAGGCGCCGACCGTCAGCACCCTGGGTGCCTATGTGATTTACCTGGTGGTGGCGCTGGTGATGTTCTTCCTGCCTTCGGCCCCCGCCAAGCCTGTCGCCACGACTTCTTCCGTTTCCAGCCAGTAAGGACCGTCTCTTGTCCAACCCAACCCCTCAATCGGCCCCGCCATCCCGCGCCTTGCGCTGGGGTGTGGCCGGCTCGGTGGTGGTGATGATCGCCGCCGGTGGCCTGTTCTACTATGCCTCGCAATTGGCCGCGACCAAGCGCCAGACCAACCACAATGAAATCGCAGTCACGATTCACAGCCACGCCTGCGAGCCCAACGCCCTCACCGTGCCGGCCGGGCGCGCAAGCTTTCGTATCATCAACCGCTCCGACCGTGCGGTGGAGTGGGAAATCCTCGACGGTGTGCTGGTGGTCGAGGAACGGGAAAACATTGCCCCTGGCCTGAGCCAGGTGATCAACGCCAACCTGTTGCCCGGTGACTACGCCATCACCTGTGGCCTGTTGAGCAACCCGCGTGGCACCTTGCATGTCACCCCCACCGCGGAGTCCGACGCCCAGGCCAAGGCCAAGCCGTCGATGGTGGCGTTTATCGGCCCGTTGTCGGAGTTCCGTGTGTACTTGATCGGCCAGAGCGGTGCACTGATCAAGGCGGTGACGGCGCTGCAACAGGCTATCGACGCCGGTGATCTGGCCCAGGCGCAGGCCCTGTATGTGCCGGCCCGTGAGGCGTATCAGCGCCTGGCGCCTGCCTCTCAACGCCTGGCCGAATTGGATAACGCAATCAACGCCCGCGCCGACTACTTTGAAAAGCGCGAGCAGGACCCGGCCTTCAGCGGCTTCCATCGCCTCGAATACAGCCTGTTCCAGCAACACAGTCTCGACGGCCTGGCGCCGGTCGCGCAACGCCTGGTGGCCGACGTCACCAAGCTCAAGCAACAATTGCTGGCGCAATCGCTGCCCCCAGAGCAACTGGTGAGCATTGTGGTACGCAACCTCAACAGCCTGGCGGATGTACGTGCCCGCAGTGGTGAAGAGGAGCGCTACAGCCATATCGATCTGAACGGCTTTGCCGCCAACCTGGACGTCGCTCGTAAAGTGGTCGACTTGATGCGCCCGCTGCTGGGCAAGTCCGCAGCCGGCTTGCTGCCCGATATCGACAGCGCGCTGAATGCCTTCGACGCCGAACTCGCTGCATTCAAAGTCGGCAATACCTACAGCACGTACGACAGCATCACCGCCGATCAGCGCCAGCAGATCGCCGACAAGGCCAAGGCACTGGCCGCCGCACTCGATGGAATCGACCCCGCCCTTGGCCTTTCCGGCCTGCAGTGAGACGAACGCATACATGAGTGATTCAGAACAGCTAAACCTTGCGCGTCGCCGCGTCCTGCTGGGCATGGCGGCCACCGGCGCGGCCATCGCCGGCAGCACCTTGACCTGCCCGGCCATGGCCGCAGCGGCCGAGCAAGTCACCAGCGCTCCGCGCAGCGACAAGACCCACGACCACCAGGCTTTTTTCGGTCAGCATCAGAGCGGCATTGTCACCCCGCGCCCGGCCTGCGGCATGGTGGTGGCCTTCGACGTACTGGCCAGCGACCGCGAGGACCTCGAACGTTTGTTCCGCACCCTGAACGAGCGTATCGCGTTCCTGATGAGCGGCGGCACCGTGCCGCAGGTAGACCCGAAACTGCCACCCACCGACTCCGGCATCCTTGGCCCGGTGGTTACCCCAGATAACCTGACCATCACCGTGTCGGTCGGCGAATCGTTGTTCGATGAGCGCTTCGGCCTCAGTGCCGTCAAGCCCAAGCGCCTGATCCGCATGGTGGGTTTCCCCAACGATGCACTGGAGCCGGCGCAGTGCCACGGCGACCTGAGCCTGCAGTTCAGTTCCAACACGCCCGATACCAACATCCACGCCCTGCGCGATATCGTGAAAAACCTGCCTGACTTGCTGCTGGTGCGCTGGAAACAAGAAGGCAGCGTGCCGCCCCAGGCCCCGGCCAAGCCCGGCGAACCGGCGCAGAGTGCGCGTAACTTCCTGGGTTTTCGCGACGGTTCGGCCAACCCCGACTCCAATGATGCCAAGGCCATGGACCAGATCGTCTGGGTGCAACCGAGCAGCGACGAACCCGCCTGGGCGGCCCATGGCAGTTACCAGGCCGTGCGTATCATCCGCAACTTTGTCGAGCGCTGGGATCGCACCCCACTGCAAGAACAGGAAAGCATCATCGGCCGCGTCAAACCCACCGGCGCCCCCATGGATGGCCAGCATGAAACCCAGGTGCCGGACTACAGCAAAGACCCGCATGGCAAGTTGACCAAGCTTGATGCGCACATCCGCCTGGCCAACCCGCGCACCCCGCAGACCCAGGCCAACCTGATCCTGCGGCGGCCGTTCAACTACTCCAACGGCGTCAACAAAAACGGTCAGCTGGACATGGGCCTATTGTTCATCTGCTATCAGGCTGACCTGGAGAAAGGCTTTATCAGCGTGCAAACGCGGCTCAACGGCGAACCGCTGGAGGAATACCTCAAGCCGGTCGGCGGCGGGTATTTCTTCACCTTGCCCGGCGTCACCGGCCCTGAGGATTTCATCGGGCGCACGCTGCTTGCTGCAACGCACTCCACCACCCCTGCCAAGACCTGAAACACACCAGAGCGGAATGCCCCCATGAAGAAGTCGTCTATCGCGTTGTCGTTGTTAATGAGCCTTGCGCCGCTGGCTGCCTTCGCCGCTACCGCGCCGCTCGACCTGGTAGGCCCGGTATCGGACTACAAGATCTACGTTACCGAGGAAATCGGCGAACTGGTCACCCAGACCCAGGCGTTTACCAACGCCATCAATAAAGGTGACCTGGCCACCGCCAAGAAGCTCTATGCGCCGACCCGCGTGCACTATGAGGCCATCGAGCCGATCGCCGAGCTGTTCAGCGACCTCGACGCGTCCATCGATTCGCGTGTCGATGACCATGAAAAAGGTGTAACGGCCGAAGACTTCACCGGTTTTCACCGGATTGAATACGCGCTGTTCTCGCAAAACTCGACCAAGGGCCTGGAAGCACTGACCGCCAAGCTCAATACCGATGTGAACGATCTCAAGACGCGGGTCGATGGCCTGACCTTCCCGCCGGAAAAAGTCGTCGGCGGCGCTGCGGCGCTGCTGGAGGAAGTCGCTGCCACCAAGATCTCCGGCGAAGAAGACCGCTACAGCCATACCGACCTGTATGACTTCCAGGGCAACATCGACGGTGCGAAGAAAATCGTCGATTTGTTCCGTGGCCAGATCGGGCAGCAGGACCAGGCGTTCCTGGCCAAGGTCGATAAAAATTTCGCCACCGTGGACAAGATCCTGGCCAAGTACAAGACCCAGGATGGCGGCTTTGAAACCTACGACAAGGTCAAGGACAACGACCGCAAGGCCCTGGTAGGCCCGGTCAACACCCTGGCTGAAGACTTGTCGATGCTGCGCGGCAAGCTGGGTTTGAATTAAAGGCTACCGGCAAAAAAAACACCCAGGCCCTGTTGAGGGCCTGGGTGTTTTTTGCCTGCGGGATAACGGCTACAAAATGCGGTACAGCAAACGCTCAATGCGCACTCGGCTAACCCGACGCAGGAATTTCCCCACTGCCGGCGGGTAATCAACCAACGTCTGCAATTGCTGGTAGCCCCGGATACGCGTGGTGTGCTGGAAGATCTGCGCCAGCTCGGTACGCCGCGGCTCCAGCCATTGGCCCTTGGGGTCGTCGATCAGCAAGCCGTTTTCCAGGTCGAGGCGAAATGCCCTGGGGTTGAGGTTGTTGCCGGTCAGCAAGGTATAGCGCTGGTCAACCCACATGCCCTTAAGGTGGTAGGTGTTGTCGCCATCGCGCCACAGGTGCAGGTTCAACTGGCCGCTGTCGATCATCGGCTGGTGACGCTTGGCAAAGCGCCGCAGGCTGATCTCATATAGATAAGGCAAGGCCGCGATCACCTTGAACGGCTCGCTGGGCGGAATATAGAAGTCGTTGGCCGTCTTGTCGCCGACCACGATGTCGATCTTCACTCCACGCGCCAGGGCGCGGTTGATCTCGCGGGTCACCGGCAACGGCAGGTTGAAATACGGGGTGCAGATGGTCAACTGCTGCTGGGCGCTGGCGATCAGCTCCAGAATGACCCGGCTCAGGGGGTTGTTCTTGCCAACGCCGAGCAACGGGCTCACCGAGAGGTGACCATTGGGCAACTGCCCGGCCGTGGTGTCATAGGCCGCGTGCTTGAGACGGCTGCGCAGGTCGCCGATATCGTTGCGCAGGCTGCGGGTGGTCGGCGGGTTGGGCAGGTCCAGGCGGTGCACGGCCTTGGATGCCACCAGGCCGTGCTCGATCAGGTGCTGCATAGAATCGGCCAGCACCTGGCTATGGATCAGGTGGTAACGATCAAAGCGGTACTTGTCGAACTTGTGCAAATAAACATTGTTGAGGCTGGCGCCGCTGTACAGCACGCTGTCATCGATCACAAAGCCCTTGAGGTGCAATACGCCAAACAGCTCGCGGGTTTGCACCGGCACGCCATACACCGGCACTTCGCTGGCGTGGCTTTGCGTCATGGCCTGGTACCAGGCGCTGTTGCCCGGCTGCTTGCCGGCGCCAATCAAGCCACGCTGGGCGCGCAACCAGTCGACCATCACCACGATGTCCAACTCCGGCCGTGCCGCCTTGGCAGCGTGAAGCGCGTCGTAGATCTCCTGCCCCGCTTCGTCGTGCTGCAAGTACAAGGCGACGATGTAGATGCGACGCGTCGCCTGGGAGATTTTTTCCAGCAGGCAGCGACGATAGGCATCGGCGCCGGACAGCACCTCGATGGCCTCCGGGGACAGCGGGAAACCGCGTAGTTTGGGCAACAGGGAGCGTTTGAAGAACGACGGCATAGGGCTCGCAATGGGTCGAATCCGAAGAGGTCCAGAGCTTACACCATGGGGCTGCTCAGGTCTCGCCGTACGGCATGGAAAAAGCCGGTTGACCAAGAAGAACGATCGTTCTACTGTAATAAGCATGAACGACATAACCCGCGACATTATCCTCGACGTCACCGAAAAGCTGATCTATCGCCATGGCATCGCCGCCACCGGCATGGACTTGCTGGTAAGAACCGCTGGCGTATCGAGAAAAAGCATCTATCGCTATTTCGCCAACAAGGACGAGCTGGTGATTGCCGCCCTGCAGCGCCGCGACGAACGCTGGATGCAGTGGCTGCGCAGCGAAGTGGAACGCAGCGACAACAGCGGCGAGCGCCTGCTGGCGCTGTTCAGCGCCCTGAAAAGCTGGTTCGGTTCCGCGGATTTTCGCGGCTGCGCCTTTATCAATACCAGTGGCGAAACCGGCAACGCTCAAGATCCGGTACGCCTGCTGGCCAAGGCCCATAAACACAAACTGTTCGAGTACGCACTTGAACTGTGTCAAGCACATGGCACCCCCGACCCGCAACAGCAGGCCGCGCAACTGCTGATCCTGATCGATGGCGCCATTACCGTTGCCCTGATCATGGGTGATTCAACAGCTGCCGATAATGCGCAATGCATGGCGCGAACGTTATTGGGACTTTGAATTCTCGGAATTGGCAACTTCTATCATTCAACCCTATTGTTTTAAGGAACCACCCCATGTCAGCCAATGCACAAGCCCGCCCGCCCCTACCGCCCTTTACTCGCGAGTCAGCCATCGAAAAAGTCCGGCTGGCCGAAGACGGCTGGAACTCCCGCGACCCAGAACGGGTTTCCCTGGCCTACACCCTGGACACCCAGTGGCGTAACCGCGCCGAATTCGCCCACAACCGCGAAGAAGCCAGGCAGTTCCTGAGCCGTAAATGGGCCAGGGAACTGGATTATCGATTGATCAAGGAGTTGTGGGCGTTCACCGGCAACCGCATCGCCGTGCGCTATGCCTATGAGTGGCATGACGACTCCGGCAACTGGTTTCGTTCCTACGGAAATGAAAACTGGGAGTTCGATGAGAACGGCCTGATGGCCAACCGCTTTGCCTGCATCAACGATAAGCCGATCCAGGAAAGCGAACGCAAGTTCCACTGGCCGCTGGGGCGTCGCCCGGATGATCATCCGGGCTTGTCAGACCTAGGGCTGTAGCTCTCTTACCCTCTGTAGGAGCGAGCTTGCTCGCTCCTACAAAAAGCGATTACCGAAAGGCATCAGTCCTGATTCAGCCCGACCCGATACAACACTCCATTATCCTCATCCGTCAGCACATACAGAAACCCATCCGGCCCCTGCCGCACGTCACGAATTCGCGCTTTCAACTCGCCCAGCAAACGTTCCTCGTGAACGACCCTGTCACCCTCGAACTGCAACCGAATCAACTCCTGAGTGCCCAGCGCACCGATAAACAGATTGTGCTGCCACACCTTGAACCGGTCGGCGTCATAGAACGCCATGCCGCTGATGGCCGGGGACTTCTCCCAGACATGATGGGGCTGCACCGTGCCTTCTGCCGTTTTGCCCTTGGCTTCGGGAATCGGTAGCAGAGAGTAGTTGATGCCGTGGGTCGCCAGCGGCCACCCGTAGTTCTTGCCGCGCTCGATGATGTTCACTTCATCGCCCCCACGCGGCCCATGCTCGTTTTCCCAGATCGTGCCGCTCCACGGGTTCAGCGCCAGGCCCTGTGGGTTACGCTGGCCGTAGGACCAGATCTCGGGACGTACACCGGGTTGACCGACGAAGGGGTTGTCATCCGGTACGCGGCCATCTGGATAGATGCGCACAACTTTGCCTTGCAGCTTGTCCAGGTCCTGGGCGGTCGGGCGGTCGTTGTTCTCGCCCAGGGTCACGAACAGATAGCCGTCACGATCGAACGCCAGGCGCGAGCCGAAGTGGTTGCCGGTAGACAGCTTGGGCTCCTGGCGCAGGATCACCTTGAAGTCCTCCAGGCCGCTCATGTCAGCAGACAGGCGCCCGCGCCCCACAGCAGTTCCGGCTTTGCCATCCTGCCCGCCGCCTTCGGCGTACGACAGGTAGACCATACGGTCCTGCTTGAAGTCGGGTGACAACACCACATCCAGTAACCCGCCCTGCCCCTTGGCCCAGACTTGCGGCACCCCCTTCAACGGAGCGGAAAGCTTACCGTCGGGGCTGACAAATCGCAGGTACCCGGGAAGCTCGGTCACCAGGAAGCCCTGCTGATCCGGTAGAAACGCCAGCGCCCATGGATGATCCAGGCCTTTGGCGATCGGCGTGACGGTGATGCTGCCTTGCTCGCTGGGGAACTGCTGGCTATCGGCGGCATAAACGGTGGTCAGCGGCAGCAGCGTGGCGGCACAGACAGCCGCTAGCAGAGTTTTGCGTAGAAACATAAGGCGAAGTCCTTACCGGCGATTGCCGTTGGCATCATAGGTGGGTGCTTTGGTTTCGGTGGCCGGGCGACGGGGAGCTACGTCGCGCTTGGGATACGTATTGCCGATTCCGCGGTTTTCCACGGTCGGCCGAGGGCCGGTGGGCGCAGTCTGGATACCGCCGGCCGCAGGTGCATTGGGCTGAGTGCCCTGCATGCTATTGGGGTTGGCCCGGTGAATCGGGCTGTTATTGGTGTCGTATTGGCCCGGCAGGTTTTGCGCCTGGGCCCAAGGCGCCAGGGCCAGGCCCAGCGCAAGTACTGCAAGATAACGTACATAAGCATTCATGACGGAGCCTCTCTATGCCGAGTACTACGTGCTTTCGATAACACGCTACGCCATGGGTTCGGCTTGCGACACTAAATAGTTTCTCATCAGGTGTAACACGATCTGTCCGAGCATCTGCCCGCCGAAACTTTTGCCGCGGCCTGCGAGTCACCAGAACAGGCTCACTTTTTAAGGAATCGGAGTTATGCCACGGGCAATCTGGAAAGGCGCTATCAGTTTCGGTCTGGTTCATATCCCGGTGTCGCTGGTCTCGGCGACATCTTCCCAAGGCGTTGATTTCGACTGGCTGGACAAACGCAGCATGGACCCGGTCGGCTACAAGCGCATCAACAAAACCACGGGCAAGGAAGTCACCAAGGAACATATCGTCAAGGGCGTCGCCTTTGAGAAGGGCCGTTATGTGGTGCTCAGCGAAGATGAAATTCGCTCGGCCCATCCGAAATCGACCCAGACCATTGAGATCATCGCGTTTGTCGCCGCTGACCAGATCCCCCTGCAAAACATCGACACGCCCTACTTCCTGGCGCCGGACAAACGTGGCGGCAAGGTCTATGCACTGCTGCGCGAAACCCTGAAGAAAACCGGCAAGGTCGCCCTGGCCAATGTGGTGCTGCATACCAAACAGCACTTGGCCGCGTTGATGCCGCTCGAATCGGCCCTGGTACTGGTGATGCTGCGCTGGCCCGCAGAAGTGCGCAGCCTGGACGAGCTGGAACTCGGTGCCGATGTAACCAAACCGACCCTGGCCAAGGGTGAATTGGACATGGCCAAGCGCCTGGTGGAAGACATGAGTGCAGACTGGCAACCCGACGAGTACCGCGACAGCTTCCAGGACAAGATCATGGCGCTGGTGGCGAAAAAGGCCAAGGCCGGCAAGATCGAAGACGTGGAGTCGAGCCAAGACAGCGAAGAGCGCAAATCCGCCGACGTTATCGACCTGACCGAACTGCTTAAACGCAGCCTGGCGGGCAAACCCGCGGCGAAAAAGCCCGCCGCGAAGAAATCCAAAAAAAAGGCCTCTTGAGCCTGCCATTGACTGGAGCGCGACATGGCAAAGCCCCTGAGCGAATACAACCGCAAGCGCGATTTCAAGATCACCGCCGAACCCGCCGGCAGCTCACCCGCCAGCAAGCGGAAAGCCTCGGCGCTGAGCTTCGTGATTCAAAAGCATGATGCGCGCAACCTGCATTATGACTTTCGCCTGGAACTCGACGGCGTGCTGTTGAGCTGGGCGGTGCCCAAGGGCCCGAGCCTGGACCCAAGCCAGAAGCGCCTGGCGGTCCACGTTGAAGACCACCCCCTGAGCTATGGCGGTTTCGAGGGCAGCATCCCAGCCGGCCAATATGGCGCAGGCGATGTCATTGTGTGGGACCGAGGTATCTGGCAACCCCATGACGAGCCGCGCAAAGCCTATGCGGCCGGCAAGCTCAAGTTCACGCTGGTGGGCGAAAAACTCGCTGGGGATTGGACCCTGGTACGCACCCGACTCAAGGGTAGTGGCGACAAGGAGCAGTGGCTACTGATCAAGGAAAAAGACCAGCAGGCACGCCCCGCTTCTGAATACGATATTGTCGACGCCGAGCCTGCCAGCGTGCTCAGCGATGCGGTGGTCGGCACGCCCAAGGCCAAGGTCCCAGTCAAAAAAAAGGCAGCGCCAAAGGCCAAGGCCCGCACGCAAGTGAGCGCCATACCCGAAGAATTTGCCCCGCAATTGGCGACCTTGGTCGATCGCGCCCCCGAGGGCGATTGGAGCTACGAGATCAAGTTCGACGGTTATCGCATTCTCGCGCGCATCCATGACGGTGAAGTGCGCCTGTTCACTCGCAACGGCCACGACTGGACCGAACGCCTGCCGCGCCAGGCCAAAGCCTTGCAAGCCCTCAAGCTCAAGGACAGCTGGCTGGATGGCGAAGTGGTCAGCCTCAACGGCGACGGGTTGCCGGATTTCCAGGCGTTGCAGAATGCCTTCGATATCGGCCGCAGCCTGGACATCGTCTATTACCTGTTTGATGCCCCCTTCCTGAACGGCCGTGATCAACGCGAAGATCCGGTCGAGGAGCGTCGGGCTGCGCTTAAAGCTGCGCTCGCCGGCAGCAAAAGCAAACTGCTGCGTTTCTCCGAAGCCTTTGCCGCCAACCACCGCGATATTTTCGAAAGCGCCTGCGACCTGGCGCTCGAAGGCGTGATCGGCAAGCGTGCAGGCAGCCCCTATGTGTCCCGCCGCAGTGCTGACTGGATCAAGCTCAAATGCCGCCTGCGCCAGGAGTTTGTGATTGTTGGCTACACCCGCCCTCAGGGTTCGCGCAGCGGGTTTGGCGCGCTGCTGCTGGCCGTCAACGATGAAACCGGGCTGGTATATGCCGGGCGTGTGGGCACCGGATTTGATCAGGCCACTTTGAAATCCATCTACGCCAAGCTCACGCCATTGGAGCGCAAGGACTCGCCCTTGCAAAAGCCTTTGACCAGCACCCAGGCCCGTGGCGTGCATTGGGTCGAGCCGCGCCTGGTGGGTGAAGTGCAATTCGCCGAATGGACGCGTGAAGGCGTGGTGCGCCAGGCGGCCTTTGTGGGGCTGCGCACTGATAAGCCTGCGTCGCAGATCATTCATGAACAGCCGCGTGCGGCAAAGTCGGTCAATGCCTCGAAGAAGCAGAAAACCGATAAAGCCGACAACGCGGTGAAGAACGTGAAAATCACCCACCCCGATCGCATTATCGACAAGCACAGTGGCACGCAAAAACAGCAATTGGCGCAGTTCTACGCCGACATCAGCGAATGGATCCTGCCGTTCCTGCGTGGTCGCCCTGTGTCGCTGCTGCGCGCACCCGAAGGCATCGAAGGGGAGCAGTTTTTTCAGAAGCACTCCGAACGCCTGGCAATTCCCCACATCAAGCAACTGGATCAGGCCCTGGATCCCGGTCATGCACGCCTGATGGAGGTAGACAGCGCAGAGGCGCTGGCCGGCGCCGTGCAAATGGGCACTGTCGAGTTGCATACCTGGGGCGCCACTACGGGCAAGATTGAAACCCCTGACCTGTTCGTCCTGGACCTCGACCCGGACCCGGCCCTGCCTTGGAAATCCATGCTGGAAGCGGCCGAACTGACCCTGTCGGTGCTGGATGAGCTGGGCTTGCAAGCCTTCGTCAAGACCAGCGGCGGGAAAGGTCTGCACCTGATCGTGCCGCTGGCCCGGCGTGATGGCTGGGACGCCGTCAAGGCATTCGCCAAGGCCATCGCCCAATTTATGAGCCAGCAACTGCCCGAACGCTTTACCGCCACCAGCGGCCCTAAAAACCGTGTGGGCAAGATCTTTATCGACTACCTGCGCAACGCCCGTGGCGCCAGCACTGTGGCGGCATACTCCGTGCGTGCACGGCCGGGTCTGCCGGTATCGGTGCCGGTCAGTCGGGAAGAATTGAAAGGATTGCGCGGGGCCCAGCAGTGGACGGTGGCGAACCTGCATGAGCGTCTGCAGGGGTTGAAGGGCGACCCATGGGCCGGCTATGCCAATCGGCAGAAAATCGGCAAGAAGATGTGGGACAAGCTGGGCGCAAAACCACCGCAGTGATTCGCGCCCGGCACAGGGTTCAGATAAGAATGAAGATCAGCGCCAGACCGGCAAAGATCGCCCATTTTTCCAGGTAGTAGCGTGTGCGGTTGCGCTTTTTGAGCTCTTTGCCGCGCAGGCGGATCTTGTACAAGCGGGTAAAGGCGCGGTTGAGGCCGCCGGTCTTGTCGCCATCATCATTGGGCGAGCCTGCAGCGGCCATTACATTGCGGCTGAACCAACGGTTGAATGCCGCCGCCCAGCGGTACTTCATCGGGCGTTCGATATCGCAGAACAGAATGATGCGGTTCTGCTGGGTGGTGTTTTCTGCGTAGTGAATGTAGGTCTCGTCGAACATCACCGGCTCGCCGTCGCGCCAGTAATAGCTCTCGCCATCCACATTGATGTAGCACCCTGGGTCGTTGGGCGTATCGAGCCCCAGGTGATACCGATAGGAGCCCGCGTAGGGGTCACGGTGGCGCACCAGCTTGGAGCCCGGTGGCAGTTCGGCGAACATCGCGGCCTTGATCGAGCCGATCCCTTGCACCAACTCGGTGGTGCGCGGGCACAGCTTCATCGCCGAAGGGTGGCTGTCGCCATACCACTTGAGGTAAAAGCGCTTCCAGCCCGACTTGAAAAACGAGTTGAAACCCACGTCGTTGTACTGATCCGAACGTTTGATCTCCCCGGCCCGCATCAGGTTCTGGCCTTCCTCGCGGATCTCTTGCCAATGTTCCTGCAGGGGGCTCAGGTCTGGAAAATCGCTGGGCGACAGATAGGGACGGCTGGGCTGCTTGGAGAACAAGTACAGGAAACAGTTGATCGGCGCCAGGAACGTCGAGTGATCGCTAAGCTGGCGACCCAGCTTGTGTCGCACCCGACCACGCAGGTGTACATACGCAATGGAGGCAACGTAGAGAGCAACAATGATGAGTTTCAAGGGATTCGTCACAAGTCAGGGAGAGAACAGGCTGCTCCTGCGGGCCCACAACGGCCGAGGATGGATATGCAGCACCTGAAATCACAATTCACGTACAGGTGACACGGCAGGCTGGGCGACCTTGCGGCGTGTAACCATTGGCCGTTATTTAGCCATACTTTGTAACCAAAGGTTAACTAAGAATTGTGAAAAGCTGTCTACTGAGTGTGCTGGGGATGGAAACAGGCGGGCGTTCCCGCCCACCTGCCTAAAGGTTTTGCTGAAATTATTGCGGGGTGTCCTTAATCTCGCGGCGGGGCAAACTGCCGTCTCCCAACGCCGTAAAGGGTACGGCCTGGCTACGGCTGCGGATGAAGTAGCGAATCAGCGCGATCATGAGTCCCACCAACAGGCCGCCCACCAGACTCAAAGCAATGATCAGCGATTTTTTCGGCTTGATCGGCGCCAGAGGCTCTTGGGCGCGGCGGTCGACCGTTACCAGCTTGAGGTTGCTCATGTCGATGTTCAAGCCACGCAGCCTGGCAACTTCAGCACGAAGCGGCTCGACGTCCTGCAGGAATATGTCCTCATTGCCGCGCTTGCGCAGCACCTCGACTTCGCGGTTGCTTTCGAGCAGTTGCAAATCCTTGCCGATCTCGGCAATTCGCGGGTTGGTGAAGTCATCGCTGGTGCGCTGTTGCAGCGCAGCGCGCTCGGCTTCCAGAGCCTCGGTGCCCATGAAGTACAGCGGGATCTTCTGATTGTTCACCTCTGTGCGCATGACCTGGCTCGACCCACTGCGCGTGGAGTCCGCCATGGAAGATGGTGTCGTCGGGGTGCGGATGCCCATGGACTTGGCAATGGCGATGGCTTCCGCCAGCTCGGCCAGGCGATTGGTACGCTCCATCTTCATCTGCAAGCGCAGCGCGCTGAGCTCATCCTGCAACTGGGCACGCTTGAGTCGGTCAGCCTCGAGCAACTTGGCGATCTTGGATTCCTTTTCCGTATCGTAGTTGTCACGGGCGGCGTCGATCTTGCCTTTGAGTTCGCTCAAGCGGTTATTGACGATCACCTTGAGGTCGGCGCCAACCTGCTGACGCTCGGCGGCGATGGCGTAGTCTACAAAGCCGTTGAGGATCGCGACACCATCAACGTCTGTCGGGTATTGCAGTTCCAAGCGAATATAGCTGCTCAGCGAGTCTGATTTCTTCGGGTCCGGCAAGATCAGGTTGACAGAGTTTCGATTGAACGCCTCAAAGCTTTGCTCAAGGCTCTGCCCCGGCTTCTTGAACGCCTTGAACAATTCCTCGTGTTCCTTGAAAAATCCCAAGCGCGCCTCGTAAGAGTCTAACTGTGCTCCCACTTTCATCAGGGCGTCAGCGGGAGGCAACTTATAGACTTCCGAACGGTTCAACGCATCCAGTTCATTGATTGCCGCAGGCCGCAGCACACTGCTGACTTCATAAGTCTTGGGTGCCAGGAACGCGTACCCTGCCCCTAATACGCCCACCAGAAGCGTACATCCGACTACCAGCTTTTTTTGTCGCCAGATGGCGTGAAACAATTCAAACAAGTCAATTTCATCAGACGCTACGGAGGGCGGGAGCGGGGAAGTGCGATTCAAAATAAGAACACCTTAAAATAATACTAAAAGGCCATCATTCTCAGAAGCCTGAATGGCTTCAAAAATCAGGGACAACGCCCTGGATACGCCGGACCGGTGGCGATGTGACCACTTAGCCAGCCGAAATATCCCACATTTCCAAGGATTATTTCGGTTTTATATCGAGGAGTAGTACAAATGGCGCAGCATTGTCGGACTTGCGCGCTTGCAAGCATAGTCAATAGAACATCAAAATGCTGTCAAATAGCTGTCTTCTAAAGAAAAAACTTATCCGCCTACATCGTGGTTGCGTACCTGATGCAACGGGGCGCTTCCCTGATCAGCAATAAGGAATTTGCATGCTGTCTGTTTCAACTCTCGATTTACGCGGCTTACAAGGCACCTGGGAGCAGACTGCCCTTGAAGACAGTGGCATCCTCAACCCCGCCGACGCCCACAGTGCGCCAGGGGCTATTACCACCATCACGGGCGATTGCTTCGAAGTGACCACCGTCAATGGTGATCAACTGCTGGCGGGCCGTTTTTTCCTGGATGCCAGTACCACGCCCAAAAGCATTACCTGGATTGACGCTATCGGCGATGACGCGGGCAAGCAGCTTCCCGCCAGTTACCGGCTCGACGGCGATGATTTCGTATTTATCGCAGCGGATGAAGGCATGCCCAGGCCCACCGTATTCAGCACCGGCCCTGGGCAAACCATGCGCACCTTCGTGCGGCGCTCGTGATCGGTGCGTTTATCCGATTTGATCACGGCATTTTCACACGTTCTTCACTTTCCGGCAGATAGGGTTACATATACCTACTCCAGTGAATCCCTTGGCCCGCCTCTCCTCGCGGGCTTTTTTTTGTGCGCTGTGAACTTGATCAGTCGTTACGTTTGGTCGCCGTCAGGGTAAAGCACAGGGGTAACTGCGCGACCTGATGCTCATATTGATCGTAAAGTTCTTCCCGGTTGGAATGCGGGTATTCCTGCAAGTGATCGATCTGAAGGTGTGCCGTGATTGCCCCGCTGACGACACTGCCCAGGGTGTGTACATACCAATAGGACGTCGGCCCGGCCTGCTCGCCCTGCCCTTCATAGACAATGGCCTCTTGCAAGACAAACGGCTCGCGCTGAAAGTAAGAACTGTCAGGCAACAGCGGGTTGGCGGCACGGGGGTCGAAAACCTCCAGGAATGGATGGGTTTCGTACACCACCAAAGTACCGCCTGGCTTCAGCACACTGGCAACATGCTTCATGAACAGCGCCACATCAGGCATCCAGCCCAGCACACCAATGGTCACCAAGGCGACATCGAACCGAGCATGTAACCGCTCGGGTAAATGGTGGATATCGGTCAATATGAATTCAGGGTTATGGGACGAGACTGCCGCCAGTTCCAGAGCCTGCTCGATAAACGCCCGGGATTGATCGACCCCCACCACCGAGCGCGCGCCCAAGCCATACAATGACAGGGACTCGCGCCCGTTGTTGCAGCACAACTGCACGACGTCTTTGCCCGCCACACCTACCTCATGCAGCAACGCGGTGATAGTGGGGTCAAGGCAGGAAAAGTCAGGTTCGGCCACCGAGGCCAGTAGCTCCCTCCAGGCCGCCGTGTCTTTGTGCAACCGGGCCGATTCGTCCCAAGCGTTTTTATTGCTGGCAATCGCCTCTTGCGCTGAGGGCATGTCCATTGCGTCTCCAGAAAGTCAATACAGCGGGCTTAGGAACATAAGCCAAATATCTGCCAGATAAAACCCGCAGCCCCAGCGAAACTTATGGCCAAGCCTACCGGTCATTAAGCCATCGCGTGTTCAGCCCTTGAACGCCGCTCTTGAAGGTCGCACTGTGGCCCATCATTCAGATCTGCGTACCACCCTTTCCCTGGACAGCCTGAACTTCTTCCTCGCGGATGTTCGCGACGGTCTCGGGCCGTACCTGGCGATCTACCTGCTGGCGGTCCATAAATGGGACCCGGCCAGTATCGGCGTAGTCATGACCCTGGCCGGTATCGCCGCCTTGATCACCCAGGGCCCGGCGGGTGCGCTGATCGACCGAACCCGCAGCAAGCGTGCAGTCATCGCGATTGCCGCGCTGCTGGTCACCGGCAGTTGCCTGATACTGCCCTTCGTCAGTTCATTTGGCTGGGTGGCGCTGACCCAGGCCGCCAGCGCCGTTGCCGCATCGGTATTCGCCCCGGCCATTTCTGCCATCTCCCTTGGTATTACCGGCCCCCGAGCTTTCACTCGGCGTACCGGGCGCAACGAAACCTTCAACCACGCCGGCAACGCCGTGGCCGCACTGCTGGCCGGGGGCCTGGCGTATCTGTATGGGCCTGTGGTGGTGTTTTACCTGATGGCGTTTATGGCAGTCGCCAGTGTCATTGCGGTCAGTTGTGTTTCTGGCAAGGCGATTGATCATGAGGTGGCCCGTGGCTTCGATCCCGCCCATCACAGCGACCATGAGCAGCCATCGGGCCTGACCGTCTTGCTGGCTAACCGCCCGTTGCTGCTGTTCGCCGTCTGCTGCGCGCTGTTTCACCTGGCCAATGCCGCGATGCTTCCACTGGTCAGCCAGAAGCTGGCGCAGATCAACCTGCAGATGGCCACGCCCCTGACCTCAGCCTGCATTGTCGCCGCACAGTTGGTCATGGTCCCGATCGCCTGGCTGGTCGGGCTCAAGGCAGATATCTGGGGGCGCAAGCCGCTGTTGCTGGCCGGCTTTCTGATCCTGCCGCTGCGTGGCGTGCTGTATACCCTGTCCAGCGATCCGTATTGGCTGGTGGCGGTGCAGATGCTTGACGGTATCGGCGCGGGTATTTTCGGCGCGTTGTTCCCGGTCATCGTCAAAGACCTGACCCAAGGCACCGGGCGTTTCAATGTAAGTCTGGGTGCCCTTTCCACTGTGTTCGGCCTCGGCGCGGCGCTAAGCAGCAGCCTGGCCGGCTTCGTGGTGCAACAGGCCGGCTATAACGCAGCCTTTCTGACCTTGGCGGGCGTGGCGGGCGTGGCGTTGCTGCTGTTGTGGCTGGCGATGCCGGAAACCCTGGCAAAACCCAGCCTGCAGGTGCCGGTAATGGGCTGAAGCAGAACACCCCAGTCATCCAAGGTGCTCTGCCCCGCCTGCGTTCAGGAAATAAAGATGCCTGCGCCATTCAACTGAGTCATGTTCACACCCATTAACATCACCGAGTTGTCACCAAAGGCCAGCACGGTGTTGTCCTCGAACGTCGAGGCATAAGAGCGGTAATCGTAATCCTGGCCCAGGCCAGCCATACCCATGAACACCAGCTTATCGCTGGCCTGGTAACCCTGGATCCGGTCGTTGCCGAAGATGCCGTCGAACAGGAAGGTATTACTGCCACCGCCTGCAACCATCAGGTCATTGCCGGTGCCGCCGACAAATACGTCATTACCCGGGCCTCCGATCAGGTGATCGTCGCCGCCCAAGCCGAACAGCCAATCACCCGTAGCATGAGCGGTGAGGACATTGTCATGCGCATCTCCGTTGGTAGAGGCCGCGTAGTGCGTCAGGTCGTTACCGGCCAGCAGGCCATCGCCGGTCACCTTATAAGTGATGTCATTGGAGCCCCAAGGGATTGAAGTCCACGGTATATAGGCCGTTTCTTTGCTGACCAATGCGCCGATATCCCGGGTCATACTGATACCGCCATAGGCGTCGTTGACATACAACGTGCCATCGCCGTCATTGGCAAAGCTGAAGGCGCCCAGTGGCTTTTGCAGTTCGAAGACGTTATTGCCCTGCCCCCCCAGCAGGATGTTGTAGCCGCCGTCATCGCGGAAACGATCATCACCTGCGCCCCCCTCCAGGAAGTCATTGCCCGCTCCGCCTTTGAGTAGGTCGTTGCCCTCGGTACCGAAGATGAAGGTATTGCCGGTGTGTTTTTCGGCGTAGCGGTTCAGGTCTTGCACCCAGGTGGTTTCACGCGTGGCCTCGCTGAGGCTGGAGACTACGATGGTCGAATCTTTGCTGGTCAGGTCGTAGAAATCCGAGGAGGCGATACGTTTCATGCCTTGGATGTAACCGTCCAGGGAGTGAGCCTTGGCGCCTTCCCAGTTGAGGGCATTGGGTAAATGCGCCCAGACCGAGGCGTAGTTATCGGTAAAGCTGACCAGGTTATTGGCCGCCGAATCCCAAACGCTATCGTTACCCCAGCGCAATGCCGACGTATTGATGCCTTCGCCATCAATGGCCTTGAACACCAGGTCATTCTCATAGCCGATATTCAAGATCCGAGTGTCACCCGAACGCTGTGTGGGGGAGGCAAAGGTGACATAGTTGGCATCCTCGAAGAAGCCGCCCCAATGATCATGGCTCAAGGTCGCCAAGCTGTTGGCCCCGAGTGCGCCGAGGCTATGGCCGGTGACCAGGATATCCTTGCCGGTCAAGCCCTGGCTCCTGGCGTAGCTGGCGACGTTCTCCAATAAACCACTGAACGCGAACTGAGCATAATGGGCGGCGTATCCGGGTACGGCGGCAGCAGCCAGATCGCTGGCGACGTCGCCCAATCCATCCCAGGACAAGCCAAAGGACGTCCCACGAAAGGCAACCCCCATGGCGATCAGCTTACCCACGCCATCGTACTGCCCCACAATCTTGACGTTGGCGGAGGGAGCCAATACCGTCTCGCCCCAAAAGGTGCCGTACTCGTCGACTTTCTGCGTCACCCCCAGTGCTTGCGCACCGATAGGCGCCCAACCGCCAGCGGTCAGCAGTTGGCCGCTGGCGTCATAAGCGTAATCGGACAAGGCCAAAGCGTCGTTCAACAGCGCCTTGGCCTTCTGGCCCTTCATGCTCTTGTAATCGAAAACCCCCATACCCATTGCCCCTTTTCAGATGACTTTTGATGTGGCCTCAGTGCCCATGGCCGGGACAGATTGGTGATGGACGGGAAAAGACTGTCAATCGTTACCTAAAAAATGAATACCTGCCCGCCGGCCCGAGCTTTGGTTTCAGCGCTTCGAATCACGCAAGGCGCGGAACATCGTCGTCGACTGCCATACAACTGTCGCCTCACATATGCGACAATGCGCGCCAAATTCCAACACACATCCCAAATTTTCCGCTCAGCGACCGGGTTTCGCGCCTTGATGTCGCTGTTGACGCATGCCTGAAGGCACCTGCCGTCACGCTCGCAACCCATTGATAGGTAAAGTAATTGATCTCCACAGCTAACATCACCATGCAGTTCGGCGCCAAGCCGCTCTTCGAGAACGTCTCGGTCAAGTTCGGCGCCGGCAACCGCTATGGTTTGATCGGGGCCAACGGTTGCGGCAAGTCGACCTTCATGAAAATCCTCGGTGGCGACCTCGACCCGTCCGGCGGCCAGGTCATGCTGGAGCCGAATGTGCGCCTGGGTAAACTGCGCCAGGACCAGTTCGCCTACGAAGAATTCACCGTGCTCGACACCGTGATCATGGGCCACGAGGAGCTGTGGAAGGTCAAGGCCGAGCGCGACCGTATCTACTCGCTGCCGGAAATGAGCGAAGAAGACGGCATGGCCGTGGCCGAGCTGGAAACCGAGTTCGCCGAAATGGACGGCTACACCGCCGAATCCCGCGCCGGTGAGTTGTTGCTGGGCCTGGGGATTCCCCTGGAGCAGCATTTCGGCCCGATGAGCGAAGTGTCCCCAGGCTGGAAACTGCGTGTATTGCTGGCTCAGGCGCTGTTCTCGGACCCTGAAGTGCTGTTGCTCGACGAACCGACCAACCACCTGGACATCAATACCATCCGCTGGCTGGAAAACATCCTCACCCAGCGCTCCAGCCTGATGATCATCATCTCTCACGACCGTCACTTCCTGAACAGCGTGTGCACCCACATGGCTGACCTGGACTACGGCGAGCTGCGCCTGTTCCCGGGCAACTACGACGAGTACATGACCGTGGCGACGCAGTCCCGCGAGCAGTTGCTGTCGGACAACGCCAAGAAGAAAGCGCAGATCTCCGAACTGCAATCCTTCGTCAGCCGCTTCTCGGCCAACGCCTCCAAAGCCAAGCAGGCCACGTCCCGTGCCAAGGCGATCGACAAGATCCAACTGGCCGAAGTCAAGCCGTCGAGTCGTGTGAGCCCGTTCATCCGTTTCGAGCAAAACAAAAAGCTGCACCGCCAGGCGGTCATGGTCGAAAAGATGGCCAAAGGCTTTGACGGCAAGCCGCTGTTCAAGGACTTCAGCTTCCAGGTTGAAGCTGGCGAGCGCGTGGCAATCATCGGCCCTAACGGTATCGGCAAGACCACCCTGCTGCGCACCCTGGTCAACGAACTGACCCCGGATGCCGGCAGCATCAAGTGGACCGACGCCGCCGAACTGGGCTACTACGCCCAGGACCACGCCCACGACTTCGAAGACGACGTGAGCCTGTTCGACTGGATGGGCCAGTGGACCCAAGGCGAACAAATGATCCGTGGCACTCTGGGCCGCATGTTGTTCTCCAACGACGAAATCCAGAAGTCGGTCAAAGTGATCTCCGGTGGTGAGCAAGGCCGCATGTTGTTCGGCAAGCTGATCCTGCAAAAGCCGAACGTGCTGATCATGGACGAACCGACCAACCACTTGGACATGGAATCCATCGAGGCGCTGAACCTGGCACTGGAAAACTACCCGGGCACGCTGATCTTCGTCAGCCACGACCGCGAGTTCGTATCGTCTTTGGCCACCCGCATCATCGAGTTGAGCCCAAGCGGCGTGATCGACTTCAGCGGCACCTATGACGACTACCTGCGTAGCCAGGGTGTGGTGTTCTAAGAACGCCCTCAGCTTCCAGGGCAGTCAGATCCAAATGTGGGAGGGGGCTTGCTCCCGATAGCAGTGTTTCAGTCAATAGATCTGTTGGCTGACACTCCGCTATCGGGAGCAAGCCCCCTCCCACATTGGTTAGAGCAGTGGCATCATGGCCGTACCGCCCGCCAGCGATCGAGTACCCATGCCTGCCGCCCCCTCCTCCCTGTCGATCACCCTGCAGATCGTCTCCATCGTGTTCTACACCTTCATAGCCTTTATCTGCATCGGCCTGCCGATTGCGGTGATTCCAGGCTATGTGCACGAACAACTGGGTTTCAGCGCAGTTATCGCCGGGGTCACCATCGGTTCGCAATACCTGGCCACGTTACTCAGCCGCCCAATGGCCGGGCGGATGTCGGACAACGTCGGCACCAAGCGTGCGATCGTGCTGGGCCTGGCCGGCATCCTGATCAGCGGCGTGCTGACCTTTATCGCCACCCTGGTGGACAGCCTGCCAGCCTTGAGCCTGGGCATTCTGATCGTCGGTCGCCTGTTGCTGGGCGTGGCCCAGGGCCTGATTGGCGTGGGCACCATCAGTTGGTGCATGGGCGCGGTGGGGACTGAACACACGGCCCGCTCGATCTCCTGGAATGGCATCGCCTCCTACGGTGCCATTGCCGTTGGTGCGCCGGTCGGCGTGGTGATGGTGGCGGAATATGGCTATACCAGCCTGGGAATTGCCCTGTCGGTGCTGGCGGGGTTGGGGCTGGTGCTGATCCGCAATAAACCGTCGGTGCCGGTGGTGCGCGGTGAGCGGCTGCCGTTCTGGGCAGTGTTCGGGCGAATCGCACCGTTCGGCACCAGCCTGTGCCTGGCGTCGATTGGCTACGGCACGCTGACGACCTTCATTACCCTGTACTACCTCAATCGTGGCTGGAGCGGCGCGGCGTATTGCCTGACGGTATTTGGCGCGTGTTTTATTCTCTCGCGCCTGATGTTCATTTCTGCCATCAGCCGGTTTGGCGGGTTTACCGCCGCCATCGCCTGCATGAGCATCGAAATCCTGGGCCTGACGCTGCTGTGGCTGGCGCCGTCCACCGGCGTCGCCTTGATCGGTGCCGGGCTGACCGGCTTTGGCCTGTCGCTGGTGTACCCGGCGCTGGGGGTTGAAGCCATCAAGCAAGTGCCGGACAGCAGCCGAGGTGCGGGGCTGAGTGCCTATGCGGTGTTTTTCGACCTGGCGCTGGCGATTGCCGGGCCGTTGATGGGGGCCGTGGCGTTGAACCTCGGCTACGGCTGGATCTTCTTCTGTGCCGCGTTGCTGTCGGTCAGCGCACTCGCCCTGACCGTACTGCTCAGGCGCCGCGCCTACTGATCAGCGGTCTGCAGGCCGGCACGCGTCGCCTCACCGAGGGTCCGGCTGAAAAAGCGCCCGGCCTCGGAGACCATATCGCGGTGAATACCTTCGCGGTCGACGCCATCGGCATCGGTGCAGATGCCTGGCATTGTCGCCAGTTGATCGCTGTCGCATGGCGCCATGAATACAAAGTGCCCTGCTCCGGCCAACAGCTTGAAGTCCGGTGGCTCTGGGAGCTTACGCGCCAGGGCGGCAGCGTTTTTGTCCACCGCCACCAACTGGTCGCCGTCGCCACTGTAGAGCAACACCGGCACGTGCACATCGGCCAGAGTGTGGCGGCCGAACATCAGGCTCAGTGGCGCCATCAGCATCAAGGCATGGATGCGTGGGTCGGCTTGGGGCTGCAAGTCGTCGCGGTCGACCACCAACTCGCCCTTGGTGGTGCAGGCATCACGGTCCTCGGGGCGTTGTTGGCAGTAACGGCGCAGGCGCTCGAAATCCGGCTTGGCGCCCGCCAGGATCAGCGCGGTTTCGCCACCGGCTGAATAACCGATGACACCAATCTGATCGACATCCACAAAGGGCGACAGCATGGGATCAGCCAGGGTCGCGGTGATCGCCTGGGAGATCTGGATCGGCCGGCCATACAGATTACTCACAGTGCCCAGGCGGCTGTGGTCCTTATAGTTGTCGCCGGGGTGCAGGACCGCCACCACCACAAATCCCTTGCGCGCCAGTGACGTGGCCAGATCATGCAAGGCCAGGGGCGTGCCGGTATTGCCATGGGACAGCATCAGCATGGGAAAACGGCCGATGGCAACCTTGGCGTCTTCACCGGCCGCGACCTGATAGGCGCCCAGTGGCGTGGTGCGTTCGGTGTCAGTGGAAGGGTAAAACGCAATGGCCTTCATCGGCTGCGAATCCAGCGGGTCGAGCACGCTCATGCGATGAAACCCCACACTCCAATGCGGGTGCGGTGCCGGTGCAGCGTGCACTGAAAGCAGGCCGCCAAACAGGGACAGAATCAAAACAGCACCAAGACGCATCATGGGGATGTCCACCTTTGCTGCGTAAGAACCGGCATGTCGAATAAAAGTCCAGGTATCGGATCCCTATCTGCATAACCTCTGCATAACCTGGGCCACAAACGAAAAAACTCCGTACTCCGCTCGCGTTCAGGCGATCAGAATACAGAGTTTAGGCGCCCGGCTTCAGAATGAAACCGGGCAACGGCTTAATTTACACAAGCCTTACGCCGCGGCGAACAACTGCTGGTTGATCCGCACGTTGGCGTCGCTCAACGCTTTGCTGCGCGCTTCATCACCGTAGGCCAGCCCTTCAGCGCGGACGATTTCAATATTGGTGATGCCGAGAAAACCGAACAGCAGTTTCAAGTAGCCTTCATGGGCAGCGCCAGATGCCTGATCCGCGTGCAAGCCACCGGCCGTGGACACGATAATCACCTTCTTGTTACCGCACAGGCCTTCAGGGCCGGCTTCGGTGTAGCGGAAGGTCTGGCCGGCAACCGCGATGCGATCAATCCAGGCTTTCAACTGGGTGGGAATAGTGAAGTTGTACATCGGTGCGCCTACCACTATGGCATCGGCGGCGAGGAATTCAGCCAGCGACGATGCACTCAGTTCCGCCTCGTGCTTTTGCGCGGCATCGCGCAGTTCGGCCGCAGTGCCCAGTGCACCCAGGGTAGCGCCGGAGAAGTGGTTGATGCCTTCGCTGGCCAGGTCACGGTAAGTCACTTGCACACCCGGTTCAGCCGCTTGCCATGCCTTGACCACACCGGCACTGAGTTGGCGGGAAGCCGAGTTGTCGCCGAGGATGCTGGAATCGATATGCAATAGTTTCATGGTGGATCTCCGAGGTGGGATCGACAGGGGCGATCAGATGGTGGTGATGCTACGCATGAAACCAATAGTCGATAAGCCATCTGAAATGCGATAGTTTGTCCTACTGACAGGACAATAGGCCGACCATGCAAGACCTCAACGATCTCTACTATTTCGCCAAAGTCGTCGAAGCCGGCGGTTTCGCCGCGGCGGGCCGGCTGCTGGGGATTCCCAAGTCCAGGCTGTCACGGCGCATTGCCGAGCTTGAAGAGCGCCTGGGAGCGCGCCTGCTGCAACGCACTACCCGACAACTGACCCTGACTGCCGTGGGCGAACGTTACCTGCGCCATTGCCAGGCCATGTTGCTGGAAGCGGAGATGGCCGACGAGGCGGTGGCCAGCATGTCCAGCGAGCCGCGTGGACGCCTGCGGGTCACGTGCCCGGTGGGTCTGGCCCAGCAGATCCTGCCGGAACTGGTGGCTGGCTTTCTTGCGGCGCACCCGTTGGTGCAACTGGACATGACCCTGGTCAATCGCCGCGTCGATCTGGTCGCCGAAGGCATTGATGTGGCCCTGCGTGTGCGCGAACTGGGTGATGAAGACCCGCTGCTGGTGACCAAGCGCCTGCGCCAGGCCCAGACAGTGCTGGTCGCCAGCCCGGCATTGATGCGCGAGCGGCAGGTCCTCGCCCTTGAAGACCTCAAGCAACTGCCCATACTCGGCGCACTAGAAGCCGACCGCATGGTGCACCAGCGGATTATCGACCCCCAGGGCAACCTTCACGATCTGGTGATGGAGGCCCGCCTGGGCATCGATGACTTCATCGTGCGCAAGGCCAGCGCCATCATGGGCCTGGGCTTTACGGTGCTGCCGATGATGTATTGCGAAGAGGAACTGGCCAGCGGCCGCCTGGTGCAATTGCTGCCGCAATGGTCATTGCCGGGCGGCTGGTTGCAAGCCGTATACCCGCATCGGCGTGGCGTGCTGCCGGCGATCCGCGCGTGGATCGACTACCTGGAAGAAGGCTTCAAAGGCTGTGGAGATCGATTGCTATGAGCATGACCGAAGCACAAGTGGCCGCGTTCTGCCTGACCCTGCCCGGTGCGCGGGAAGATTATAAATGGGGCGGCGTGCGGGTGTTCTCGATTGCCGGCAACAAGATGTTCGCCCTGCAGAACCTGCGCGGCGACTCGCTGGCGTTCAAGGTCGACAAGGAACTGTTCCTGGGCCACGTCGACCGCCCCGGCATCCACCCCGCACCGTATCTGGCGCGGGCGCAGTGGATCATCATGAATACGCCCTACCCGCTGGGCGCCGATGAGCTGCGTGGCTTGTTGCAGCGCTCTCACCAACTGGTGGTCAGCAAACTGCCCAAGCGCACGCAGATCGGCTTGTTGCTAGAGGATTGAAAGCAGCGTACCGCCCAGGAACAGCTGGTCCAGCCAAAACACCTGATGCAGCAACACAATCACCCAGAACAGCACCTGGTAAGACACCTTGCGCGTCTTGTGCCGGAACACCTGCTGGGCAATCAGCGCACCCGGCCAACCGCCTGCCAGCTCGACAGCGTGCAGAATGTTTTCCGGGATGCGCCGGCCCTCGGTCTGCGCCTTGCGCTTGTCGCTCCAGTACAGGAAGAACGCCACCACACTGACCACGCCATACGCCGCCAGCGGGATCACCGTCTCGCCGCGATACCACAGCACCGCTGAACCCAACAGTGGCGCGGCGCATAACAACACAAAGATCAGCGCCTTCAGGCGTGGATGCTGGATGCTCATGGCTTGACCGCAGTCCAGTCGATCCAGCCGAATTGCCAGGTCGCCAGGATGACCAGGCCGAAGGCAATCCGGTACCAGGCAAAGACCGCGTAGCTGTGGCTGGCGATGAACTTGAGCAAGCCCTTGACCGCGATCATGGCGAAAATGAACGAGGTGACAAAACCTATGGCGAATACCGGGAAGTCCGCCGGCTGGAACAGGTCGCGGTACTTGTAGCCCGAGTAAACCGCTGCCCCGACCATGGTCGGCATGGCTAGGAAGAACGAAAACTCGGTGGCCGTCTTGCGCGACAGGCCGAACAACAGGCCGCCGATGATCGTCGCACCGGAACGCGAAGTGCCCGGAATCATTGCCAGGCACTGGGCCAGGCCGACCTTGAGGGCGTCTTTCCAGGTAATGTCATCCACCGTTTCAGCACGCACCGCATGTTGGCGCTGTTCGGCCCACAACATGATCACCCCACCGACCACCAGGGCACTGGCGACGGTGATCGGGTTGAACAGGTAATGCTTGATCAGGTCGGCAAAAATCACCCCGAGTACCACCGCCGGCAATACGGCGATGATCAGGTTGACCGTGAAACGCCGGGCCTTGGGCTGGGTCGGCAGGCCGATGACCACATCGAGGATCTTGCGGCGAAACTCCCAGACCACCGCCAGGATCGCGCCCAGCTGGATAATGATATTGAAAGCTTCGAAACGCTCGCCGCCGAAATTGATCAGGTCGGCGACGATGATCTGGTGCCCGGTGCTGGAGATCGGCAGGAACTCCGTCAGCCCCTCGACGATGCCGAGAATCAATGCCTGTATGGCGGTCCAAAAATCCATGCTCTCTCCAAAGGTCATGCGCGTGGCATGCCTCTTAGTCTTTTTTAAAGTTCACTGACGACGAGCGCACTCAAGCGCCCGCGGTTGATTCTCAACGCCGGTCTGCAAAAATTCCGTGAAAAATCAGGCAGTACTCAGGTTTTTCGATTCCGGGCCGAAAGCCTATCAGACACGCCGGAAATCTCGAAGCAGCACCACAATTATAAAGAGCATGGAGTGACAGGACGATGAACAGTTTGCGCAGCATGTCGATCAGCCGCCGCCTTTGGCTGATCCTGATAGTCGCCGTGTTGATGCTGCTGGCCTTGGGGCTGCTGATGCTGAACCAGATCCACGGCGACCTCTACCAGGCCAAGCGCCAGCAGACCCAGCACGTGGTGCAAACCGCTAGCGGCGTGCTCGGGTATTACCAGAACCTGGAGAAAACCGGGGTACTGACCCGTGACGCCGCGCAGCAGCAAGCCCTGAGCGCGGTGCGTGGCCTGCGCTACGACCACGATGACTACTTCTGGATCAACGACCTCACCCCCGTGATGATCATGCACGCGGCCAACCCCAAGCTCGATGGCCAGAACCTCTCGGCGATTCGTGACCCGGATGGTTTCGCCGTGTTCAATGAGTTCGTGATTATGGCCAAGGCCAAGGGCGCCGGGATCGTCAACTATCGCTGGCCGAAACCGGGCGCCGACGCACCGGTGGAGAAAACCTCCTATATCCAGCTGTTCGAACCCTGGGGCTGGATTATCGGCTCCGGCGTGTACGTCGATGATGTGCAGGCCGAGTTCAAGACCCAGGTATGGAAAGCCTCGGCAATCGGCCTGGGCATTGCGCTGATGATGGCCGTGCTGGTGGTGCTGATCGCCCGCAGTATCGTGCAGCCATTGCAGGCGGCAGTGAACGCGATGGGCAATATTGCCAGCGGTGAAAGCGACCTGACCCGCAGTCTCGACACCCATGGCAGCGACGAGCTTACCCAGCTGGCCCGCCACTTCAATGGCTTCACCGCCAAGTTGCGCCAGGTGGTCGGCCAATTGCAGGTATGCGCGAACGCTTTGGGCCAGTCATCCACCGAGTTGGGCCACAACGCCAGCCAGGCCCACGACCGCAGCCAGCAGCAGTCGCAGCAGATGGAACTGGTGGCCACCGCCATCAACGAAGTCACTTACGGCGTGCAGGACGTGGCCAAGAATGCCGAGCACGCGGCCAGCGAAATGCGCGATGCCCAAGCCCAGGCGCAACAGGGCCAAGTGAATATCGACGGCAGCTTGCAGCAGATCGATCAGCTCTCCTCCACCATCAACCAGGCTGTGGAGGTGATCCGCACGCTCTCCAGCGAAAGCACGCAGATCGGCGGAGTACTGGAAGTGATCCGTTCCATTGCCGATCAGACCAACTTGCTCGCCCTCAACGCCGCCATCGAAGCTGCCCGCGCCGGGGAGCAAGGCCGTGGCTTTGCGGTGGTTGCCGATGAAGTGCGCTTGCTGGCCCAGCGCACGCAGAAATCCACCGCCGAAATCCAGGTGATGATCGAGCGCCTGCAGGGCCACTCGGAAGCGGCGGTCAAGGTCATCAGCGACAGCCACAGTGCCTCGCAACTGACCATCGAACAGGCCGGCCAGGCCGGAGCCAGCCTCACCGCCATCGGCCAGGCACTGCACAACCTCAACGGGTTGAATGCTTCGATTGCCAGCGCCACCCTGCAACAAGCCCATGTGGTGGAAGACATCAACCAGAACGTCACCCAGGCGGCCGGGCTGTCCCACAGCACGGCGCTGGCGGCGGAACAATCGAGCGTGGCGAGTGCGCAATTGCGGGGCTTGAGTGAACAGCTTGATGGGTTGCTGCGCCAATTCCGAATCTAGCGCCGGGTAAATTGTGGGAGGGGCGGTGCGACGATTCGACTTGCTCCCGATTACGGTGGGTCAGGTGCAAATGAGCTGACTGATCCACCTATATCGGGAGCAAGTCGAATCGTCGCACCGCCCCTCCCACATTTTTGTACGATGTATGCCCATTGCACGCAAGTTTGAAGATCGCTGACCTCTGGGTACAATCACCGCCCTCTCCCACTTCCCAAGGATCCGCCATGTCCGGGCTTGAACTGTTCGCCGCCGCCCTGGGGGTGATCGCTGTCTGGCTGACGGTCAAACAAAACCCTTGGTGCTGGCCCATCGGCCTGGTGATGGTGCTGCTCTACACCTGGGTGTTTTTCGAGGTCAAGCTCTACTCCGACATGCTGCTGCAAGTGGTCTACGCCGCGTTGCAGGTGTATGGCTGGTGGCAATGGACCCGTGCCGGCGAAGTCAAACAGGGCCGTCAGGTCACCAGCCTGCGAGCGCCTGCGATCATGGTCAGCCTGGCCGTAGGCGCCGTCGGCAGCCTGTTGCTCGGCGCCGCCATGGCCCACTGGACCGACGCCGCCCAACCCTGGCTCGACGCCGCCCTCACCGGTTTCAGCCTGGTGGCGCAGATGTGGATGGCGCAAAAGCGCGTGCAGTGCTGGGCGCTGTGGATTGTCGTTGACGTGATTTTTGTCGGCCTGTTTCTCTACAAAGGCCTCTATCTCACTGCGGCGCTCTATGCACTGTTTACCGTGATTGCCGTACAAGGCTGGCGCGAATGGCGCGCCGACCCGGCGTTGCACTCATGAAGGTGGTGGTATTGGCAGGCCCCGAATCCAGCGGCAAAAGCTGGTTGGCGGCGCAACTGCACGCGCACTTCGGCGGGGTGATGGTGGGTGAATACGTGCGGCATTTCATCGATCACCATCAGCGTGACACGACCCTGGCGGATATCCCCGCCATCGCCCATGGCCAATTAGCCTGGGAAGACAGCGCCCGCGCCCGGCACCCTGCGCTGTTGATCCTCGACACCCACCTGCTGACCAACAGGCTATGGAGCCAGACCCTGTTTGGCGATTACCCCGGTTGGCTTGATGACGAACTGCTGGCCCGGCAGTACGACCTGCACCTGCTGCTCTCCCCCGAGGACGTGGAATGGAGCGCCGATGGCCAGCGCTGCCAGCCGGAACTGGCCGACCGCCGGGCGTTTTTCCAGGCCAGCCTGGAGTGGATGCAACAGCATCAACAGCCGGTGGTGGTGATTCGTGGGGATTGGGAGCAGCGTCGCCAGGCGGCATTTTCCGCAGTAGAGCAGTTGCTCAAGCGCTGACACACTTCCCCTGTGGGAGCGGGCTTGCCCGCGAATGCTATGTATCAGCTAGCACATGCATAGACTGACCCACCGCTTTCGCGGGCAAGCCCGCTCCCACATTTTTTACCGTACCAGGCTTTAGTAACCCAACGACAAGCCCGTGTTGCGCCGCGGATCGTTCGCCCCATAGAAACGATTGTTACCCACTGGCTTGCCACCCAGGGAAGGCGCGCCTACCAGGATCGCCGCCAAGTGGTTGGCATCTTGAGGGCCTGCAAACTTATGGCCCCAGCTTTCGAGGATCTTCTGGGTATCCGGGCTGACCGCAAAGGTCTCAAGGTTAGTGGTCTCGGGCATCCATTGCTGATGGAAGCGTGGTGCGTCGACCGCTTCCTGGATATTCATCTTGTAGTCGATCACATTCAGGATGGTCAGCAAGGTGGCGGTGATGATGCGGCTGCCACCTGGCGTGCCGACCACCATGACCGCCTTGCCGTCCTTGGTGACGATGGTCGGGCTCATCGACGACAGCGGCGCCTTGCCCGGTGCAATAGCGTTGGCCTCGCCCTGCACCAGCCCGTACATGTTCGGCACGCCGACCTTGACGGTGAAGTCGTCCATTTCATCGTTGAGGATCACCCCGGTCTTGCTCGCCATCACCCCGGCACCAAACCAATCGTTGAGGGTGTAGGTCACCGAGACCGCGTTGCCCCATTTGTCGACGATCGAATAGTGAGTGGTGTTGTTGCCTTCGTGGGGTGACACACCTGGCTTGATCGCCTGGGAATCACCGGCCTTTTGCGGCTCGATGGCGGCGCGCAGCTTGGTGGCGTAGTTCTTGTCCAGCAGATGCTCGATCGGGTTCTTCACGAAGTCCGGATCGCCGAGGTAGCTGTTGCGGTCCACGTAGGCATGGCGCATCGCTTCGATCTGGTAGTGCAGGCCCTGGGCCGAGTGATAACCGAGGTCGGCCATCGGGTAGCCTTCGAGGATGTTCATGATCTGGCAGATCACCACGCCGCCCGAACTGGGTGGCGGCGCCGAGACCACATGATAACCACGGTAATCGCACTCGATGGGCGCCAGTTCGCGGGTCTTGTACTTGTCGAGGTCGGCCTGGGTGATGATGCCCTTGCCGGTCTGGCTGGAATCCACCAAGGCCTTGGCCACCCAACCTTTATAGAAACCGTCGGTGCCCTTGGCGGAGATTTCCTTGAGGGTTCTGGCCAGGTCTTTTTGCACCAATTTCTGGCCCACCTGCAGCGGTTGGCCGTTGTGCAGGAAGATCCCGCGCAAATCCTGATCTTTCTCGAATTCGCCAGTGGCGGTGTGCAACAGGTCGATATCGCCCTGCTCCAGCTCAAAGCCGTTTTCCGCCAGTTTGATCGCCGGGGCAATCACTTGGGCGCGCTTGAGAGTGCCGTATTTGCTCAGGGCCAGTTCCATGCCGGAAACGGTACCCGGTACGCCGACCGCCAAATGGCCTTTGGCGCTGAGGCCCTCGACCACGTTGCCGGCCTTGTCCAGATACATGTCGGCGGTGGCCGCCAACGGGGCCTTTTCGCGGAAGTCGAGGAAGGTCTTGCGTCCGTCCGCCAGTTGCACGGTCATGAAACCGCCGCCACCGAGGTTACCCGCCGCCGGGTACACCACCGCCAGCGCGTAGCCCACGGCAACGGCTGCATCCACTGCGTTGCCGCCGGCCTTGAGCACATCCACGCCAACATGGGTGGCCAGGTGCTGGGCCGTCACCACCATGCCATTTTCACCGGCTACCGGGGCCTGGGAAGCGGCGTGAACACCGCTGACTGTCAACACGAGCGCAGTGGCGATCAAAGTGCGGTGCAAAGGTTGGTATTTCATCCATGGCTACTCTATTTATTGAGATGCGCCAAAATAGCCGCTCCCAAATCTAATCCCCAGTGCAATGGCGTTTTTATTACAGAACTTGTCGGTCATGGAACGGACGCGTAACGAAACAGCGAATAAACCGAATGTGGGAGGGGGCTAGCTCTCTCCCACATTTGTACCGTCAATGGCGCTAGAATCAGCGCCACTTTTTCGCCGCCGCTTTGATACGAGCCTTTTTCATGAGCTTTGATTTCGACACGCTCCACCCACGCCACGGTACCGGCAGTACCAAGTGGAGCCGTTACCCGCAAGACGTTCTGCCGATGTGGATCGCCGATATGGACATCGCCGCGCCGCCCGCTGTATTGCAAGCCCTGCACACGCGCCTCGACCAACAGATTCTTGGCTACAGCATGGCCGGCCCGGATGTGCGCGAGGCCATCATCGCGGACCTGTGGGCCAAGTACGCCTGGCGCGTACAACCTGAAGAACTGCTATTTCTGCCTGGCGTCGAGCCTGGTTTCAACATGGCCTTGCACGCCTTCGTCAAACCCGGCCAAGCGGTAGTGCTGCAAACCCCCAACTACCGGCCGATTCGCCTGGCACCCGGCAACTGGAACCTGCCGCGCATCGAAATGCCGTTCGAGTTGATCAACGGCGAATACGTCACGCCAATGCCTGCGATGCGCCAGGCATTAAGCGGTGCCGGTGCGCTGCTGCTGAGTAACCCGCACAATCCCATCGGCAAAGTATTCCCCCGCGAAGAACTGCAGGCTGTGGCCGACGCCTGCCTTGACAGCGGCGCGCTGATCATCAGCGACGAGATTCATGCCGAGTTGTGCTTCGATGGTCGCCGGCATATCCCCACTGCCAGCCTCAGCCCCGAGATTGCCCAGCGCACCATCACCCTGATGTCGGCGAGCAAGGCGTATAACGTGGCGGGTTTGAAGACCTGCTTCGCCGTGGTGCAAAACGCCGAGCTGCGCGAGCGCTTCAATAACGCACGCTGCGGCATGGTCGACAGCATCAGCCCCCTGGGCCTGGAAGCCACTCGCGCGGCCTACAGCCAATGCGGCGACTGGCTCGCTGCGCTGTTGCAGTACCTGCAGGCCAACCGTGATTACCTGCTCGATGCGCTAAAGACCCGCCTGCCCGGTGTAGTGATGCACGCACCACAAGGTACCTTCCTGGCGTGGCTCGATTGCAGCGCATTGGGCCTGGAAGACCCGCAACGGTTCTTTCTGGAACAGGCCAGGGTCGGCCTGAGTGCCGGGATTGAATTTGGCGATGACAGCCAACAGTTCGTGCGCCTGAACTTCGGTTGCCCACGGGCGATGCTCGAGGAAGGTATACAGCGCATGGAACGTGCCTTGCGCCAGCGCTGACTTGCCCAGCGAAACATTCGTGGGAGGGGTAAGCAATCCCCACCCACGTTATCCATTCACAACTTGGCGATGGACACTTCCGTCGACTTCACAAAGGCAATCACTTCGCTGCCCACCTTCAATTCCAGGTCACGTACCGAGCGCGTGGTAATCACCGAAGTAACAATGCCGGACGCCGTCTGCACGTCGATTTCCGACACGACTTCCCCCAGCAGAATTTCCTTGATTACGCCTTTGAACTGGTTGCGCACGTTGATCGCTTTGATGGTCATGTCGGCTTTCCTTTTGGCTGTTGGGTCAATCCGCACGAATGCGCAGGCCCCCAAAATGCGCCTCACGAGAAAACATTAAAAGGAATAAATAACTATTTATCCATTCCATAATGATATATGAGAGAAATATCCTTCGGCGCCCATCTGCCCGGCGCCGCACGCTCGACAGCGACGTATGACCGCATATCTTGTGCGTTGACCAACCTTGTTACACACCATATAGTGTGCCCACAAACAGAACAGACCACTACATAGTGTGCAGAATCGGTATTCACCGACCACACTCAGCGCAGTATTTCAATGCCTGGTAGCCTGCAAATCGCACATTTTTGGACGGGTTGAACACCGTCAGAACGGATCAGAAGGGAGTATTTCAATGCTGAGTTGGGATGAAGTCGACAACGAAGACACCGGTGCAGCGGTGATCAAAGGCGCCAACGCCGGCCACGCCACCGAAGCCAACATGGACCGCCTCGACGGTGCCGGCGCCGCTGCCGCCATCGAAGCCCGCGCCGTCACCGCCAGTGATTCGGCCGCCATCGTACGCGCCAAGGCCGCCCTGGACAAACTCGACGTCGCCGAAGGCCTCGCCGAGCTGGAAGGCTCCGCCGCCCGCGTCGCCGTTGACGAAAAACGCATGATCAACTGCCGCGCCGACCTCAACCAACTCGTGCCCTTCAAGTACGACTGGGCCTGGCAGAAATACCTCGACGGCTGCGCCAACCACTGGATGCCGCAAGAGGTCAACATGACCGCCGACATCGCCCTGTGGAAAAACCCCGAAGGCCTGACCGACGACGAACGCCGCATCGTCATGCGCAACCTCGGATTCTTCTCCACCGCCGACTCCCTGGTTGCCAACAACCTGGTGCTGGCCGTGTACCGCCTGATCACCAACCCGGAGTGCCGCCAGTACATCCTGCGCCAGGCCTTCGAAGAAGCGATCCACACCCACGCCTACCAGTACTGCATCGAATCGCTGGCCATGGATGAAGGCGAGATCTTCAACATGTACCACGAGATTCCATCGGTCGCCAAAAAGGCAGCCTGGGGCCTCAAGTACACCCGTTCGATCTCCGATCCGAAGTTCGAAACCGGCACCGTCGAAACCGACAAAGAACTGCTGCGCAACCTGGTCGCCTACTACTGCGTACTGGAAGGCATCTTCTTCTACTGCGGTTTCACCCAGATTCTGTCCATGGGCCGCCGCAACAAAATGACCGGCGTGGCCGAACAGTTCCAGTACATCCTGCGCGATGAGTCGATGCACCTGAACTTCGGTATCGATGTGATCAACCAGATCAAAATCGAAAACCCGCACTTGTGGGATGCCGAGATGAAGGAAGAAGCGACCCAGATGATTCTGCAAGGGACCCAGCTGGAGATCGAGTACGCTCGCGACACCATGCCTCGCGGCGTGCTGGGCATGAACGCGGCGATGATGGAGGATTACCTCAAGTTCATCGCCAACCGTCGCCTGTCGCAGATTGGCTTGAAGGAAGAGTACCCAGGCACCACCAACCCGTTCCCTTGGATGAGCGAGATCATGGACTTGAAGAAAGAGAAAAACTTCTTCGAAACCCGTGTGATCGAGTATCAAACAGGTGGTGCGCTGAGCTGGGACTGACGTAACCCTGTAGGAGCGAGCAAGCTCGCTCCTACAGTCAACGGCTTCAGTTAGACACCTGCTCCAGGAAAATCAACTGCAACGGCTCGCTGAGCAAAGCATCCGCCGTGGCGGCAAAGTGCTGGAAGTACGGCGTGGCAAAATGCTCATCCAGTGCTGCCTGGCTCTTGAACGCCTCGCGCATATAGAACGTGCCGGGTTCATCGCGTCGCTCGAACAACACGTAATCCAGATTGCCAGGTTCGGCCCGCGTCGGTTCGATCAGGCTCAGCAAGCCAGTCTTGAGCGCGTGTTCTTGGCCAGGTTTGGCCTTGAGTACGGCGAGGGATACCAGAGGTTTGGGCATGGCGATGTCTCTTTGAGTGGGTGGGTTGGAACAGCCGGCAACAGCGGTGAACATCACGGCATACAGCCAGGGTTTGATCGATGTTCTCATGGGTGTCGCTCGCAATGGATTGAAGCCATCGTTGCCCATTTGGCGACGCAGAAACACCGACTAAACACGCTTACACTTTCTTCAAAGGCTTGAAAATGCCGCACTCCATCAAGACCCCTTGCGTCGGCCTGTGCTCCACCGTCTACGGTGACCTGGTCTGTCGGGGCTGCAAGCGCTATCACCACGAGGTGATCCAGTGGAATGGCTATAACGCCGAGGAAAAACAGGCGGTATGGCTGCGTCTGGAACAGCTACTGGTGCAGGTGATGGCCAGCAAGCTGGAAGTGTTCGACCCACACTGCCTGCGACAGCAGTTGGAGGCCCGCAAGATTCGCTTTATGCCGCACCAGTCGCCGTATTGCTGGGCATACCAGCTGATCGCGCGGGGTGCACGGGTGATTTCCAGGCTGGATGCCTATGGGTTGGCATTGCTGCCGGAGTTTCGCGAGCGCCACCTGGCGGATTTGCGCGATGCGATAGATCGGGAATTCTTTCTGCTTTCAGAGGCGCATTACGAGCGCTATATCGCCCCTGGATTCCTCAAGGATGCCTTCGGGCCAGCCCTGATCGCCACACTCTAAGCAACACCAGCAATCAACTGTGGGAGGGGGCTTGCTCCCGATGGCGGTGTATCAGTCAGCTCAATCAGCTACTGACACACCGCTATCGGGAGCAAGCCCCTCCCACAATCAGCAGGTCCAGGGCGCATCCCGTTCTGGCTGCAACCCGTAGAGATGAATCGCCCGCTGACACACAGCCGGCGCCAAACTCCCCTGCTCCACCAAGGCCGTCAACGCTGCCAGCACAATATGGTGCCGATCCACCTCAAAGAAATCACGCAACGCCGCCCGTGTATCACTGCGCCCAAACCCATCAGTGCCGAGCACGGTGTAGCCCGAATCCACGTACGAGCCAATCATCTGCGGCACTGCCCGCACATAGTCGGACATGGCAATCACCGGCGCGCCTTTGGGCAAACAGTCATCCAAATGACTGACACGCTTGATGCCCTGCGGATGCAGGCGATTCCAGCGCTCCACCTCTCTCGCTTCCCGCGCCAGTTCACTGAAGCTGGTGACGCTGTACACCGCGCTTTGCACCTGCCAGTCATCCATCAGCAACTGCGCCGCCGCCAGGGCCTCACGCACCAGCGTGCCGGAGCCGAGCAGGCGCACCTGCGCGTCCTGCGCGTCCTGCGTACCCTGCAAGCGATACATGCCCTTGATGATCGCGCCTTCCACGCCTTCCGGCAGGCTGGGTTGCGCGTAGTTTTCGTTCATCAGCGTCACGTAGTAGAACTCGTCGACATCCTGCTCCAGCATCCGACGCATACCGTGGTCGAGGATCACCGCAAACTCACCGGCGAACGCCGGATCGTAGGCGCGGCAATTGGGCACGGCGGCGGCAGCAAGGTGGCTGCTGCCGTCCTGATGCTGCAAACCTTCGCCGCCCAGGGTGGTGCGGCCGGCCGTGGCGCCGAGCAGGAAGCCCCGGGCACGCTGGTCGGCAGCCGCCCAGATCAGGTCGCCCACGCGCTGAAAACCGAACATCGAGTAATAGATATAGAAGGGCAACATGCGCAGGCCATGCACCGAGTAACTGGTCGCGGCGGCCACCCAGGAACTGATGGCGCTGGCTTCGCTGATGCCTTCTTCCAGGATCTGCCCGTCGGTGGCTTCGCGGTAACTGAGGATCGAGCCGATGTCTTCCGGCTCATAGTGCTGGCCGACACTGGAGTAGATGCCAATCTGCTTGAACAGGTTGGCCATGCCGAACGTACGCGCCTCGTCGGCAACGATGGGTACGATGCGCGGCCCCAATTGTCCGTCTTTGAGCAAGTGGGTGAGCATACGGACGAAGGCCATGGTGGTAGACATTTCCTTGCCTTCAGCGGCCGTGGCGAAACCCGCATAACCGCTCATGGACGGCACGCTGACCCGCGCTGCGAGCTGGCTGCGGCTGGGCACGTAACCGCCCAGGGCCTTGCGGCGCTGGTGCAGGTAGCGTAACTCCAGGCTGTCATCGGCCGGCTTGAAAAAACTCAAGGACTCGACCTGCTCATCCGACAGCGGCAATTGGAAGCGATTGCGAAAGGCAATCAGCGCCTGGCGATCAAGCTTCTTCTGTTGGTGAGTGGTCATCTTGCCCTGCCCGGCTTCGCCCATGCCAAAGCCCTTTTTGGTCTGGGCCAGGATCACCGTGGGTTTGCCCTTGGTCCGACGGGCAGCGTGGTAAGCGGCGTGGATCTTGACCATGTCATGGCCGCCACGCTTGAGGCGGTCGATCTGCTCATCGCTCAGGCTCTCGACCAGCTTGGCCAGGGCTTCACTCTGGCCAAAAAAATGCTCGCGGTTATAGGCGCCATCCTTGGCGGCGAAGGTCTGGAACTGGCCATCCACGGTCTGCGAAAGGGTTCGGACCAATGAGCCGTCGGCGTCCTTGGCGAGCAACGCATCCCAGTCCGAGCCCCACACCAGTTTGATCACATTCCAACCGGCGCCGCTGAACAATGCCTCCAACTCGTCGATGATGCGTCCATTACCGCGTACCGGGCCGTCGAGGCGTTGCAGGTTGCAGTTGACGACCCAGGTCAGGTTATCCAGGCCCTCGCGGGCGGCCAGGGTCAGGGCTGACATGCTTTCCGGTTCGTCCATTTCGCCGTCGCCGAACACGCCCCACACATGGCGGTCCGAGGTGTCCTGCAAGCTGCGGTGCTGCAGGTAACGCATAAAGCGCGCCTGGAAAATCGAGCTGATGGGGCCAATGCCCATGGAACCGGTGGGGAACTGCCAGAAGTCGGGCATCAACCATGGATGGGGATAGCTGAACAGCCCGCGAGCGCCCTCCTTCGGCCCACCGATTTCTTGGCGGTAGTGGGCCAGATCCTGTTCTGTCAGGCGCCCTTCAAGGTAGGCACGGGCATAAATACCGGGCGCCGAATGGGGCTGGTAGAACACCAGGTCACCGCCGGATTGCTCGCTGCGGGCGCGGAAAAAGTGGTTGAAGCCCACTTCGAACAAATCCGCGGCGCTGGCGTAACTGGCGATATGCCCGCCCAATTCGCCATACGCCTGATTGGCGCGCACCACCATGGCCAGGGCATTCCAGCGCACCAGCGAGGCGAGGCGCTCTTCGGTGGCCAGGTCGCCGGGAAAAGCCGGCTGCTGCTCGACGCTGATGCTGTTGATATACGGTGTGCCGTGGCGGGGTTTCCAGTCGATGCCCGGCGCACCGCCTTCGCGGGCCAGCAGGTCGAGAATTTCGCGGGCCCGGGCGGGGCCGGCATTGGCCACCAGCGAGGCCAGGGCATCACGCCACTCATCCAGCTCCTGCTGATCCTGCGCCGTGTGATTGACTGCGTGGGCGAAACCGTTCATGGGCACCTCCGGACTTTTTTCCAGTTTATGTCGGTGCTGAAGGATTTTTTGCCTGTTATGAGGCGCGCCCAACAGAATTTTGAGCATGAATCACTGTAGATCGGCTTTATTCCAGCACGTTGTGCTCATGCACCCGCAAACCCGGCAATTGTGTTTAAAATGCCGCCCGCCCGATGACTGACGCACAACGATGAACCCAGACGCACTCGCTACCCTTCACGCCCACTTGCTGACCGCCCTGGCTGACGCACCGGTGGAAACCCGGCGCCTGTTCCATGGCCGTGGCCGTTGCTGGCCGGGCCTGGAACAACTGACGGTGGACTGGCTGCAAGGGGTGGTGCTGGTGGCGCTGTTCAAGGAAACCGAGCACCTGCAAGCCCTCAAGCAGACGCTGCTGAACATCGACTGGGCGAGCTTTGGCGCGCGCACAGTGGCGCTGCAACACCGCTACCTGCCGCAAAGCACCACCGAGTGGTTAGTGGGTGAGGCCATCGATGAGCTGACCATCACCGAGGGCGGCCTGCGGTACCTGATCGACCTGGGTAAAAAGCAGAACAGCGGGCTATTTCTCGACATGCGCTACGGGCGCAACTGGGTGCGCGAACAGGCCCAAGGCCAGCGCGTGCTGAATTTGTTTGCCTATACCTGCGGTTTTTCGGTGGCCGCCATCGAAGGCGGCGCCGACCATGTGGTGAACCTGGACATGGCCCGTGGCGCCCTCAGTCGTGGCCGCGACAACCATCGCCTGAACGGGCATGACCTGGGCAAAGTCACCTTCCTGGGCCACGACTTGTTCAAGTCCTGGGCCAAGGTCACCCACAGCGGCCCTTACGATCTGGTGATCATCGACCCGCCGTCATTCCAGAAAGGCAGCTTCCTGCTGACCAAGGACTACCAGCGCGTGCTGCGCCGCCTGCCGGACTTGCTCACCGCCCAAGGTACGGTGCTGGCGTGCATGAATGACCCGGCCTTCGGCGAAGATTTCCTGATCGACGGTGTAACCCGCGAAGCACCGGGCCTGCGCTTTGTGCAGCGCCTGGACAACCCGCCGGAATTCCCCGACGTCGATCCGCAAAGTGGGCTGAAGGCCCTGGTGTTCCGTCAGGGTTGATGCCGAATCGTCCTACGCTTGCTACGCTTACGCAGACACCGGGCGGTGAACCTTATCCCCCTCTTCCCGGTCGATACCTGCATTCCCCGGCCAGACTCGACGGCGCTACGTTGTCGGCTGCCCCGTTTGACCTTTTGGAGAACCGCCCGTGATATCGACCCTGCATGTAGCCAGACTCAAAGCCTGGGGCGCCCACGGCTTTACTGCCACCGGAGTGGTACTGGCCTTCCTGGCCACCCTGGCGCTGCTGGAAAACTCCCCCAAGGCGTGCCTGCTGTGGCTGGGCCTGGCGCTGGTGGTGGATGGCGTCGATGGCTCGCTGGCACGACGGGTGAATGTCAGCACGGTATTGCCCAGCTTTGACGGCTCGGTCCTGGACCTGGTGATCGATTACCTCACCTATGTGTTCATCCCCGCACTGTTTATCTACCGCTATATCGACCTGCCGGAATTTACCCACCTGTTTACGGTGTCGGTGATTCTGGTGTCTTCGCTGTTCTGCTTTTGCAATGTGAACATGAAGAGCAAGGACAACTACTTCGTCGGCTTCCCCGCCGCCTGGAACGTGGTCGCCCTGTGCGTGTACATCATCCAGCCTGACGCCTGGGTCACCTTGCTGACCGTGATCGGCCTGGCCCTGCTGACCGTGACACCGATGAAGTTTTTGCACCCATTCCGGGTCAAGCGCTTCATGCCGATCAATATTGCGGTGACTACGATCTGGTTACTGTGCAGCTTTTTGATGGTGGTGGACTATCCCAACACCAACCCGTGGACGTTCGGATTGTGGTCGCTGATGTCGGCGTATTTCCTGGGCATTTGCATCTGGCGTACGGCGCTGGAGTGGCTGGGAACCCACAAATAGCCAAGCAGACGGATTTAAAAATGTGGGAGGGGCTTGCTCCCACATTTGGTTCTGCGTGCATTCGGCAGGTAAGATGGCGGCCTTCGCATAGCGCACCTCCAACAATAAGCCCTGCCCATGCCCTTCGAACTCAGCGTTGACCTCACCACCCTGGCCATCCTGGCCGTCGTTGCCTTTATCGCCGGTTTTATCGACGCCATCGCCGGCGGCGGCGGGCTGCTGACCACACCGGCCCTGCTCACAGCCGGTATGCCGCCTCACCTGGTACTGGGCACCAACAAACTCAGCTCCACCTTCGGCTCGGCCACCGCCAGTTTCACCTTTTACCGGCGCAAGCTGTTCCACCCGCGCCAATGGGTGCACGCCATCGTCGGTACATTGATCGGCGCGCTGACCGGTGCGGTGGTCGCCCACTACCTGCCCGCCGAAACCCTGAACAAGATGCTGCCGGTGATCGTCTTTGCCTGCGGGGTGTACCTGTTGTTCGGCGGTACGCCAAAGGCGCCGGTGGATGCCGAAGCACCGATCAAGAAGAAATGGCAGGCCACCCAGGGCTTTGGCCTGGGCTTCTACGACGGCGTGGCCGGGCCTGGCACCGGTGCATTCTGGACCGTCAGCACGATGCTGCTGCACCCCATCGACCTGGTGAAGGCCAGCGGCGTCGCGCGCAGCATGAACTTCGTCAGCAACGCGGCGGCGCTGACGGTGTTTATCATCAATGGCTCGGTAGACTGGATCGTCGGGCTGGCGATGGGCGTGTCAGTGATGTGTGGCGCGTTCTTTGGCGCACGCAGCGCAATCAGCGGCGGCGCCAAATTCATTCGCCCGGTGTTTATCACCGTGGTGCTGGGCCTGACCGTACGCCTAGCCTGGCAGCACTGGTTCAGCGTGGCCTAAGCGGCGGGCCACGTAGAGGTCGATCAGGTAACGCGCAATCGAACGTGACGCCGGCAACGGCGGCAGTTCGTGGATGTTGAACCACTGCGCATCCTCGATCTCGTCGGCCTGGGGCACGATGTCGCCACCGGCGTACTCGGCGTGGAAACCCAGCATCATCGAATGGGGGAACGGCCAGCACTGGCTGCCCATGTACTGGATATTCTTCACTTCTATCTGCACTTCCTCGCGCACTTCGCGGATCAGGCAGTCTTCGGCCGATTCGCCGGGTTCGGCAAAGCCGGCCAAGGTGCTGTAGACCCCTGTGACGAAACGTGGCGAGCGCGCCAGCAGGATCTCGTCGCCACGGGTCACCAGCACGATCATGCTCGGCGAAATCCGTGGGTAGCTGCGCAGGTCGCAAGGCGCGCAGTACATCGCCCGCTCCCGCGGGACCTGAACCATGGCCTGGCCGCAACTGCCGCAGAAACGATGCTCCCGCGCCCAGGTGCCGATCTGGGCGGCGTAGCCCAGCACTCTGTAGAGAGTGTGATCGCCCTGTAGCATGAAACCGCGCAGCCCCTGCCAACTGCACCCTGGCACATCGGCAGCACTGTCGAGTTCCAGCAAGTACACCGGTTCACCATCGAGGTGGCCGATGCCGTGTTCAGCGAACACCGGCAGGTCCTGACGCTTAAGCCACTCCCGAGGGAACAGAGGGCCATTGGCGTCATGCAAAAAGCCCTCACGGCTGCGGGCGACGGCCCAGCCGCCGACGGCGTCGTTATCCAGCAGCGTTGTGGTAATCCAGCCTGGGGTCATATCAGTCAATCCACGAATTCGGGTTTCTGCTTGCTCATATGGGCCGCAATGGCCACGCGCAAGTCGTTGGATTGCAACATAGCCGAGTTCCAGGTGGCAACGTATTCCAGGCCGTCATTGACTGTGTGGTCACGCATGTAGCTGATCATGGCTTTGGTGCCGGTCACGGCGATTGGCGACTTGGCGGCGATTTCATGGGCGATTTCCATAACGCCGGCCAGCAGGCTGTCCTGATCGGCATACACGCGATTGACCAGGCCGATGCTGCGCGCTTCTTCAGCACCGAACTGGCGACCGGTGTAAGCCAACTCACGCAACATGCCGTCGCCGATGATGCGCGGCAGGCGTTGCAAAGTGCCTACGTCAGCGGCCATGCCAATGTCGATTTCCTTGATCGAGAACTGCGCGCCCTCGGCCGCGTAGCGCATGTCGCAGGCGCTGATCAGGTCAATGGCCCCGCCAATGCAGTAGCCCTGGATCGCGGCGAGTACCGGCTTGCGGCAATGGTCGACCGCATTGAACGAGGCTTGCAGCTCGAGGATCTTGCGCCGTAACAGGCGCGCATTACGCCCCACGTCCTTGCTGAACTCATTGGCTATCGAGGCCAGCATCATCAGGTCGATACCCGAAGAGAAATGCTTGCCCGCACCACTGAGCACCACGGCGCGCACGGCATCGGTGTCGTCGATCCATTGGAAGATGTCGATGATTTCGGTCCAGAACGCCGCATTCATGGCGTTGATCTTTTCCGGGCGATTGATCTGCACATGGGCAACGTTGCCGCTCAGTTCGACGACGAAGGCTTGGTATTCGGACATGGCAGTGATCCCTGACTGGCGATTGAGAAAGGCCAGACTATATCAAGGGTGCGCCACGGCGCATCGGCCAAAAGCGGGACTGGCCACGGTGAGGGAAAAGACGCTGGATAAAACCCGGTGCACACGCCATCCTTTGCGCTTTAAGCCGCCCCTGTCAGCGGCGCTCGACGTTTTAAGGATATGCCATGCACGCCCAACCCCTCGCTCCCGCCGATTTCGACTTCATTGACGCCACCTTGCTCAAATACGGTGAAGAGCACTCGGTGCTGAACATGGCCGAACTCGACGGTTATTTCACCGCCCTGGTTTCCAGCCCGGCCAAGGTGGACGTGGCCGAGTGGTTCCCGGCGATCTGGGGTGGGCAAAACCCTGAATGGGACAACATGGACGAGGCCCAGGATTTTCTCGAACTGTGTGTACGCCATATGAATACCCTGGCTGCTCGATTGGCCACCGACTCCCAGGCATTCAAAGCCCGTTTCGATGAAACCGAACATCAAGACCAGGCAGTGACGCTGGCTGAAGAATGGTGTTTTGGTTATGTGCGGGGTGTGACGATCGGCAACTGGCCGCCATTGCCCGCCGAACAAGCCGGGCAACTGGAAAAAATCACCGCGTGCGCCGAGCAGGACAATTTCGAACTTCCGGCGGACCTGGATATAAACGCCCATCAACAGCAGGTCAGCGAAATCGAACCGGCTGCGCGGGTGCTGCATGACTTCTGGTTGAGCCAGCGTTAAGCCGGGCTTGCTGGCCCCGTCCCACATTTGAATCGGAGCACATTCCAGAAAATTCACGCAGATCACTTGCTCACTCGACAAGCATGGCGTGTTTGCCTGATTATTCGGGTCCGCACGTCGGCCACTCCACGCCACCTCGCCTTGACCAGGAGCCTTGTACCTTGAGTTCGCAAAAAACCGTGACCGTTACACCGCCCAACTTTCCTCTCAATGGCAAGGTCGCGCCCCCCGGCTCCAAATCCATCACCAACCGCGCCCTGTTGCTGGCGGCATTGGCCAAGGGCACCAGCCGTTTGAGCGGTGCGTTGAAAAGCGATGACACTCGCCACATGTCGGTCGCCCTGCGTCAGATGGGTGTGAGTATCGATGAGCCAGACGACACCACGTTTGTCGTCACCAGCCAAGGCTCGCTGCAATTGCCTGCCCAACCACTGTTCCTCGGTAACGCCGGGACTGCCATGCGCTTTCTCACCGCCGCCGTGGCCACCGTGCAAGGCAGCGTGGTGCTGGACGGCGATGAATACATGCAAAAGCGCCCGATTGGCCCGCTGCTGACCGCCCTCGGCCAAAACGGAATTCAGGTCGACAGCCCCACTGGCTGCCCGCCCGTGACCGTGCATGGCACAGGCAAGGTACAAGCCAGGCGCTTTGAGATCGATGGCGGCTTGTCCAGCCAGTATGTATCGGCCCTGCTGATGCTCGCGGCCTGTGGTGAGGCGCCGATTGAAGTGGCGTTGACCGGCAAAGACATCGGCGCCCGTGGCTACGTGGACCTGACCCTGGATTGCATGCGCGCCTTTGGCGCCCAGGTTGAAGCCGTGGACGACACCACCTGGCGCGTAGCCCCGACCGGCTACACCGCCCGGGATTACCTGATCGAACCCGACGCCTCGGCCGCTACCTACCTGTGGGCCGCCGAAGTGCTGACCGCTGGCCGTATCGACATCGGTGTCGCGGCCCAGGATTTCACCCAGCCGGACGCCCAGGCCCAGGCGGTGATCGCCCAGTTCCCGAACATGCAAGCCACGGTGGTCGGTTCGCAAATGCAGGACGCAATCCCGACCCTGGCCGTGCTCGCCGCTTTCAACAACACCCCGGTGCGTTTTACTGAACTGGCGAACCTGCGCGTCAAGGAATGTGACCGTGTACAGGCACTGCACGACGGCCTCAATGAGATCCGCCCAGGCCTGGCGAGCATTGAGGGCGACGACCTGCTGGTGGCGAGCGACCCAGCCCTGGCCGGCACCGCGTGCACGGCGCTGATCGACACCCACGCCGACCACCGCATCGCTATGTGCTTTGCCCTGGCCGGGCTGAAAGTTTCGGGGATTCGCATCCAGGACCCGGACTGCGTGGCCAAGACCTACCCTGAGTACTGGAAAGCCTTGGGCAGCCTGGGCGTTCAATTGACCTACTGACACGCCGATCGTGAAACTTCGCCGGGAGCGTCAATGACCATTCGCCAACCCTGCCCTCCCGGCGCCTGTGTGTGCGAGCGTGAACAACTGCTGGAGGCGCCCGGCGCGGACCTGCGCATCCTCCAGTTGACGCGACAGCAGGAAAAAATCCTGCTCGAACGCCTTGAAAACCTCAAGAGTCTGCAAGACCTTGAACACATGCAGCAGCGGATGTACGAGCAACTGGGCATCCGCGTGCACATTGCGCCTGGGCATACCGAGGTCAAGAGTATGCGCGGGATCCAGATCGTTATCGACGAGTTGCCGGGCATGTGCCGCAAGACTCGTCAATCGATCCCGGCGTCGATCCGCCGCGGCCTGGAAAAACGCCCCGAGATTGCCTACCGCTTGCTCGATGCCCACGACCTGTTTCGCGACACCTGAATCACCCCGCGACTGTCTCGCGCTGGAACATCCCCTGCCCCACAGCTTTGGCCGTGTGCAAATGCGCCTGGGCGCCCCCGCTCTCCGAATCCAGCAGCAGCTTGGACGTCAGCACCTGCGCCCCGCAGTAATCAAAGATGCCGTAATCGATCTGGGTGTGCATGGCCTTGGCATAGCCGTGCCGATCGAAAGCGCTGTCATCCGCGCCCCCGAGGGCCAGCAGGTGCACCTGCAAGTGGCGCAGTTTTTTCACGACGGGTGTGTCGGGGCCATAATCAATCGCCCAGCCGTTGACGAACACGCGGTCGACCCAGCCTTTGAGCAACGCCGGCATCGACCACCAGTAGATCGGGAAAGCCACCACCAGCGCGTCGGCGCGCTCGATACGCGCCTGTTCGGCCAGCACATCGGCCGGCGGAGTTGCATGAGCGCGGTGCACCTGATGGTCGGCGGCGGTGTAGCGTGGATCGAACCCTTCGGCGGCAAGGTCGGCGATTTCGAAGGTGTGGCCGGCGGCGGTCAAACCGGCGCCTACCTGAGCCGCTACGCTATGGGTGAGCGATTTCCGGTCGTGATGAGCAACTACGATCAAGGCGTGCATGACTTTAACTCCTGACAGGATTAAGCTACGTTTAGTAAGTTACGCCCCTTAAGTTACTTTTGGTATATAAACATGTCAAGCAGTGAATCCCCTGCCCCACGTCGGCGCTTGTCCCGTGAAGATCGCCAGCGCCAATTACTCGATGTGGCGTGGCAATTGGTGCGCGAGGAAGGCACCGACGCCCTTACCCTGGGCCGCCTGGCGGAGCTGGCAGGTGTGACCAAGCCGGTGGTCTACGACCACTTCACCACGCGTGCGGGATTGCTGGCTGCTTTGTATGCCGATTTCGATGCGCGCCAGGACCAGGTCTTTACCGAGGCCATCGACACCAGTAAGGCGACGCTAGAGGACCGGGCATGGGTGATCGCGTCGGCGTATGTCGATTGCGTGCTGTTGCAGGGCCGGGAAATCCCCGGAGTGATTGCCGCGCTGAGCGGCTCGCCGGAGCTGGCGGTACTCAAGCGCGAATATGAGGCGATCTTCCTGGAAAAGTGCTCCAACGCACTGTCACCGTTCGCCTCGGGCGGCGGTGTTTCCAAGGCCGGCTTGCGCGCTATGCTCGGTGCGGCGGAAGCCCTGTCTCATGCGGCAGCCACTGGCGAGATCAGCCGTGAGGAGGCCCAGCAGGAATTGCTGGCGACCATCCTGGGGATGGTCCAGCGGGTCAAATCGTAGGAAACCGCTGCTGGATGTACAGCTGCACCTTGCGCGTCAACTGATCCAGATGCCGGTCACGCTGTTTTTCAGCGTCGACCATGGCGCGTTTGCCGTGCTTTTGCAGCAGGTAGGTATGAATCTGGCGCACTTCCAGCGAACGATAGATCGCTGCCACATCCAACACCCCCATCAAGCCATCGGTGCCGTAGTCCCGGGTGTTCATCAGCACTTGGGTGCCACGTGCGCCGCGCACCTGAAACCCCATGGCCTCGAATACCGGGACCTTCTCCACCGCACAGGCCAGTTCGGCGTGGGGATAGCGCGCCAGCACATCGCCTAGCATTTGCTTCGCCACGCCCTGGCGACGAAAGCCGGCCTGCACCGCCATAAAGGCAATGCCGCAGGCTTGAGGGTCGTCCTTGACCGGCAGATACAGGCAAAAACCGACAACGGTTTCGTCCTGCATCGCCACGACCAGCTCGACGGCGATGCCCTTCTCGCCATTCAACGCCTCAAGGTACAAGTGCACCTCAAACCCGATGGCGTACTGGTAGATGTTGTAGAGCAAGTTACTTGGCGCCAGCGCGACACTGCTGATGTCGGTGAGGTTGTCCACCACCATCTGCAGGATCTGGCTATTGACCGATTCGGGGCACGGCGTGGTGTAGCGGGTAAGGCTGAACATGCAAATTCCTGGAGTTTCGCGTCAAGGCAGCGGCGATTGTACCTGTTGCAGGCCGCTCATGGCCCGCACAGTGAACGCAGGTAACGGGCCTTGCCGCCTATCTTGCTGCACTGATCGTGTTGGACACATATTGACAAGCTAAATTCGTAACGACTATTGTCTGACAACCTGATTACCAAGGTTTCATCATGCTTGAGCTCCAGCGCCCCGACTCGCTTGTCGTACGGGTTGTCAGCGCCATTCGCGCAGAAATCGAATCCGGCCAACTGGCTCCGGAGTCGCGCCTGCCTACCGAACAGCAATTGGCTGAACAGCTCAACGTCAGCCGCTCTGTGGTGCGCGAGGCCATTGCCCAGCTCAAGGCCGACGGTGTTCTCACCGCCCGCCGGGGGTTGGGGTCGTTCATTTCGCAGACCCCGGCCGGCACGGTGTTCCGTTTCCCGCAGCAAAATGGGCGACGGCCTGACCTGGCGCAGATGTTCGAAGTGCGCCTGTGGATCGAAACCCAAGCCGCCTCGATTGCCGCCCAGCGCCGTGACGCCGCCGACCTGCAACGCATGGAAAGCGCCTTGCAGGCCATGCAGGACCATCGCGACGACTTTGAAGCCGCAGCCCTGGCCGATGTGGAATTCCACCGCGCCATTGCCGACGCCAGCAAGAATGACTACTTCGTGGCCTTCCATGACTTCCTCAGAAGCCAGCTGGCGAGCGCACGCAAGACCGCCTGGGAAAACTCTGCCTCGCGCTTCGCCACCGGCTCGGCCGATGCGACCCAGGAACACCAGCAGCTCTATCAGGCCATCGCCGACGGTGATGCCCAACGCGCCGCTGCCAGTGCAGAGGCCCATCTGCGTGCATCCGCACGGCGCTTGCAACTGGAACTGCCTCCCATCAACTGATCGACTTTTTAAAGCGTGTCCCCGGACACGCCATTTTTTTAACAAAAACATTAGTCTGACAACCTGATAAGCAGACCAAAATGTCTAACCTTAGGTACTCCCAGCAATGATTCACGACTTTTGCATTATCGGCGGCGGCATCGTCGGCCTCGCCACTGCCATGGAACTGCTCAAGCGCCAACCCGGCGCATCACTGGTGATCCTGGAAAAGGAGCCGGTGCTGGCCAAGCACCAGACCGGCCACAACAGCGGCGTGATCCACGCCGGCATTTACTACGCCCCCGGCAGCCTCAAGGCCGACCTGTGCAAGCGCGGTGCCGAAGCCACCAAGCAGTTCTGCCGCGAACACGGGATCAAGTTCGAGGTGTGCGGCAAGCTGCTGGTGGCCTCCAGCGCCCTGGAAATGCAACGCATGGAAGCCCTGCACGCCCGCGCCCAGCTCAACGGTATGCAGGTCGAGCGCCTGGATGCCGAGCAACTGCGCGAGCGTGAACCAAACATCGTCGGCCTGGGCGGCTTGTTTCTCGATGCCACCGGCATTGTCGATTACCGCCAGGTGTGCGAGACCATGGCCCAGGTGATTCGCCGCAACGACGGGCAGATCTGCCTGGAACGCACGGTCACTGCGATCCACGAAGACACCGATAAAGTCACGGTCCATACCCAGGGCGAAACCTGGCAGGCGCGGCACCTGGTGGTGTGCGCCGGTTTGCAATCGGACCGCCTGGCTCGCCTGGCCGGGATCAGTATCGACCATCAGATCATCCCGTTTCGCGGCGAGTACTTCCGCTTGCCGGCGGCAAAGAACAACATCGTCAACCACCTGATCTACCCGATCCCCGACCCGCAGTTGCCGTTTCTCGGCGTGCACCTGACACGCATGATCGACGGCAGTGTCACCGTCGGCCCGAATGCCGTGCTGGGCCTGGGCCGCGAGAACTACCGCAAGTTCTCGGTGAACTGGCGCGATGTGGCGCAATACGCCAGCTTCCCGGGTTTCTGGAAAACCCTCTGGCAGAACCTCGGCTCCGGCACCACCGAGATGAAAAACTCTTTGTTCAAGTCCGGCTACCTGGAGCAGTGCCGCAAGTACTGCCCTTCTCTGACCCTCGACGACTTGCTGCCCTACGAGGCCGGTATCCGTGCCCAGGCAGTCATGCGCGACGGCAGCCTGGTACACGATTTCCTGTTCGCCCAAACCCCGCGAATGCTCCACGTGTGCAACGCACCTTCACCGGCCGCCACCTCGGCCATGCCCATCGGCGCGATGATCGCCGACCGTCTGTTCCAGCCTCAGTAATACCCGTACTGCCCGTTCACCCAAAAATAACTACAAAGACCAGAAGGAAATCCAGCATGTCGGCATCCGCCTCCATCCCCGGCACCGAAACGCCCGAACAAACCCGCAAGCGCCTGCGCAAAGTGGCCGCCGCCACCATCTTTGGCTCGATGCTGGAGTGGTACGACTTTTACCTGTACGCCACCATGGCGGCCATTGTGTTTTCGAAGATCTTCTTCGATAACAGCGACCCGAAAACGGCCACGCTGATGGCCTTTTCCACCTTTGCCATCGGCTTTATCGCCCGCCCTTTCGGCGGCATTCTGTTCGGCTACCTGGGTGACAAGTTCGGACGCAAGCAGGTGCTGGTGCTGACCTTCTGCCTGATGGGCGTGTGCACCACGCTGATCGGCCTGATCCCCAGCTATGCCTCCATTGGTATCTGGGCGCCGATCCTGCTGGTGTTCATCCGCATCATCCAGGGGCTGGGCGCGGGTGCTGAACTGTCGGGCGCCGCGGTAACTTCCTACGAACACGCCTCCCATGGCAAGCGCGGCAGCCAAGGTGCCTGGCCGGCACTGGGGCTGAACCTGGGCCTGTTGCTGTCCTCACTGACCATTTACCTGCTGACCATCAACGGTAACGAGTTCTTGCTGGCCGGCGGTTGGCGCATCCCGTTTATCTGCAGCATCGTGCTGGTGGGCGTGGGTCTGTGGGTGCGTAACAGCATTCCGGAAACCCCGCAGTTCGAGGAACTGAGCAAGGAAAAAGCCAAGGCCAAGCCGTCGCCCCTTAAAGCGTTGTTCAAGAACGACCTCAAGGGCCTCGCCGTGGTGTTCTTTGTCGCGATTGGCTACAACGCCCTGAGCTATATCTTCAAGACCTTCTCCCTGGCGTACCTGACCCAATTCAAAGGTGTGGATGTACACGTCACCTCCCTGTCGGTGACCATCGCCAGCCTGGTGGCCATCGTGGCCGTGCCTTGCTTTGGCTGGCTGTGCGACAAGTGGAGCAGCAAGATTGTGTTGATGCTCGGCGGTCTGTGCTCGCTGCTGTTCGCCTACCCGTTCCTGGCCCTGCTCAACAGTGGTGAAAGCCTGATGATCTATCTGGCCATCGGTGTGGGCACCGGTATCCTTGCGCCGATGATGTTTGCGCCCCAGGGCTCGTTCCTGAGCCGGCAATTCCCGACCCAGACGCGCTCATCGGGCTTCGGCACCGGACGCGAAATCGGCACCGCGATTGCCGGTGGCCTGGCACCGCTGGGCGCGCTGTCGATGGTGGCGGCCTCGGCCACTCATTCCACCGATGGCGTGGTGGTTATCCTCGCGATTTCCGCCCTGCTGGTGGTGGTGTTCGCCCTCTGCGATCAGGGTGCAAAACACTCGACATTCAAGAACTGAAGAAAAAAGTTCGGACCAACGGGTGCATGGATGCACCTGGATCGCGCATCATGGGCACTTTCAAGCTCAAGGGTAACGTCCATGCGCGTTCTGTCATTGATGATGGGTCTTACGACGCTGGCCGCCACTACGGTGTTCTGCGCCAGCGCGATGGCGAATGAAGAAAGTCAGTTAGTCCAACAGATCAACCAATACCGCAGCCAGGTGCAACGCTGCGGTGACCAGGGTTCCCAGGAACTGCCACCGCTGACCAGCGACACACGGCTGGTGCTGCCGGCCTCCAATGTCGGCGACTTGCAGCAGTCGCTGGCGCGGGCTGCGTACCCTATGGTCAACGTGCAGGCCATCAGCCTGTCCGGGCCCAAGGATGCCGACGCCGCCATGAAAGCAGTGCGCGAAAGCTTCTGCCGGGTCGTACTGGACCCGCAATATGTCGACATCGGCGTCAGCAACAGCGGCCAGGATTGGCGCATCGTGCTGGCCCGCCCACTGCTGACCAGTGGCCTGGGCGACTGGCAGACCGAAGGCAAGCAACTGCTGAACCTGGTCAACGCCGCGCGCGCCGAACCACACCAATGCGGCACCCAGGCGTTCAGCGCGACCACGCCGCTGTCGTGGAACGACACCCTGGCCAGCGCGGCCAACAGCCACACGCGCAACATGGCCAACGGCAACTTCTTCGACCACCTGGACCACGACGGTCGTACTCCCGGTGACCGCGCCGAACTGGCCGGGTATATCGCGAAGAACATCGGCGAAAATATCGCCGCCGGCCTCGATACCCCTCGCAAGGTCGTGGACGGTTGGCTCGCCAGCCCCGGCCATTGCGCCAACCTGATGAACCCGCAATTTCGCGAATTGGGCGCGGCCTACGCGATGGACCCCAAGAGCGATGCGGGTATCTATTGGACAGGTGTATTCGCCGCTCAATAACCTGGATATTCGCGCTGAACTGGGAGCAGTCATTCAGGTCTGTTGCTTGGCAACCTGAGGTTTCAGGCAATAGTCGAACCGCGGTAGATAAGGTGTTGACCCCATGATGAATTGGCTGCAAGGCAGCAGCGACATGGCCGAGCGGGTCCGCCAGCATGATTGGGCCAGTACGCCCCTCGGCCCGCTGGAGCAGTGGTCCGATGTATTGAAGACCACCGTCGCGCTGTGCTTCGCTTCCAGGTTTCCCCAGGCCATTGTTTGGGGGCCTGAGTTGATTACGCTCTACAACGATGCATTCCGGCCGATTCTGGGCAACAAGCCGGAGGCACTGGGCCGCCCTTTCAGCGAGGTGTGGCACGAGGCCTGGAGCGAGATAAGCCCCATCGCCAGCGCGGCGTTCGACGGTCATGCCACCTATATTGAAAACTTCCCGCTGATGCTCAAGCGCAATGGTGCGCCGGAACAGGCGTATTTCACTTTTTGCTACAGCCCTATCCGCGACTCTCGAGGCAACGTGGTGGGCATGCTCGATACGGTGACCGAGACCACCTCCACCGTATTCCTCGCCCGTCGCCTGGCGGTGCTGGATGCCATCGGCAACGCCGTGGCCAGCGCCACCGACGCCGAAGCCATCATGACATCGACCACCCAACTGCTGGCGCAACACCTGCAAGTGTCGATTTGCGCCTATGCCGATATGGATGAGGATGAAGATGGCTTCACTATCCGTGGCGACTGGGCGGCGCAGGGCTCACCCAGCATCATCGGCCACTACAGCCTGGCGGCGTTCGGCGAACGCGCGGTGAGGGCTCTGCGTGCCGGTCAGCCCCTGGTGATCCGCGATAACCTGATCGAACTGCCCGCCGATGAGTCGGCAACCTTCCAGGCGCTGGGCGTCACGGCTACCATCTGCGTGCCGCTGATCAAGGATGGACGTCTCACGGCGCTGATGGCCGTGCATGACAAACAGCCCCGCTACTGGTCGCCCTACGATCTGGCGTTGTTGGGTGAAGTGACCGAACGGTCCTGGGCGCACATCGAGCGCGTGCGCGCCGATGCCGCCGTACGCGAGGGTTTGGCGGCCTACACCGAACTCAACGCCACACTGGAGCAGCGCGTGGAAGAACGCACCCTCGCGCTGGCCCAGGCCGAGGCCGCGCTGCGCCAGTCACAGAAGCTTGAAGCCATCGGCCAACTGACCGGCGGCGTCGCCCATGACTTCAACAACCTGCTGACCATCATTCGCTCGTCCGTGGACTTCCTGCGCCAACCGAACTTGTCGCAAGAGCGTCGCCAGCGCTACATGAGCGTCGTCTCCGACACCGTGGAGCGGGCCAGTAAACTCACCAGCCAATTGCTTGCCTTCGCCCGTCGCCAGCCGTTGAACCCGCAGGTATTGGATGTCAGCCAGCGGGTACGCAACATCGGCGAGATGCTTGAAAGTGTCACCGGCGCCCGCATTCATGTACAGGTGCAGTTGCCCGATCAGCCGTGCTACGCACGCATTGACTCCAGCCAGCTCGAAACCGCGCTGCTCAACATCGCACTCAATGCTCGCGACGCAATGGACGGCCAGGGCACCCTGACCCTCAAGGTCGCCACACAGCAAGCGCTGCCGCGCATCCGCGGTGACGCCGAGTCGCGCCTGCCGTACATCAGCATCTCTCTGACCGACACCGGCACCGGTATTGCCGGCGACACCATCGACCGTATCTTCGAGCCGTTCTTCACCACCAAGGCCGTTGGCAAAGGCACCGGGCTTGGCCTGTCGCAAGTCTTCGGCTTTGCCAAACAGTCGGGCGGCAACATCGATGTGGCAAGTACCCTCGGCCAGGGCACTGTGTTCACCTTGTATTTGCCCCAAGTGGAAGGCGAACCCGCCCCGCAGCAGGACGAACAGGAGCAACTTGTACCGCCGCAGGAGGCTGCCCAACGGCATGTTCTGATCGTAGAAGACAACCTGGAAGTGGGACGTTTCGCCAGCCAGATCCTCAAGGACCTGGGCTACAAGACCACTTGGGCGACCAATGCCGAGCAGGCACTGGCCCTCGCTGGCAACGACGCCCGAGCCTTCGACGCGATTTTTTCGGATGTGGTCATGCCGGGGATGACCGGCGTTGCGATGGCCAGACTGCTGCGTGAGCGGCGTCTGGACCTGCCGGTGGTACTTGTCTCAGGCTACAGCGAAGAGCTGGCGGACAGCGGTTATGAGGGGTTTGAGTTCCTCGCCAATCCCTACTCCGCCGAACAGGTCGCCAGGGCGTTGGTGAGGGCGATGTCCAAGGATCAGACCGCTACGGCCACCTGATCAAGACCTTGAGCCTTAGCGGTGCAGGTCTTCAAACCCGTCGCGCTCATCGGTTTGGGCCGCGCGGGTTGAAAGACGGTGTGTACGCTCCATTTGCCGAGTCAGGCGGAAGGCTTTTTCCAGCGCATCGGACAGTTTGCAGGTGGCCGTCACCACAAAAGATGAAAACACCAGCACCGCCAGGGCCACACCCACTTGCATCGGCGCCGGCTGGAACAACAGCCACAGCGTACAGGGCAACAGCACCAACGCCATCGAACTCAAGGTCATGTAGCGAAAGGCCGAGTAGCAGGACACCGCACTGACTGACATTCCTACGGTAAAGAGCATCACCAGTACCTGGGACACACGGTCATCGACCGGCATCACCGCCAGCGCTCCACCTCCCCAGATGCCAGCCGACAACATCAGCGTGATCCAGTAACGCCGCTCCCAACGCTTTGGGGTGCGCTCGCTGTCAGGGCAGCGAAACCACTGCACGAACATGTGCAGGCGCAGCAGTGACGAGCAACCCAGCAGCACCAGCCATACCAGAATGATTCGATGATCGAAGCGATCCCAGCACAGCCAGCAGAGCATGGCGGCCCCCAGATAACTACCGAAGACGGCCGAGAACGACTGGCGAAACAGTTGGTGCAACCGGTCGGTTCGCACTTGCTGCTCGATGATGGGGTCCTGATCTTGCCCATGCCCAAGGCTGTTCATGCAATGCGCCTGTGTCGATTGCGACGGCAAAGGCGCCATTGTGGCACCCTGCCAGTATCGGGAACAACTGCATCCGCCAATCCAGCGCCCTTACAGCTCCTGCGGACGCAGAATCAACACGCCCAGCGGCGGCAGGTTCAACGACAGCGACACCGGTTGCCCATGACGCGGCTCATCCTGGGTGAACACCTCTCCCCCATTGCCAAAGTTGGAACCGGCGTAAGTGTCCGCATCACTGTTGATCACCTCACTCCAACGCCCGCCGAACGGCACCCCAACCGCATAGCCTTCACGCGGCACCGGGGTGAAGTTAGCAACCACCAGCACCGGCCGGCCGTCCTTGCTCCAGCGCAGCCAGGCGTAAACACTATTGATCGCATCATCGCCAATCAGCCACTGGAAGCCTTGGGGCGCATCATCCTGTTCATGCAGCGCCGGCTCCTCGCGGTACAGGCGGTTCAAATCGCCCACCAGCTTCTGCACACCACGGTGCTCAGGGTATTGCAGCAGATACCAGTCCAGTTGCTGGTCGTGGTTCCATTCGCGCCACTGGCCAAATTCGCAGCCCATGAACAACAGTTTCTTGCCCGGGTGCATCCACATGAAACTCAGATAGGCGCGCAGATTGGCAAACTTCTGCCAGCGATCTCCCGGCATCTTGTCGATCAGCGAGTGCTTGCCGTGCACCACTTCGTCGTGTGAGATCGGCAAGATAAACCGCTCGGACCAGGCATATACCAGGCCGAAGCTCAGCTCGTTGTGATGATGGGCACGGTAGACCGGGTCTTGCTGGATGTAGTGCAGCGAGTCATGCATCCAGCCCATGTTCCACTTGTAATTGAACCCCAGGCCACCTTGTTGGGTAGGCTGGCTGACCCCCGGCCACGCCGTCGATTCCTCGGCGATCACCAGCGCGCCGGGCGCTTCAAGGGCGACCACGTCGTTCAAATGCCGCAGAAAATCGATGGCTTCCAAGTTCTCGCGCCCGCCATGGCGGTTGGGCACCCACTCGCCGGCCTTGCGCGAATAATCGCGGTACAACATCGAAGCCACCGCATCCACCCGTAGCCCATCCACATGAAAATGCTTGAGCCAGTGCAGGGCCGAGGCCAGCATGAAGCCGTGCACTTCCGTACGGCCCAGGTTGTAGATCAGCGTGTCCCAGTCCTGGTGAAAGCCCTCCAGCGGGTTGGCATACTCGTACAGCGCCGTGCCGTCGAACTGCGCCAGGCCGTGGGTATCGGTGGGGAAATGCGCCGGCACCCAATCGAGAATCACGCCGATATCCGCCTGGTGACAGGCATTGACGAACCAGGCGAAATCCTCGGGCGATCCAAAGCGTGCACTCGGGGCGAATTGCGACAAAGCCTGATAGCCCCAGGAACCACCAAAGGGATGCTCCATGATCGGCATCAGCTCGATATGGGTGAAGCCCAGTTGCTGCACGTAGGGGATCAAGCGCTCCGCCAGTTCACGCCAGCCGTATTGGCGGGCAACCTCGCCGGCCTCGTCCAGCTCGCACTGCCAGGAGCCCACGTGCAGCTCGTAGATCGACAACGGCGCCGTGGATTTCTGCTTGTCACCCCGGGCTTGCATCCACTCATGGTCTTGCCAGTCCACCTGCAACGGTGCGGCGACCTTGGAGGCCGTGTCGGGCGGCAGTTGGGTGGCCAGCGCCACCGGGTCGGCCTTGAGCGGCAGGATCCCATGGGCCCCGAGGATTTCGTATTTGTAGGCAGCGCCCGGCTGCAAACGCGGGATAAAAATCTCCCACACACCGGAGGGGTGACGCAGGCGCATCGGATGGCGGCGACCGTCCCAGATATTGAAATCGCCAACTACCGAAACCCGCCGCGCATTCGGTGCCCACACCGCAAAGCGCACACCTTGCACGCCATCGACACTGGTCACCTGGGCCCCCAGGCAACTGCCCAGGTCGCGGTGATTGCCTTCGGCAAACAGGTAAAGGTCCATTTCCCCCAACAGCAATTGACTGAAGCTGTAGGGGTCTTCGGTAATCTGTTCGCCGCCCGCCCACTGGATTTTCAGCAGGTACGGCTGGCGCGTGCTGAACTGCCCGACAAACAAGCCAGGCACCTGGGTTGCCTCGAGGCTGCCCAGCACTTCACCGCCATCCCGGCTGAGTACCTGAACGCTGAGCGCCTCTGGCAGAAAGGCGCGAATAAACTGCCCGCCCTGCTCGTCGTCATGCGGGCCCAGGATCGAGAACGGATCCGGGTGTTCGGCGCGTACCAGCGCTTCGACGTCGTTGGACGCCGGCAATGCAGTCAACTTGGGCTGCAGCGGTTCTTTATGTGTAAAACTCATGACGTCTCCCCACCGCGTACAGGTTTCGATATAGGTGTAAGCCCGCTCAGCAAACCATGCAGCCCTTGCAAGGGCACCGGCAACCAGGTCGGGCGATTTTCCGCTTCGTAGGCCACTTCGTACGCAGCCTTTTCCAGGCTGAACAACGTCAGCGCTGCGTCCTGGCCGTTGGCATCCTGCCAGTCATGCGCCAGTGTAGACGTCGCCGTCTGATAAGCCTGAGTAAATGCCTGGCGGGCTTCACTCAGATAGCGATCGGTGACGCGCTTGCGCGCAGTGTTGGCTTGCGGTGTCTGATCCACTGCTTGCACATTCAGGGCCATGGCCGCCGCGTAGTCAAAGGAGCGCAGCACTCCGCTCACATCTTTATAGGGGCTGTGCTTGCCGCGCCGCTCACGCAACGGCCGCGCAGGTTCGCCTTCAAAGTCGATCAGGTACGCGTCGCCCTTGACCACCAGCACCTGGCCCAGGTGCAAGTCACCGTGGACACGAATCCGCAGCCCGCCGACCGTGGCCTTCGCCAACGCCTGGACATGCCCGGCGATGGCTTTTTTGTGTACCAGTAACTCACTGACCAACGCCTGGTCAGCGGGGTTCAACTGGCTTTGATGAAGCTTGAGCAATTGCAGCGCACGCTCGATCTGCGCGCCGACATCCTTGGCCCAGGCCTGAGTATCCTTGGCGGTAGTGATTTGCGGTTTGAAGTCCTTGTCATCCGTTGGCGCACCCAGCACACCATGCATTTCCCCCAGGCGCTGGCCGAGCGCGGCGGCGAAATCCGCCAGTTCGCCAAGGGCGTTGTAGTGCTGCTCCTGTTCAGAAATGGCCTCGGCCAACTCGTCGCGGATCGCCCGTTCCAGGTTGTTCTGGGTCCAGCTCCAGGCATCGCCCTGGTTGCTCAGGTAGCCCTGGGCAATCATCAGCAGGTTGTCCTGCCCCTGCGCGTCGCGGCGGCTCATAAAGCCCAGCAAAGGCGAGATATTCGGGTAGCCGGCGGCGGTCAGGTAGGCGCTCATTTCCAGCTCCGGGTGTACCCCGGCGCTGACTTTGCGAATCAGCTTGAGCACCAGGCTTTCGCCCACCACCACCGAACTGTTGGACTGCTCGGCAGACAAGTAACGCACCGGCGATTCGTGAGTCAGTTGCAGCCCGGCCAGGTGTCCGGTCGCCTCAAACCGCAGATCGCCCTCACTGGAGTTGAGCACGGTCCCTGCCTGCATGGCCTGGATGACTTCACGGATGAAAGGCTCAAGGCTGAAGGCATCGGTCACCAACCCTACCTGGCGAGTACGTCGCACCCGGGCCAGGGCCAATTGCTGGGGCAAGGCGCTGCTCACCTGATCTTCGCCGAGAAAGCCCAACGGCAGTTGATAACGGCTGACCTGACCGCCGCTGCTGACCTCGACTTCACTGAGCAATACCGGGTGCTGTGGGTCGCCAAAACGTACGCCGTAAGCGATGCGCACGCTGTCGATCGCCGTGTCTTTGCCGGCAAACCAGCGACGTTTGGGCAACCAGGCTGGCAATGAGGTTTGTTCCAGGCTGGTGCGGCAAGGCTCTTCGAGTAATTCTTCCATGCGTTTTTTCAGTACCAGAGTGGTGAAGTCGGGCATGCTCTGCGCCGGTTCCACATGCCAGCTTGGCATCTGGTTTTCCGTCGCCAGCACAAACCAATAAAAGCCATAGGGCGCCAGGGTCAGCAGGAAATTCAGCTGGCCAATCGGTGGAAAGGCATTACCGCCGAGCATCTCCACCGGCACCATGCCGGCGAAGGCAGACAAGTCCAACTCCGCCGCCTGGGCGCTGCGCGACACATTGGCCACGCACAGGATGATTTCGGTGTGGCCGTCTTCCCCCGTGTATTCACGGGTGTAAGCCAGGATGCGCCGATTGGTCGGCGAGAGCATTTTCAGGCTGCCACGGCCAAAGGCCTTGGACTGCTTGCGCACCGCGAGCATGCGCCGGGTCCAGTTCAGCAACGAATGCGGGTCCTGGGCCTGGGTCTCGACGTTTACCGATTGATAACCGTATTGCGGGTCCATGATCGGCGGCAACACCAGGCTGGCCGGGTTGGCACGGGAGAAGCCGCCATTGCGGTCGATAGACCACTGCATCGGCGTACGCACACCGTCGCGGTCGCCCAGGTAGATGTTGTCACCCATGCCGATCTCATCGCCGTAATACAAAGTCGGTGTGCCCGGCATCGACAACAACAGGCTGTTGAGCAACTCGACACGGCGACGATCACGCTCCATCAGCGGCGCCAGGCGTCGACGAATACCCAGGTTGATTCGGGCGCGGCGGTCTGCGGCGTAGTAGTTCCACAGGTAGTCTCGTTCTTTGTCGGTGACCATCTCCAGGGTCAGCTCATCATGGTTGCGCAGGAAGATCGCCCATTGGCAATTGGCGGGAATCTCCGGGGTCTGGCGCAGAATATCGGTGATGGGAAAGCGGTCTTCCTGGGCCAGCGCCATATACATGCGCGGCATCAGCGGGAAGTGAAAGGCCATATGGCATTCATCGCCGTCATCGCCTTTGCGCTCACCGAAATACAGCTGCGTGTCTTCGGGCCATTGGTTAGCTTCGGCCAGCAGCATTCGGTCGGGATAATGGGCATCGATTTCGGCACGAATCTGCTTGAGGACGTCGTGGGTTTCAGCCAGGTTTTCGTTGTTGGTGCCGTCGCGTTCGATCAGGTAGGGGATGGCGTCCAGACGCAGGCCGTCAATGCCCAGGTCCAGCCAATAGCGCATCACCGACAGTACGGCCTTCATGACTTGCGGGTTATCGAAGTTGAGGTCGGGCTGGTGGGAGTAGAAGCGGTGCCAGAAGTACTGGCCGGCGACCGGGTCCCAGGTCCAGTTGGATTTTTCGGTATCGAGAAAAATGATGCGCGTGCCGTCGTACTTCTGGTCATCGTCCGACCACACGTAGAAGTCCCGCGCGGCCGAACCCGGCTTGGCCTTGCGCGCACGCTGGAACCAGGGGTGCTGGTCGGAGGTGTGGTTGATCACCAGCTCGGTAATTACCCGCAGCCCGCGTTTATGCGCCTCGGCGATGAAGCGTTTGGCATCGGCCATGGTCCCGTAGTCGCTGTGCACGCCACGGTATTCGGCAATATCGTAGCCGTCATCGCGACGTGGCGAGGGGTAGAACGGCAATAGCCAGATGGTGTTCACGCCAAGGTCGGCAATATAGTCGAGCTTGGCAATCAGCCCGGGGAAGTCACCGATGCCATCATTGTTGGAGTCAAAGTAGGATTTGACGTGAACCTGGTAAATCACCGCATCCTTGTACCAGAGCGGGTCTTTGATGAAGGTGGCTGTCTTGGGTTTCTTCGCCATTGGAAACTCCTGAAGCAAATTTTTTAGACGACATGCTTTCCCTGTGGGAGGGGGCTTGCTCCCGATAGCGGCGTGACAGTCAATAAGCTTATTGCCCGATAGAGCGCTATCGGGAGCAAGCCCCCTCCCACACTGGCCCTGCGCAAGGCTCAGGAAGCGGTGATGCGCCAGATTCCAAAGGGCATCTGCGGTTCAAGCCGTGTCCATTGGATCTTGCCGTACCAGGTCCAACGGTGGCCGTTCATCAAGTCTTCACCCTGGGTCTGGGCGTCATCCGGCAGCCCCAGTTCCCACAGCGGTAGTTCAAAATGGGCTTCCTGAGCGTTAAAGGGATCGAGGTTGACTGCCACCAGAATGAAGTTGCTGCCATCTTCGCTGCGCTTGCCGAAATACAGGATGTTGTCGTTCCAGGCGTTGTAGAGCTTGAGCCCCAGGTGTGTGTGCAGGGCCGGGTTCTGCCGACGGATACGGTTGAGTTGGGCGATCTCGGCAATGATGTTGCCGGGGGCGGTGAAGTCCCGCGGGCGGATTTCGTACTTCTCCGAATCCAGGTATTCCTCCTTGCCCGGCACTGGCGCGGCTTCGCACAGTTCAAAGCCTGAATACATGCCCCACAGGCCCGAGCCCATGGTCGCCAGCGCGGCACGGATCAAGAAGCCAGGGCGCCCGGACTGGTGCAAAAAGCCTGGGTTGATATCAGGTGTATTGACGAAGAAGTTCGGCCGGTAGCATTCGCGCCACGGCGACTGGTTCAATTGCGTCAGGTACTCGCTCAACTCGGCCTTGGTATTGCGCCAGGTGAAGTAGGTGTAGCTCTGGGAATAGCCGACCTTGCCCAGGCGCGCCATCATCGCCGGAGTCGTAAAGGCCTCGGCGAGGAAGATCACCTCAGGGTATCTGGACCTGACATCACTGATCAGCCATTGCCAGAATGGCAGCGGCTTGGTGTGGGGATTATCGACGCGAAAGGTCTTCACGCCCTCTTCCACCCAACCCACCACAATATCGCGCAGCTCTGTCCATAAGCCCGGAATCGCATCCGCTGCATAAAAATCGACGTTAACGATGTCCTGGTACTTTTTCGGCGGGTTCTCTGCGTATTTAATCGTGCCATCGGGGCGCCAGTTGAACCAGCCAGGGTGCTGTTCAAGCCACGGATGGTCCTGGGAGCATTGGATGGCAAAGTCCAGCGCAATTTCCAGGCCGTGGTCGGCTGCGGCTTTGACCAGGCGACGGAAATCCTCACGACTGCCCAGTTGCGGGTGAATCGCCTCGTGCCCGCCCTCCTCGCTGCCGATGGCATAGGGGCTGCCCGGATCATCGGGGCCGGCGGTGAGTGAGTTGTTCTTACCCTTGCGATGGCTGCGGCCGATGGGATGGATCGGCGGGAAGTACAGCACGTCAAAGCCCATGTCGTGGATCATCGACAAGCGCGAGTGCACGTCATTGAATGTGCCGTGGCGGGCCGGATCGTCGGTGATCGAGCGGGGAAACAGCTCATACCAACTGGCGAACTGCGCCGCCTCACGCTCTACGTCAATCGGGTAGGCGGGGCTGATGCTCAGATAAGCACGATGATCGGCCTGGGTCATCAAGTGTGCACTGTCTTCGTGCAGGAACAACGCCACCTGCTCGGTTTCCAGCAGGCCCGACAATTCGTGGTGCAGCAACATCAAGCGGTCGCGCAATTCGTTGTCACTGCGCTCGGCGGCCTGCAACACCAGGCTACGGCCCTCCTGCAATTCAAGGCTGACCGGTACCCCGGCCTCGTGTTTCTTGCGCAGTTCATAGCAGAAGCTGGCGAAGGTATCGATCCATGCCTCGATGCAGTATTCATGCGGACCGAGGTGGGCGACGGTGAACGCGCCCTCCCAGCCATTGTTACCGACATCGGTCATGACCACGCTGTGCCAGCTTTCATCCTTCAGCGCGTGCCAGCGGATCAGCACCGCCAGTTTGTCGTGGCCATCGGCGAACACCTTACTGGTGACATTGACGCGCTGGCCGACCACGGCCTTGACGGCAAATTCCCCTTTGTCGATCACCGGCATGGTGCTTTCGATAGCGATCCTGGGTAACAACAGCGCTTGCGACAACGGCAGTGCGCAGCCCTCTGGAGCCAGTATTTCAGCAGTCATCGAGCATCTTCCCCTTACGCCCCGTGGACGCTCTTTGCTTGATCCGAATTCAAGTACGGCGACGCTCTCCCTGAGCAGAGCCGTTTAAAGTCCGAGCCTGGGCGCGCGGCAAAAGTTCAGGTGGATATGTCGCCGCCGGGCGGGGAATCAATTCCCCAAGGCAATGGTCCACCCATAGAGCCAAGCACAAAGGAGGCCACACTGATGAACATCCCAATACCCCCTGAGCCCGAAGATCCGAATATCGATGCCCCGCCCTTGCCGCCTTCGGAGCCGACGCCGGCGCCAAAGCAGGAACCCCCTGAAGATGAGCCACCCGCAGCGCAAGAACCGCCCACGACCACGCCGCCGGTCATCGTCTGAGTCACAATGATGGAGGTTCGCTCGGGAGGGGCCAGGCTGTTCTTCAGCTCGAGCGAGCCGCAAAAAAATCGAACTCTCCTACAGACACTGGGAACAAGCCTGAATGCTCGCGTGACTGCAGGTTTATATATTTACCTCGCACTCAACCCATCTTCCGATGGGAAGTTCTGATCCTATCGCGAGGACACCATGTCGACTATCAACCCTCAGCACTTTTCCCGCACGCAGCCATCGCCACCTGGACACTCCAGCGGCGCCCACGCTCAGGGCCGGCCCACACAGCAGCAGGTGGACGCGTTGCTCAACGCTGGCCCGAACTGGTCCGTTACGCCCAAGGCACCGGACCGTGCACAGCAATCGCCTGACACGCGTTCCAATCAGACCTCTCCTGAGCAACACGCAGACGCGACGAAACGCGTGAGCGATACTCATACACTATTGACCCCGGAAACAATCAACGCGCTACAGGGCAATCCGGACTCTGCCCAATCTCGTGCGATCAAGTCCGAACTCGAATGGATTTTTCAGCCAGAAAACAGGCGCGCAGCGTTACGTGGGCCCGACGCCAAAGCGAACCGCAAAAAATTTGAAGAGATGAGCGTCGTGCTCAATGCCGGTGCCAGGAACCTGAACTCAGCCAAGCACAAAACAACAGAAGAGGTAATGAATAAATTCGCCTTTAAAAATATCGAGGCCCTGCTCGGGGCATTTGACGGCGACGCCTCGAGCTCTTTTGGCCGTCTCGATAACTCACTCGCAGAGTTAGCCAAAATCAAACAACACTATTCCAGGATGGACTCGACCTATAAAACCTTAAGCAATACCTGCGATTCGCTGGCCAAGGAAAAGCTCGACGCGTCACAAGCAGATGCCACGCCACCGCCATCGGCCTCCGACACTGGCCACGACAGCTCTGCAACCTACAGCTTCCGCTCTGCCAGTGAATCCACACTCGAGTCTCCTCAAGAGATCCGGAATTTCAAATCCCAAGACAAACTGAACCTGACCGGCATTCAGAAACAGTTGAACACCCCACTGCGATGGGTTGAGCGCACCCCAGAGTCGATCGGGGAGATACAGATTCAATATTCGCCCAATAACAATGTCAGCGTGGTAGTCATTGCTGATGCTCCAGGCAAGCCACCCTTTGTACTGAAGGTGTTTGGTGAGGTGCGCCAAAGCAACATCGTGACCTGATGGCTGGGTATCACTTTTCCACTAACTTGACGATTCTCGGCATGATGCTGAACACCGCCAGGGCCAGCAACGTACTGAGTACCGCCGTCGATTCACGCCCCATGCCCGCCGCCACCCCGATGGCGGCGGTCATCCACAACCCGGCAGCCGTGGTCAGGCCCTTCACATGCTGGCCCTCTTCATCTTCCTTGCCCTTGAGGATAGTGCCGGCGCCAAGGAAGCCGATGCCCGCAATCACCCCTTGAACCACCCGGCTCATGGCGTCTGCCTGGTTGCCGGACATCTGCGGCACCAGCACGAACAGCGCCGCGCCAAGCGCCACCAGCATATGAGTGCGCACGCCCGCCGCCTTGCCCTTGTGTTCACGCTCAAAACCCAGGATGCCACCCAGGATCGCAGCGATCAGCAGGCGCACAGTCACTTGAGTGAGTTGCCGGGCATCGGCGATGTCGGCGAACTCGGCTTGCAGGGTTTGCCACACTTGTTGCCACCAGACGTCCATGGATGCGCTCCTTTTATTATGAGTAAAGAATAGACCGCACAGACCGCCAGTCAGTTGCCCGGAACCCGTGCGCATGGCAGTCGCCTAACGCTGCACAGTTCACAAAACGGAGATCGTCATGACCGTACGCATCGAAAATCATCTGTGCTACTTCACGCTCGACGAAAACGGCCAGGAACAAAGCCTGCCCGCCACCCGGGTGACCATCCTTACCGATCACGACAAAGCCATGTCTTATCTGGAGTTGGCGGGTTCTCGCATCTACATCACCGAAGCCGAGGCGGACGCCCTGACGGTTGAAGGCGCCACCGATGGCCGTCAGCATGTGAAGGCCGACGAACCGGGTTCGGTGATTTAATTGATCTGCGTCAGTCCCTGCAATCGATCGCTGCACCTTATTGACGCTGGGGTGCAGCACATTGACGCAGATGGGTACATCCAGCCCATCTGATCCGCTTTATATCGCCATACCTGAGTCTGTTATGCAAACAGCCTGTCGCCCATAGTGCATTGGCCTGATGGAGGCTGATGAGCGAACGACCATGAGCGAACGAATCCCAACCGTGGAAACCTTTGAGCCCATACACCCAAAGAAGGTGAAGGCCAAATCCAGCGATAACCTGATCCATACCCGCAGCTTTACCGGCCTGTTCCGCACCTTGCGTGTCAGTGGAGCGGCTTTGCTGTTCCTGGCCTTTTTCGGCACCGTATGGCTGAACTGGGGTGGGCGCCAGGCCGTGCTGTGGGACCTGGCGCACAGCAAGTTCCACATTTTCGGCGCCACCTTCTGGCCGCAGGACTTTATCCTGCTCTCGGCGCTGCTGATCATCTGTGCCTTCGGCCTGTTTGCGATCACGGTGTTTGCCGGCCGCGTCTGGTGCGGTTATACCTGCCCGCAAAGCTCGTTCACGTGGCTGTTCATGTGGTGTGAAAAGATCACCGAGGGCGAGCGCAACCAGCGTATCAAGCTGCAGGCGGCCCCGTGGAGCCTGAACAAACTCGCGCGACGCTCAGCCAAACATACGCTGTGGCTGGGCATCAGCGTGCTGACCGGGCTGACCTTTGTCGGCTACTTCACGCCCATCCGCCCTCTCGCCGTCGAACTGCTGACCTGGCAAATCGGCGGGGTGAGCCTGTTCTGGGTGCTGTTTTTCACGGGCGCTACCTACATCAATGCCGGCTGGTTACGCGAAGCGGTGTGCATGCATATGTGCCCGTATGCGCGATTCCAAAGCGTAATGTTTGATAAAGACACCCTGACCATTTCCTACGATACCGCCCGCGGCGAACGCCGTGGCCCGCGCAAACGCGAAGTGCAGCCAGCCGATGCAGGGCTCGGTGATTGCATTGATTGCCAGCTGTGCGTGCAGGTTTGCCCTACCGGCATCGATATCCGCGACGGCCTGCAAATGGAATGTATCGGCTGTGCGGCCTGCATTGATGCCTGCGACTCGATCATGGACAAAATGGGCTATGCCCGGGGTTTGGTGAGCTACACCAGTGAACACCAACTGCAGGGTGGCAAGACTCATCTGCTCAGGCCACGCCTGATCGGCTACAGTGCCGTACTGCTGGTAATGATTGCCGCGTTGGTGGTGGCCTTGATTGAACGGCCGATGGTGTCGCTGGATGTCACCAAGGACCGCGGCATGTTTCGCGAAAACAGCCAGGGTTTGATCGAGAACATCTACAGCCTCAAGGTCATCAACAAGACCCAGCAACGCCAGGACTACCGGGTGGAACTGGTGGATGCCGACGGGTTCCAGTTGCAAGGCAAGACCCGGATCAGCCTGGCGCCCGGAGAAATCGTCGATATACCGGTGTCAGTGGCACTGCTGGCCGAGAAGCCGGCGAGCAGCTCGCAGAGCCTGCGCTTCAAGGTGACAGATGTGGATGAGCCCTGGATCTACAGCGCCGCAGACAGTCGCTTCGTCGCGCCGTTGAACCGCTGACAATCCGCCAATGTGGGAGGGGGCTTGCTCCCGATAGCGGTGGGTCAGAACAGTTTTGGTTACTGACCCCCCCTCATCGGGACATAGGTATCTACACAATTTTTTAGGTTGTAGAAGCCGACGGTAACTACGATGCGAAGCGAGCCGCTCTTGATCTTGATCTGTTTTTGATCTTAAGCGCCCCGTCAAACCACGCTGGCCGGAATTCGACAGGGATTCTGGGCCGGCATTCCGGCTTTTCGAAAGTGACCCGCTGTAAGAGCGGAACCATAAGTGGCCGTTACCGCAGCAATGGATATGTACTCGGTATAACTGTGTCGGCTGCCTGGCCGCCTTCGCGAGCAAGCCCGCTCCCACATTTGGATCTCGGAGCATCAGATAGATATGCGCTGGCTGACTGGTCGTCACGGGAGCAAGCTCCCTCGCCACAGGTACAGCGCCGTACCAAAAATGTGTAGATACCTATGCTAATCGTGGGCAAGCTCCCACACACACTTACCCGGCGTACAGACTGAAAACTGTTTAAGGCTGCCATGAAACGCTACGAAAAATTCGCCGATGACATCGCAGAACTGATCCGCTCCGGCGTCCTTGGCCCAGGTCAGCGCGTACCGTCGGTGCGCTATGCCAGCCAGACCTACGGCGTCAGCCCGTCTACCGTGTTCCAAGCGTATTACTTGCTGGAACGCCGTGGCCTGATTCGCGCGCGGCCGCGTTCGGGCTACTTCGTCAACACCCATGCGCCGAGCCCGTTTTCCGAGCCAGTGGTGAGCGAGCAGGTGCATGAGTCCACCCATGTGGACGTCAGTGAATTGGTGTTTTCGGTACTCGACTCCATCAAAGACCCTAATACAGTGCCCTTCGGCTCGGCCTTCCCCAGCCCGATGCTGTTCCCGTTGCCGCGCCTGGCCCGCTCCCTGGCCAGCGCCAGCCGCGAAATGGATCCGCGCCTGGTGGTCACCGACATGTCGCCGGGCAACCCGCAACTGCGCCGACAGATTGCCCTGCGCTACATGGTCGGCGGCCTGATGCTGCCCATGGAGGAGCTGCTGATTACCAACGGTGCCCTCGAAGCGCTGAACCTGTGCCTGCAAGCCGTGACTGAACCGGGCGACCTGGTTGCGATCGAGGCACCGGCGTTCTACGCCTGCCTGCAAGTGCTGGAGCGCCTGAAACTCAAGGCCGTGGAAATCCCGGTGCACCCGCGCGATGGTATTGACCTGAACGCCTTGGCACAAAGTCTTGAGCGCTACCCAATCAAGGCCTGCTGGACCATGACCAGCTTCCAGAACCCCATGGGCGCCACCCTGCCCGAAGCAAAAAAACAGGCTCTGGTAGAGCTGTTGCGCAGCCATCAGGTGCCGTTGATCGAGGATGATGTCTACGCCGAGCTGTACTACGGGCAACACGCGCCAAAACCGGCCAAGGCGTTTGATACCGAAGGGCTGGTGATGCACTGCGGTTCCTTTGCCAAGAGCCTGGCACCGGGCTACCGCGTCGGTTGGGTCGCGGCCGGGCGCTTTGCGCAGAAGGTCGAGCGCCTGAAACTGATGACCTCGCTGTGCCCGTCGATGCCGGCCCAGGCGGCGATTGCCGACTACCTGCAACACGGCGGTTATGACCGGCATCTGCGCAAATTGCGCTATGCCCTGGAAGAACAGCAAAGCGCCATGCTGGCGGCCATCGCCCGCTACTTCCCGGCCCAGACACGGGTCAGCCAGCCGGCGGGCGGTTATTTTCTGTGGTTGGAATTGCCGGAGCAAACCGACTCGCTGAAATTGTTCCAGATGGCCCTGGCCCAAGGCATCAGCATCGCACCGGGGCCGATTTTTTCAGCGACCCAGCGCTTCAGAAACTGCATACGCTTGAACTATGGCAGCCCATGGAACGAAGCCTCGGAAAAGGCCATGGAGACATTGGGGCGGATAGTGCGGTCTTTTTAACGGCGCGAAACGCAGCCCGTGGAACTTTGTGCCATCAGGAACCACCTAGCTATGCCTATCCTCATGTCGAGATCGTCATGCGCATCAACCCTCTTGCGGCATCGACCGCCTATCGGCTTGGCGAAGGTCGCCCTGAAAATAACTGGCTTATTGCGCCGACTGCGCCCGAAGAACCTCCCGTCGGTGACCGTCGTACCACCCGGCAGATCATCAACGCCAATCCTGCGCTCAAGCACCTGTTCAAGCGCCGCGATAGCTACCCGGTGACAGACTTGCTCAAGCGCCGACTGGGGGACTGGACATTCGCCAACCCTGATGCCAAGGCCAGGGCCCACGCGGCCTATAACCTGGCGAGGGTGATTAACGTCCTCGACAATGTGAATGATCGCCGCGTCGGTAACAGCGAACGACACGACGGCAAGATCAATGGCTTTCACAACGCCGGCTATTCCACCCGAAAGAACTCAGAAGCCCGTCTACTTGTAGCATTCGCGGAAAACGGCTACGACGTGCTGCAAAACCTCGGGCAGTAAGCTGCTTTTCAGCGTCCGCCCCCTAGGTCTAAAAAGGTGCCGGTGGCGTATGAAGCCTTGTCCGACAGCAACCAGATAATCGCCTCAGCCACTTCATCCGGACGCCCGCCACGCGCCATGGGGATACCGGACTCCAACTTGCTGACGCGGTCCGGGTCGCCGCTCAGGGCGTGGAAATCGGTAAAGATATAACCAGGGCGTACCGCGTTGACTCGAATGCCTTCACCTGCGACTTCTTTGGACAGACCGAGGGTGAAGGTATCCAGAGCGCCCTTGGACGCAGCGTAGTCCACATACTCACCTGGCGACCCCAGCCGCGCCGCTACCGACGACACGTTGACGATACTGCCACCCTGCCCGCCATGCCGAGGCGACATACGCAGCACCGCGTGCTTGGCGCACAGGATCGGGCCCAGCACGTTGGTCTTCATGATCTTCAGGATACGAAACTCGGACATCTCGTCGACCCGCGACTTTTGCCCCACAGTACCGGCGTTGTTGACCAGCGCCGTGACACGCCCCAATTCGGCATCCACGCGATTGAACAGCGCTATCACTTCATCTTCGATGCTGACATCAGCGCGCACTGCAATGGCCTGGGCGCCGAGGCCGCGCACTTGTTCAAGCACGGCATGGGCAGCCTTCTCGTCCGACTGATAGTTAATGCAGATGCGATAACCTTCGCGAGCAGCCAGCAAGGCCGTCTCGGCGCCAATCCCGCGGCTGCCTCCGGTGATGATGACGACTTTGTCCATGGCTACGGTCTCCTGATTCAACCTTGATGGTTAGGGTTGGATCCAAGAATACCCGTCACTGATGGCTTTTGTCAGGCGCTGGCGCATCTTCGCCGGCGAGGATGTTTGCCATGAAACTGTCGGCCGGCAATGGACGCCCCAACAAATAGCCTTGCAAGGAATCACACCCCAGGCGGGTAAGGAAATTTTGCTGCGCATCGGTTTCCACGCCTTCGGCAACGATCCGCAAGTCCAGGGCCTGGCCGAGGGCGACAATGGCCGAGACGATGGCGGCGTCGTCGCTGTCATGCTCCAGGTCGCGTACAAAGCCGCGGTCGATCTTCAACTCGTTGGCCGGCAGGCGCTTGAGGTACATCAGGCTGGAGTAACCGGTGCCAAAGTCATCGATGGACAGGTCCACACCCATGTCCGAGAGCTGCTGCAATACCGTCATGCTCGCATCGGCATCGCTCATGGCAGTGGTCTCGGTGATCTCCAGCGTGAGGCTGTTGGCGGGTAATTGGTGGCGCTCCAGAGCAGCCGCAACACTGTTGACCAACCCGGCATGACAGAACTGCAGCGCCGAAAGATTCACGGCGATGCGCCAGCTCTGATAACCCTGTGCGTACCACAGGCTCATCTGGCGGCAGGCTTCGTCGAGTACCCATTCACCGATGGCAATGATCAGCCCGGTTTTCTCCGCCAGCGCGATAAAAGCTGCCGGCAGCAACAAGCCCTGTTGCGGATGCTCCCAGCGCAACAACGCCTCGGCCCCCACGGCAATACCGCTCACCGCATCGAACTTGGGTTGGTAATACAAGCGAAACTCGCCGTGTTCAAGGGCATTGCGCAGGTCCTGCAACAATTGCAGTTGCTTGCGCGCATTGGTGTTCATTGACACATCGAAGAAGCTGTAGCCGTTCTTGCCCATGCCCTTGGCGTGATACATCGCCGCGTCGGCGTTCATCAACAGCTCCTGGGGGTTATTACCGTTGCCCGGGAACATGGCGATACCGATACTCGCGGAGATTTTCAGCTCATGCTCGGCCACCGTGAAAGCGCGGTTGATCAGACCGACCTGACGCTCGGCCAGGCCCATGGCATCGTCCGGTTGGGTCAATTGCACCAGCAACACGAACTCGTCACCGCCAATACGGGCCAGGGTGTCCTGGCTGCGCAAGTCCTCGCGTAGACGCAAGCCAACCTCGCGCAGCAGTTGATCGCCCATGTGATGACCGAAGGCATCGTTGACCGGCTTGAAGCCGTCCAGGTCGATAAACATCAGCGCAAAGCAACCGCCCTGCTCGTACACCGCCTGAATGCCTTGTTGAATGCGATCCGCCAGCAGTGTGCGATTGGGCAAGCCGGTGAGCATGTCGTGCAGTGCCAGGTGGGTCAGTTCCTGGTTGGCCAGGGTCAAGGAATCGGCGAGTACAGCGGTGCGCGCCTCCAGGCGGGCATCCAGCAAGGAGGTCAACAACGCTATGACCAACACCGCCAGGGAGGTCACCAAGACCAGGTTATCCAGGCCCTTGCCGCTCAAGCCCGTTAGCGCGGCACCGCAGAAACTGTCATCGGCAAACTGCGCCGCGGCCATCCCGGTATAGTGCATGCCGACAATGGCCACGCCCATCACCATCGCCGCCGCACCCCGCGCCAGGCGCACGTAAGGCGTATTGCGACGCAGGTTGAAGGCGATCCACAGCGCGGCGCCGGAGGCCATTACCGCGATCAACAACGAAGCGCCGAACAAGGTCGGGTCGTAGTCGATACCCGGGGTCATGCGCATCGCTGCCATGCCGGTGTAGTGCATGCTGGCGATACCGGCACCCATCACCAGCGCACCGAACGCCAGTTCCCAGGCCGGCAGACTTGGCTGGCTGACCAGCCATAAGGCGAAGCCACTGGATAACACAGCGATCAACAGCGACAGCGCAGTGATGCCCAGGTCAAACCCGAGGGCAAACGGCAGGCGCAGGGCCAACATGCCGATAAAGTGCATGGACCAGATGCCCACGCCCATGGCTGCTGCGCCGCCGGTAATCCATAGGTAAACGGCACGCCCCTTCGTCGTAGCGATACGCCCGGCCAGGTCCAACGCGGTGTAGGACGCCAGCATTGCAACGCACAGGGAAATCACGACCAGGGAGGTTGAATAGCTACCGATCAACATGGGGCTTCTCGCAGGCAACAGGGCGTAAAAGCCCATGCCGGGTGGCAAAGCGGGCGATTGTAGCGAGAATGATTCTGGGGCAGGTGATTAATTAAGCAGATAGCCATTAGTCATTTTTTGGCGTCAATCTGCTGGCTTAATGCGGGTATTTTTCAATACCTGTGGAAAGGGGCCTCCCCACTGTAGGAGCGAGCTTGCTCGCGAAGATCGTCAACGATGACGTGCGAAACCGGGGGAAACGCGGTGTCTGTGTGTTCTTCGCGAGCAAGCTCGCTCCTACAGGATGCCCAGGTATTCGCTCACTCCTTCTCGGCCAGAGACGTCTGGCCGTCCCAGCCACCACCCAACGCCGCAATCAACTGCACACTCGCCACCAGCCGCGACTGCAACAAGGTCAACACGGTGCGCTCGTTGCTCAAGGCCGTCGCCTGCACAGTCACCACATCCAGGTAAGCGATCAGACCCGCCTTGTACTGGTTCTCGGTCAAGCGCAACGACTCACGCGCCGATTCCAGCGCTTCATTGCTGACCACAGCTTCGTCCGCCAGCACCTTGAGTTGCACCATGTAGTTTTCCACTTCACGGAACCCATCCAGTACGGTCTGGCGGTACTTGGCCACGGTCTCGTCATAGCTGGCCACGGTGCGGTCGACTTCCGCCGAGCGCTGGCCGCCATCGAACAGGGTCATCGCCAGTTTCGGCCCCACCGACCAGAAGCGGTTCGGCAGGCTGATCCAATCTTCATAGGTGCTGCTGGAGTAGCCGCCCTGCAAGCTCAGGCTGAGATCCGGGTAATAGGCCGCCTTGGCCACGCCGATGTTGGCGTTGGCGGCGATCACCGAGCGTTCGGCCGAGGCAATATCGGGGCGACGTTCCAGCAACTGGGACGGCAGGCTCACCGGTATTTGCGGCAGCGCCGGAATGTCTTTGCTCACCGCCAGGTTGAAGTTGGCCGGGGCTTCGCCGATCAGCACGGCAATGGCGTTTTCCAATTGGGCGCGCTGCCAGATCAGGTCGATCAGGCTGGCCTGGGTGGTCTTGAGCTGAGTTTGCGCCTGGGCGATGGCATCCTTGCCGGCCACCCCGGCACGGTACTGGTTTTCGGTCATTTTCAATGAACGCTGGTAGGTGTCCAGGGTGGCTTGCAACAGGCGCGTCTGTTCGTCCATGACCCGCAGTTGCAGGTAGCTCTGCACCAGTTCCGACTGTTGGCTCAGGCGCATCGCGGCCAGGTCTGCCGAGCTGGCCTCGGCGCTGGCTTCATTGGCCTCTAGTCCACGGCGCAACTTGCCCCAGATATCGGCTTCCCAACTCACGCCCAACTGCGCATTGAGGGTGTCGCGGATACCACTGCTGGAACTGCTGAGGCTGGCGCTGCTGCTGCCGGTACCCTGGCTGGCGCGGGTTTTACCCACGCTCAGGTCGACGCTGGGGTAAAACGCCCCGCGGGAACTGCGCACCAGCGCCTTGGCCTGGCGAAAGCGCGCTTCGGCCTGGGCAACGGTCTGGTTGGACGTGTTGAGGCGCTCTACCAGCTCATTGAGTTGGCGGTCACCATACAGCTCCCACCAGGCGCCACGGGCCAGGGAATCGCTGGGGTTGGCCTGGCGCCAGCCCTGGGCTTCTTTGAACTGCACCGGTTCGATGACCTCCGGGCGCTTGTAGTCAGGGCCAATGGCGCAGGCGCTGAGCAACACCCCACACATCATCACGGCCAATAACTTCATTGTGTTGTTGTGGCGAGAGAGCTTGCTCCCTCGCCACAATAATTTGGTTGAATCGGTCATAGCGCAGTGTCCAGGGCAGCATCGGTACGCACGCCGCGCCAGGCATTGAAGCGGTGGCGCGCGCGGTCGAGATAGAGGTAGACCACCGGGGTGGTGTAAAGGGTCAGGATCTGGCTGAAGACCAGGCCACCAATAATGGTCAGGCCCAACGGATGGCGCATTTCCGCGCCATCGCCGGTGCCGAGCAGCAACGGCAAGGCGCCGAGGATGGCGGCCAGGGTGGTCATCAAAATGGGTCGCAGGCGCAGCAGACAGGCGCTGCGGATCGATTCCAGCGGGCTCATGCCGTCGTTGCGCTCCAGTTGCAGCGCCAGGTCGATCATCAGGATCGCGTTTTTCTTCACCACACCGATCAGCAGGAACAAGCCCAGCAACGAAATCAGACTGAACTCGCCGCCCAGCAGGTATATCGCCAGCAACGCGCCAACACCCGCCGACGGCAGGGTCGACAGAATGGTCAGCGGGTGGATATAGCTTTCATACAGAATGCCCAGCACCAGGTACACCGCCACCAGCGCACCGAGAATCATGAACGGCTGGCCCTTCTGCGTGGCCGCAAAGGCGTCGGCGGTGCCGGCCATCTTGGCGATCACATCTTCGGGCAGGCCAACCTTGGCAATCGCTCGCTCGATGGCCGCGGTGCCCTGCTCTACCGTCACCCCGGGCGCCATATCGAAGGCGATGTTTTCGGAAGCGAACTGGCCTTCATGGCTGACGCGATCGTCGGCCAGGCTGTTCTCGTAATGGGCAATGGTCGACAACGGCACCCGCGCACCATCGGCAGTAATCACCTGGACCTGGTTCAGGGTGATCGGGTCCTGGGCATACTTGGGGTTGACCTCCATCACCACCTGATACTGGTTGAGGCTGTCGTAGATGGTGGAAATCTGCCGCTGGCTGTAGGCGTTGTTGAGTACCGACGTGACCATGTCCATGTCGATGCCCAGACGCTTGGCCTGGTCCCGATCGACGATCAGCGTGACCTGCGCCGCGCCCCGGCCTTCGCGAGCGTCGATGGCAGTCAGCTCGGGCAACTCACGCATCGCCGCGACCACTTTCGGGTACCACAGGCGCAACGCGGCCAGGTCGCCGCTTTGCAGGATGTAGGAATATTGCGCGCTGGTCTGGTCGCGGCCGCCGCCGAACTGCAGGTCCTGGTCGGCCATCAGGAACAGGCGCCCGCCCGGTACCAACGGCACCTCTTTGCGCAGACGCTCGATCACCGCCTGGGCAGAGATCTTGCGTTCACTGATGGGTTTGAGGCGCACCAGCATCACTGCGTTGTTAGTGCCTTGGTTGCCACCGATAAAGCCGGCCACGCTGAGCACCGCCGGATCCTTGAGCACCGCCTGGCGGAAGACTTCCATCTTCGGCTGCATCACGCTGAACGACAGACCATCGTCACCGCGCACAAACCCGATCAATTGGCCGGTGTCCTGCTGAGGCATGAAGGTTTTTGGCACCACCACATACAGCGCGATATTCACCCCCACGGTAATCAACAAGCTGAGCAGGGTCAGGCGCCGGTGGCGCAATACCCAGTCCAGGCTGGTGGCGTAGCCGGCGACCATGCGGTCGTTGACCTTCTGGCTCCAGCGCTGCAAACCGGTCTGCCGGGTCTTGTCATGAGGCTTGAGCCAGCGGGCGCAGAGCATCGGCGTCAAGGTCAGCGAGACAATCAGCGAGACGATGATCGCCGCCGACAAGGTGATGGAAAACTCGCGAAACAGGTTGGTGACAATCCCGCCCATGAACAGGATCGACAGGAACACCGCCACCAGCGACACGTTCATCGACAACAAGGTAAAGCCGACTTCTTCGGCACCCAGGTACGCCGCCTTCATCGGCGGCACACCCTCGTCGATGTGCCGGGAAATATTCTCCAGCACCACGATGGCATCGTCCACCACCAGCCCGGTGGCCAGGATCAGCGCCATCAACGAAAAGTTGTTCAGCGAAAACCCGTACAGGTACATCACCGCAAAGGTGCCCACCAGCGACACCGGCACTGCCAAGGTCGGGATCAGCGAAGCGCGGAAGTTGCCCAGGAACAGGTACACCACCAGGATCACCAGGCCCACGGCAATCAGCAGGGTCATTTCCGCTTCATGCAGGGTGGCAGTGATCACTGGCGAGCGGTCCATGGCCAGGCTGAGCTTGACGCTGGACGGCAGCACTGCCTGCAACGCCGGCAACTGGGCCTTGATCTGCCTGACCGTTTCAATGATGTTGGCGCCGGACTGGCGGTTGATCACCAGCAGCACCGCCGAATCATTATTGAAGAAGCCACTGTTGTAGCGGTCTTCCACACCATCGGTGATCTTCGCTACATCGCCCAGGCGCAGGGCCGCACCGTCCTGGTAGCGGATCAATAGCGGCGCGTAGTCCTTGGCTTTTTCCAGCTGGTCGTTGGCCTGGATCTGCCAATTGCGCTCAGCGTCTTCCAGGGAGCCCTTGGGCCGGCGCTGGTTGGCATTGGCGATGGTATTGCGCACATCGTCCAGGGCCACGCCGTATTGGTCGAGGGCCTTGGGTTCCAACTCGATGCGCACTGCCGGCAGGGAGCTGCCGCCGATCTGCACTTCACCCACGCCTGGCACCTGGGACAGGCTCTGGGACAGGATGGTCGACGCCAGGTCATACAGCTGGCCCTTCTGCAGCACGTCGGAGGTCAGCGACAACACCATGATCGGTGCCTGGGACGGGTTGATCTTCTTGTAGGTGGGCATGCTGCGCATACCGCTGGGCAACAGGTTGCGCGAGGCATTGATCGCCGCCTGCACTTCCCGCGCCGCACCGTTGATATCGCGGTCGGAATCAAAGGCCAGGATCACTCGAGTCGAGCCCTGGCTCGACGAACTGCTCATGGTGGTGATACCGGCAATCGAACCGAATGAACGCTCCAATGGCGTCGCCACGCTGGACGCCATCACCTCGGGGCTGGCGCCGGGCAGGCTGGCCGACACCACGATCACCGGAAAGTCGATCTGCGGCAGCGGCGACACCGGCAACAGGTTGAAGCTGACGCCACCGAGCAGCATGATCGCCAGGCTCAGCAGCATGGTCGCTACCGGCCGGCGAATGAAAGGTCCGGACAGGTTCATGGCTCAACCGGCTCCAGGCGTTGCGGCTCTTTGCGCCAGCGCCGGCCAAGGCGATCGAAGTACAGGTAGATCACCGGCGTGGTGAACAGCGTCAACACCTGGCTCACCAGCAAGCCACCGACCATCACCAAACCCAGCGGTTGGCGCAACTCCGCGCCGGAACCGCTGGCAAGCATCAGCGGTACCGCACCGAACAACGCGGCCAGGGTAGTCATCAGGATCGGCCGGAAACGCAACAGCGCCGCCTGGTAAATCGCCGTCTGTGGGTCCAGGCCCTGATTACGCTCGGCGTCGAGGGCGAAGTCGATCATCATGATCGCGTTCTTTTTCACGATACCGATCAGCAGGATGATGCCGATGATCGCGATCATGCCCAGGTCATTGCCACTGAGCAGCAGGGCCAGCAAGGCCCCCACCGCCGCCGACGGCAAGGTCGAAAGGATAGTGATCGGGTGGATATAGCTCTCGTAAAGCACGCCCAGCACGATGTACATGGTGACCACCGCGGCCAGGATCAGCAGCAAGGTGCTCGACAGGGACGCCTCGAACGCCTGGGCGGCACCCTGGAACTGGGTTTGCACGCCCACCGGCATGCCAATGTCCTTCTGGGTCTGGTTGATCAGCTCCACACCCTTGCCCAGGGCGACGCCGGGGGCCAGGTTGAACGACATCATCACCGCCGGGAACTGGCCGATATGGGCAATCGCCAACTGCGCCTGGCGCTGCTCGACATGGGCCAGGCTCGACAGCCGCACCTGGCCGCCGTCGGTGGTCTTCACATGGATCTGGTTGAGCGCGGCCGGGCCGAGGGTTTCGCCGGACTGAGCTTGCAGCACCACGCGATATTGGCTGGCCTGGGTATAGATGGTAGAGATCTGCCGTTGGCCAAAGGCGTCATACAACGCGTCGGTAATGGTCGAGACACTCACACCCAGGCGCGAGGCCGCGTCGCGGTCGATCACCAGGTACACCTGCAAGCCTTTGTCCTGCAAGTCGCTGGCAACGTCGGTGAGTTCCGGCTGTTGACTGAGGGCGTGCACCAGCTTGCCACTCCACAGTGCCAGCAACTCGGCGTCCGGCGACGACATGCTGAACTGGTACTGGGTACGGCTGACGCGGTCCTCGATGGTGAGGTCCTGCACCGGCTGCATGAACAGGCGGATGCCCACCAGCTTGTCGATTTGCGGTTGCAAGCGGGTGATCACCTCGGCTGCGCTCAAGTCGCGCTGGCCGTGGGCCTTGAGGTTGATCAGCAAGCGGCCACTATTGAGGGTGGCGTTATCGCCGTCCACACCGATGTAGGACGACAGGCTCTGGACCGCGGGATCAGCAAGGATGATCTTCGCCAGCTCCTGCTGACGCTGGCTCATCGCCGCAAAGGAAATCGACTGCGGCGCTTCGGAAATACCCTGGATCACCCCGGTGTCCTGCACCGGAAAAAAGCCCTTGGGCACCACCAGGTACAGCACCACCGTAAGCCCCAAGGTAGCGATGGCCACCAGCAGGGTCAGCGGCTGGTGCTTGAGCACCCACTGCAACTTGCGGCCATAGGCCTGGATCAGCCAATCGATCCAGGCGCCGCTGGCCTTGTAGAAACGTCCCTGCTCTTCTTCCTTCGGTTCGCGCTTGAGCAAGCGCGCGCACATCATCGGCGTAAGGGTCAGGGACACAACCAGCGAAATCAGGATCGCCACCGCCAGGGTGATGGCGAACTCGCGGAACAGCCGCCCGACCACGTCAGCCATGAACAGCAGTGGGATCAGTACCGCAATCAGCGACAAGGTCAGGGAAATCAGGGTGAAGCCGATCTGCTTGGCGCCCTTGAGCGCCGCCGCCATCGGCGTCTCGCCCTCCTCGATATAGCGAGAAATGTTCTCCAGCATAACGATGGCGTCATCCACCACGAACCCCGTGGCGATGGTCAGGGCCATCAGCGTCAGGTTATTGATGGAGAACCCCGCCAGGTACATCACGCCAAAGGTACCCACCAGAGACAGCGGCACGGCGATGGACGGAATGATCGTGGCGCTGACCCGACGCAGGAACAGGAACGTCACCATCACCACCAGGGCGATGGCAATCAGAAGCTCGTGTTGTACGTCTTTCACCGAGGCGCGGATGGTCTGGGTACGGTCGGTAAGCACCGTCACGTCCAGGCCGGCCGGCAGGTTGTCGGTGATGCTCGGCAGCAGCGCCTTGATACGGTCGACTACCTCGATCACGTTGGCGCCCGGCTGGCGCTGGATGTTGAGCAGTACCGCCTGGTTTTCGTTGGCCCAGGCCGCGAGGCGTTCGTTTTCGGCGCCGTCGACGATTTGCGCTACATCCTTGAGGCGCAACGGTGCGCCATTGTTGTAGGCCAGGATCAGCTCGGCATATTGCTGGGGTGAGACCAACTGGTCGTTGGCATCGAGCATCGACACGCGGGTGGGGCCGTCGAAGTTGCCCTTGGGCTGGTTGACGTTGGAGGCGGCGATCAGCGCACGCACGTCCGACAGGTTCAAACCATTGGCCGCCAGGGCTTGCGGGTTGACCTTGATGCGCACGGCCTGGCGCTGGCCACCGGCGATGCTGACCATGCCGACGCCGCTGATCTGGGCGATTTTCTGCGCCATGCGCGTATCGACCAGGTCATTGAGCTTGGGCAGCAGCATGGTCTTGGAAGTAATCGCCAGGGTCAGCACCGGGGTGTCGGCCGGGTTGACCTTGTTGTACACCGGCGGCGCCGGCAAATCCTTGGGCAACAGGTTGGTGGCGGCGTTGATCGCGGCCTGCACCTGTTGCTCGGCGACATCCATATTGACGTCGAGGTTGAAACGCAGGGTCAGCACCGACGCACCGCCCGAGCTGGTGGACGCCATCTGGGTCAGCCCGGGCATCTGCCCGAACTGACGCTCCAGCGGCGCAGTGACCGCACTGGTCATCACGTCTGGGCTGGCGCCGGGGTACAGGGTCATCACCCGGATCGTCGGGTAGTCCACCTGGGGCAAGGCCGATACCGGCAACAAGCGGTACGAAATGATCCCGGCCAATACAATCGCCAGCATACTCAGCGTGGTGGCGACCGGGCGCAGGATAAACAGGCGTGACAGGTTCATGAACCGACCTTTTGCGCCTTGCCGGCGTCAGCGCCGGTCTCCCCTTTTGCCGCGGGCTTGCCTTGCAGGTGTTCGGTCGGCGTGGTCGGCACTTCCTTGCTTTCGTTGACCACTTCGATTTCGCTGCCGTCCTTGAGACGGTCAGTGCCTTCCAGCACCAGGCGATCGCCTGCGACCAGGCCCTCCTTGACCACGGTGTTCTCACCGTCGGTGTCACCCAGCACCAGGGGCTGGACCTTGACCTTGTTGTCACCGTCAAGCTTGTAGACAAAGGTGCCGGTGTTGCCGAACTGGACCGCCGCCGACGGCGCCAACACCACGTTATGCAAGGTGTCGGCAAGCAAGTGCACATTGACGAACTGGTTGGGGAACAGCGCCTGGTCCTTGTTATCAAAGCGCGCCTTGAACTTCAAAGTACCGGTGGTGACGTCGATCTGGTTGTCCAGGCTCTGCAACACGCCGACCGCCTGTTTTTTCACGTCGCTACGGTCCCAGGCTTCCACGGGCAGTTTGTTGCCGGCGTGGTAACGTGCCAGTACGGTTTCCAGGGTATTTTCCGGCAGGGTGAACGCCACGCTGATCGGCTGGGTCTGGGTGATGACCGCCAGGGCGGTGGTGTCATTGGCTGCGACCAGGTTGCCGACATCGAGCTGGCGCAGGCCAACGCGGCCGCTGATCGGCGCACGGATCCTGGTGAATTCAAGGTTGAGCTTGGCATCGTCGACCGCGCCCTGGTTGGTCTTGACCGTGCCCTGGTATTGCAGGACCAGCGCTTCGGCGGTGTCCAGGGTCTGCTTGGCGATACTGTCCTGGGCGTACAGGCCGCGATAACGCTCCACATCGACCTGGGCGTTTTTCAACTGCGCCTGGTTCTGCAGCAATGTGCCCTGGGCCTGGAGCAAGGCGTTCTGGTAGCTGCGCGGGTCGATTTCTGCCAGCAGGTCGCCGGCCTTGACCATCTGGCCTTCTTCAAAGGCGATCTTCACCAGCTCACCGCCCACCCGGCTGCGCACATTAATGGTGTTGAGCGCGGTGACCGTGCCCAGCGCCTTGTAGTACACCGCAAACTCCCCCTGCACCACCGGCGCCACGCGCACCGGCACCGGGCCGGTGGAACCGCCGAAGCCCGGGCGCGCCATGCCGGTCTTGCCGGTGTGCCCCGCAGGAGCGTCCTTGTGAGCCGCGCCGCCGGGCCAGAATTTCCAGCACAGGCCGGCGATAACCAGCAGCACAAGCAGGCCAAACAGCCAGCGGCGGGAGTTGCGGGAGGAGGATTGCATGGAGTGATCAACCATTGGGGATGAGAGCTTCTTCTTCGGGAGGCTGAAAGATAAGCACTGGGGGGCGTTTAGAAAAGCACCTTTACCGGCTATTTACCTTGGGCTTACAACTTTTAACGTCTGATCTTAGTCCGCCAGCTATTTCGCTAAACCGCTGACACTCAAATAAAAACGGCCTGGACTAGGCCAGGCCGCAATCATGCATCATACGTGTTACTGCCAAACGACAGTTACGCGCAGAAACAGTTACTTCAATACAGCCAGGGCCGCATCGTAGTTTGGCTCTTCCGCGATTTCCTTGACCAACTCGCTGTGCAGCACATTGTCGTTTTCGTCCAGTACCACGACAGCGCGAGCGGTCAGGCCTTTGAGCGGGCCGTCGGCAATCGCCACACCATAATCAACGGCGAAATCCGAATCACGGAAGTCCGACAGGTTCTTAACGTTTTCCAGGCCTTCGGAACCACAGAAGCGCGCTTGGGCGAATGGCAGGTCGGTGGAGATGCACAGCACCACGGTGTTGGCCACATCGTTGGCCTGGGCATTGAACTTGCGCACGGAAGTGGCGCAGGTTGGGGTATCAACGCTTGGGAAGATGTTCAGCACTTTGCGCTTGCCGGCAAAGGTGGCCAGGGTGGCGTCGGACAGGTCGCCGGCGGTCAGGGTGAAATCTGCGGCTTTGGCGCCGACTTTCGGCAGTTCGCCTTCAACCTGGACCGTGTTGCCTTTGAGGGTGACTTGAGCCATGAACGGAATCCTTATGCTGGTTTTTGGTTAAACGAATTCGAGAGGCCGAAGTTAACCACAAAGTGCCGATGCTACCTACCGCCAGACACAAATTGTCATGTCGCCAGGTTGTGGTTTAATTGCGCGCTTTTCGCCTGCCCTTCAAGGAAACCGTCGTCGATGAATCAGCCTGCCACCAAAGTTCTGGTCATTGGTTACGTCTGGCCAGAGCCCCGCTCCTCGGCTGCGGGGGGGCATATGATGCAGATCCTTGAGAGTTTTCTTACGCAAGGTTGGGACATTACCTTCAGCAGCCCTGCGACCATCGGCGAACACAAGGCCGACTTGCCGGCACTTGGCATCGCCGAATGCGCCATCGAACTGAATAACAGCAGTTTCGATGACTTTATCCGCGAACTGGCCCCGGATATCGTACTGTTCGACCGTTTCATGATGGAGGAGCAATTCGGCTGGCGCGTGGAGCAATGCTGCCCCAACGCCCTGCGCGTGCTGGAAACCTCCGACCTGCAAAGCCTGCGCGATGCCCGCCACCAGCGTTTCAAGGAGCAGGTGAAAGCCAACCCCGACAGCGACGACTTCAGCGCCCTATTCGCGCCTGCGCTTCAAGACGAGTTCCAGCGCATGGCCGATACCGACCTGGCCAAGCGCGAAATCGCCGCGATTTACCGCTGTGACATCAGCCTGATGATCTCCGACGTGGAAATCCGCCTGCTCACCGAGCAGTTCAAGGTGCCCGCCGCCCTGCTCCACTGGTGCCCGCTGATGTTGCAACCGCCTACCGCCGCGTTTGCGCCGTTTGAAGACCGTGCGCACTTTCTCAGCATCGGCAACTTCCGCCACGCGCCCAACTGGGATGCGGTGCTGTGGATGAAGCAAAGCCTGTGGCCGCTGATTCGCCAACAGTTGCCGGGCGCGCAGCTGCATATCTATGGCGCCTACACCCCACCTAAGGCCACCGCCCTGCACAACCCGGCACAGGGTTTTCATGTGATGAACTGGGCCGAAGATGCGCTGCAAGTCATGACCGCCGCACGCATCTGCCTGGCACCGTTGCGCTTTGGTGCGGGCATCAAGGGCAAGTTGATCGACGCCATGCTCTGCGGCACCCCCAATGTCACCACCCCGATCGGCGCCGAGGCCATGGGCGATGATCAACCCTGGCCCGGCGTGATCGAACACGACGCCCCGGCCCTGGCCGCCGCTGCTGTGGCCCTCTACCAGGACCACGAGCGCTGGACCCAGGCCCAGGAACACGGGCGCCAACTGCTGGCCCGGCGCTATGACCAGACTCTGCACGGGCCAGCCTTGGTGAACTGCCTGGAGCAATGCCGCCGCAACCTCGACGCCCATCGCCGGGACAACTTCACCGGCAGTATGCTGCGCCATCACGCGCACAAGAGTACCCAGTACATGTCCCAGTGGATCGAGGCAAAAAACCGCAACCTGTAAACACTGCTGCTGGCGAGGTCGTGCGCGACGGGGCATTATCCTACGCAGCGACCACAATAAAGCGACGGCAGCATGACCCGAGCAACGCGCATCACCGATCCCTCCTACGAGCTGATGGACGATCACAACGGTCTGTCCATCATCTATCGCCAGCACGGCTTCCCCTGCCCGCTGGTGCGCTGGCACTTCCACAAGGAATACGAGCTGCACCTGATCGTCGCCAGCTCCGGCAAGGTGTTTATCGGTGACTACATCGGCAACTTCTACCCGCAAAGCCTGTTCCTCACCGGCCCCAACCTGCCCCACAACTGGATCAGCCAGGTGGAAGAAGGCGAAGTGGTCCCCAAGCGCGACATGCTGGTGAACTTCACCGACGAGTTGTTCGAACACGGCAGCCATATCTTCACCGAACTCAAACGCCTGGCGCCGCTGCTCGAACGCGCGCAGTACGGCATCGAATTCCGCTGCAAAAAGACCATTGCCCACGCCATGACCCTCATGCAGCAAATCGAAGACCCCCACGGCATGGCGCGCCTGGGGCATTTCTTTATCCTGCTGGAGGTATTGAGCGCCTGTGAGGACTACCAGCTGCTGTCCGGCGTAACCACGCCACAGCAAGCCGATGAACACAGCATCGACCGCACCAACCGTGCGGTGGACTACATCTTTGCCCACTACGCGCGCGAGTTGCCGCTGGAAGAAGTCGCGGAGTACCTGGGGATGAAACCGACGTATTTTTCCCGTGTATTCAAGCAGGCGACCGGGCGTACTTTTATTGAATTCGTCAATCGGCTGCGCATCAGCAAGTCCTGCGAGTTGCTGGCCGATGGCGACAAGGCTGTGACGGATGTGTGCTTTGAGTCCGGGTTCAACAATATTTCCAACTTCAATCGGCGTTTTCAGCAGCTTAAGGGTATGACGCCGTCCCACTACCGGCGATTGGCGGTGCAGCGGTTGACTGAGCAGAATTTGGCTTGAGGTTGATCGTTCGGCAGGCGTCAGGAAACAGAAACGTCTTACAAGGTTTTGAGGTTGTCCCTAGGACACTCAATCTCTAGTCTCCGTACACCGCTGCACACTCAGCGGTCGGGCGTCGCGGCCCGGTTTAATCAGACGCAAAGTGCCATTTCCGCTTTCAGTTGACGTCTTTTTATCGTCTACTGTGCGCCCTTATGGTGGCTGTGCGCGGGATACCTTCGGGTATGCCGGTTTCCTGATTCCGGTCCGCGAACCTGCGTACAGCTACCACCCGATCGCGTCGCGGCGATCAGTGGTAGCTCCACTTGAATCAGGAGTTCCACCATGATCAAACCCACCCCAAATCCCCCAATCGATCCAGCACCCAGCGTGCTGTTCACCGTAAAAGACGGCATCTCCACGCATGACCTACTGGTCAACCTCAGCGAGTCACTCGCTTCTGCCCACGCCCTCACCTGCGATTTCGCCTTTGAGCTCGACGGCTCGCGGCGCGAAGGCGCTCTGGGGATTGCCCAGTTGATCGAGGTGTCTCGATTGTTGGCTGAGCGGGTACTGGCTGATATCGAGCGTTAAATACGGCATCGATCGTCCCCACGCGTCACGGGGGCGATCATCGAGTGCAAAAAAGTATCAGTGCGCGTGCGCCCAAGGATTTGTCACAACCCCATTTCAAGGCTGTAATCGACGCACACTCTTCCTGGCTACCTGTAGGAAGACACAACAACAATAACCGTCCTTCTGTAGCCCCCTGGGCGCGGAAATGGAGTGCGCGATGAAGTTCACAGCAAAAGCTCTGCTTGCCTGTTCCTGCATGACTGCATGCATGACCCTCAGCGCCGTCAGCCTTGGCGCGCAAACCCTGACCATTGCCACCGTCAACAACAGCGACATGATCCGTATGCAGAAGCTCTCGAAAACCTTCGAGGCCGAGCACCCGGAGATCAAGTTGAACTGGGTGGTGCTCGAAGAAAACGTGCTGCGCCAACGCCTCACCACCGACATCGCCACCCAGGGCGGGCAGTTCGACGTGCTGACCATCGGCATGTACGAAGCCGCACTGTGGGGCGCCAAGGGTTGGCTGGAGCCGATGAAGGACCTGCCGGCCTCCTACGACCTTGATGATGTGTTCCCTTCGGTACGTGATGGCTTGTCCGTCAAGGGTTCGCTGTACGCCCTGCCGTTCTACGCCGAAAGCTCGATCACCTATTACCGCACCGACCTGTTCAAGGACGCCGGGCTGACGATGCCCGAGCACCCGACCTGGAGCCAGATCGGCGAATATGCGGCCAAACTTACTGATAAATCCAAAGAGCAATACGGCCTGTGCCTGCGCGGCAAAGCCGGTTGGGGTGAGAACATGGCGCTGATCACCACCCTGGCCAACGGCTTCGGTGCGCGCTGGTTCGATGAGAAATGGCAACCGCAATTCAATGGCCCCGAGTGGAAGGACGCGCTGAACTTCTACGTCGACAACATGAAGAAATCCGGCCCGCCGGGTGCGTCCAGCAACGGTTTCAACGAGAACCTGGCGCTGTTCAACAGCGGCAAGTGTGCGATCTGGGTGGATGCCAGCGTGGCGGGCTCGTTTGTCACCGACAAGAGCCAGAGCAAGGTCGCCGAGCATGTCGGCTTCACTTTTGCGCCCCACGAGAAGACCGACAAGGGCACCTCGTGGCTTTACTCCTGGAGCCTAGCGATCCCTACCAGTTCCAAGGCCAAGGACGCCGCCAAGGTGTTCACCAGTTGGGCCACGTCCAAGGAATACGGCCAGCTTGTGGCCAAGACCGATGGCATTGCCAATGTGCCGCCAGGTACGCGCCAATCCACCTACAGCGACGAGTACATGAAGGCCGCGCCGTTCGCCAAGGTGACCCTGGAATCACTGAAAGTGGCCGACCCGACCAAGCCGACCGAGAAGCCGGTGCCGTATATCGGTATCCAGTTGGTGACCATTCCTGAGTTCCAGGCGATTGGTACCCAGGTCGGCAAGTTCTTCTCCGGTGCGTTGACCGGTCAGCAGACGGTGGATGCCGCATTGACCGCCGCGCAGACCACCACCGAGCGTGAAATGAAGCGGGCTGGTTACCCCAAGTAACCCCTGCCCTCACCACAGTCAAATGTGGGAGGGGGCTTGCTCCCGATAGCAATCTACCAGTTGATGATTGTGTGACTGATACACCGCTATCGGGAGCAAGCCCCCTCCCACACTGACCGCGCTCCGATTCGTATCTGACTGGTCTTGATTCTAATGAATACACCCGCCAAAAACCGCCTGGCCAACCCCGGCTGGTTCCTCGTCAGCCCCTCGGTGGCCTTGTTGCTGCTGTGGATGATCGTGCCGCTGGGCATGACCTTGTACTTTTCGCTGATCCGCTACAACCTGCTTTACCCCGGTGAAAACCAATTCGTGGGGCTGGAGAACTTCAGCTACTTCATTACCGATTCGGGGTTCTTGCCCGGCGCCACCAATACCCTGTTGCTGGTGGGCAGCGTCTTGCTGATCAGCGTGGTATTCGGCGTGTTGATCAGCGCGCTGCTGGAGGCCAGTGAGTTCCTGGGCCGTGGCATCGTGCGGGTACTGTTGATTTCGCCATTCTTCATCATGCCCACCGTCGGCGCGCTGATCTGGAAAAACCTGATTTTCCATCCGGTGTCGGGGATCCTCGCCGCCATGTGGAAGTTCTTCGGCGCCGAGCCGGTGGATTGGCTGGCGCACTACCCGCTGCTGTCGATCATCATCATTGTGTCGTGGCAGTGGCTGCCCTTCGCGATCCTGCTGCTGATGACCGCCATGCAGTCCCTGGACCAGGAACAAAAGGAAGCTGCACGCCTGGACGGTGCCGGCGCCATTGCGATCTTCTGGCACCTGACCCTGCCACACCTGGCCCGCCCGATTGCCGTGGTGGTGATGATCGAAACCATCTTCCTGCTCTCGGTGTTCGCTGAAATCTTCACCACCACCAACGGTGGCCCGGGTTACGCCTCGACCAACCTCGCCTACCTGATCTACAACCAGGCGCTGGTGCAGTTCGACGTGGGCATGGCCTCGGCCGGTGGCTTGATTGCCGTGGTCATCGCCAATATCGCGGCGATCATCCTGGTGCGGATGATCGGCAAAAACCTGACTGACAAGCCTTGAGGGCCGCGCCATGACACTTCAACAATCCCGCCGCCTGCAAAGCCTGCTGCTCGGCACGTTGGCCTGGGCCATCGCGATCCTGATTTTCTTCCCGATCTTCTGGATGGTGCTGACCAGCTTCAAGACTGAAATCGATGCGTTCGCCACCCCGCCGCAGTTCATCTTCACGCCGACGCTGGAGAACTACCTGCACATCAACGAACGCAGCAACTACTTCGCCTACGCCTGGAACTCGGTGGTGATTTCGTTCAGCGCCACTGCCCTGTGCCTACTGATCTCGGTGCCGGCCGCCTACTCCATGGCGTTTTACGAAACCCAGCGCACCAAGGGCACGCTGCTGTGGATGCTGTCGACCAAGATGCTGCCACCGGTGGGCGTACTGATGCCGATCTATCTGTTGGCCAAGAGCTTTGGCCTGTTGGACACGCGCATCGCGCTGATCATCATCTACACCCTGATCAACCTGCCGATCGTGGTGTGGATGGTGTACACCTACTTCAAGGACATCCCCAAGGACATCCTCGAAGCCGCCCGCCTGGACGGCGCCACCCTGTGGCAGGAAATGGTCCGCGTGCTGTTGCCGATCGCCAAGGGTGGCTTGGCCTCCACGGTGTTGCTGTCGCTGATCCTGTGCTGGAACGAGGCGTTCTGGTCGCTGAACCTGACCTCGTCGAGCGCTGCGCCGTTGACCGCACTGATCGCCTCCTACTCCAGCCCCGAAGGTTTGTTCTGGGCCAAGTTGTCCGCCGTCTCGACCCTGGCCTGCGCGCCGATCCTGATCTTTGGCTGGATCAGCCAGAAACAGCTGGTGCGCGGTTTGTCCTTCGGCGCCGTCAAATAATAATTCGAAAAGGAGGCCCATCATGGCCAACCTGAAAATCAAGAATCTGCAAAAAGGCTTCGAAGGTTTCTCGATCATCAAGGGCATTGACCTTGAAGTGAACGACAAGGAATTCGTGGTGTTCGTCGGCCCGTCGGGCTGCGGCAAATCCACCCTGCTACGCCTGATCGCCGGCCTGGAAGAAGTCACGGAAGGCACCATCGAACTGGATGGCCGCGACATCACCGAAGTGACCCCGGCCAAGCGCGACCTGGCCATGGTGTTCCAGACCTACGCGCTGTACCCGCACATGAGCGTGCGCAAGAACATGTCGTTTGCCCTGGACCTGGCCGGTGTCGACAAGAAGCTGGTCGAGAGCAAGGTCAGCGAAGCGGCGCGCATCCTGGAACTGGGGCCGCTGCTGGAGCGCAAGCCCAAGCAACTGTCCGGCGGCCAGCGCCAGCGCGTGGCGATTGGCCGGGCGATTGTGCGTAACCCGAAGATCTTCCTGTTCGACGAGCCGCTGTCCAACCTCGACGCGGCGCTGCGCGTGCAGATGCGCCTGGAACTGGCGCGCCTGCATAAAGAACTGCAAGCCACCATGATCTACGTGACCCACGACCAGGTCGAAGCCATGACCTTGGCCGACAAGGTGGTGGTGCTCAACAGTGGCCGTATCGAGCAGGTCGGCTCGCCGTTGGAGCTGTATCACCAACCGGCCAACCTGTTTGTGGCCGGCTTTCTCGGCACGCCGAAGATGGGCTTTCTCAAGGGCAAGGTCACGCGTGTCGAAGGCCAGGGCTGCGACGTGCAATTGGACGCTGGCACCCTGATCAGCCTGCCGTTGAGTGGCGCGACCTTGAGCGTCGGCAGCGCGGTGACCCTGGGCATTCGTCCCGAGCATCTGGAAATCGCCGCGCCAGGGCAAACCACCCTGACCGTCACCGCTGACGTTGGCGAGCGCCTGGGCAGCGACACCTTCTGCCACGTCATCACCGCCAATGGCGAGCCGCTGACCATGCGCATTCGCGGCGACATGGCCAGCCAGTACGGCGAGACGTTGCACCTGCACCTGGACCCGGCGCACTGCCATCTGTTCGACACCGACGGCGTAGCGGTGGCCCGCCCACTGCGCGCAGCCGCCTGACTCCGCGAGTATTTTTAGATGAAACTGAATAAACACAATCTCACGCAGTTGGCGCCGCAAGTGAAAATCCCGGCTTATGCGCTTGCCGACACCCGCCAGGGCATCGCCCATATCGGCGTCGGTGGCTTTCACCGCGCACACCAGGCGTATTACACCGACGCCTTGATGAATACCGGCGAGGGCCTGGACTGGGGCATTTGTGGCGTAGGCCTGCGTGCCGAGGACCGCAAGGCCCGCGACGACCTGGCCGGCCAGGATTACTTGTTTACCCTGTATGAGCTAGGTGACACCGACGACACCGAAGTACGCGTCATCGGTGCCCTCAGCGATATGCTGCTGGCCGAAGACGGCGCCCAGGCGTTGATCGACAAACTGGCTGACCCGGCTATCCGCATCGTCTCGTTGACCATCACCGAGGGCGGCTACTGCATCGATGACAGCAACGGCGAATTCATGGCCCACCTGCCACAGATCCAGCATGACCTGGCGCACCCCAAGACACCCAAAACCGTGTTCGGTTTTATCTGCGCAGCGCTCACCCAACGCCGCGCCGCCGGCACTGCGGCATTTACCGTCATGTCCTGCGATAACCTGCCGCACAACGGCGCCGTCACGCGCAAGGCACTGCTGGCCTTCGCCGCGCTGCACAACGCCGAGCTGCATGACTGGATCAAAACCAACGTGAGCTTCCCGAACGCCATGGTCGACCGCATCACGCCAATGACCAGCACCGCCCACCGCCTGCAACTGCATGATGAACATGGCGTCGACGATGCCTGGCCGGTGGTGTGCGAACCGTTTGTGCAGTGGGTACTGGAAGACAAGTTCGTCAACGGTCGACCGGCCTGGGAGAAGGTCGGCGTGCAGTTCACCGATGACGTCACGCCTTACGAAGAGATGAAGATCGGCCTGCTTAACGGCAGCCACCTGGCCCTCACCTACCTGGGTTTTCTCAAGGGTTATCGGTTTGTCCACGAGACCATGAACGACCCGCTGTTCGTGGCGTATATGCGTGCGTACATGGACCTGGACGTTACGCCGAACCTGGCGCCGGTGCCGGGCATCGACCTGACGGTGTACAAGCAGACGCTGGTGGAGCGCTTTTCCAACCAGGCGATTGCCGACCAGTTGGAACGGGTGTGTTCCGATGGTTCGTCGAAGTTTCCCAAGTTTACCGTGCCGACCATCAATCGCTTGATTGCCGATGGGCGCGAGACCGAACGCGCCGCACTGGTGGTGGCGGCCTGGGCCTTGTATTTGAAGGGGGTGGATGAAAATGGCGTGCGTTACGCGATCCCCGATCCGCGGGCCGAGTTCTGCCAGGGGCTGGTGAGTGATGACGCGCTGATCAGCCAGCGTTTGCTGGGCGTGGAGGAGATTTTTGGTACGGCTATTCCCAAGTCGGCGGCATTTGTGGCAGCGTTTGAGCGGTGCTATGCAAGCCTGCGCGACAAAGGCGTCACCCAAACCCTGCAACAACTCCTGAACAAACCGGATTAAAACTGTGGGAGGGGGCTTGCTCCCGATAGCGGTAGGTCAGAGAAAGGTATTTGACTGACACTCCCTCATCGGGAGCAAGCCCCCTCCCACACTTGACCGGGTTACCAATCCAAAAATAATACTGCTGAGCACTCCATCATGACCCAGCAAAACCTGTTTCTCGGCATCGACTGCGGCACCCAAGGCACCAAGGCCATCGTCCTCGACGCCTCCAGCGGCAAGGTGCTGGGCCTGGGCGCCGCCGCCCATACCTTGATCAGCGGCGCCAACGGCCAGCGCGAGCAACACACCCAGGAATGGCTGCACGCCTTCACCGAAGCCACCCACCGCGCCCTGCAACAAGCCGGGGTGGACGGCCAGGACATCCTTGGCATCGGCGTTTCCGGCCAGCAGCACGGCCTGGTGCTGCTGGACGAACAAGGTGAAGTGCTGCGCCCGGCCAAGTTATGGTGCGACACCGAAACCGCGCCGGAGAACGAGCGCCTGCTGGCACACCTGGGCGGCGAAAGCGGCTCCCTGGAACGCCTGGGCGTAGCCATCGCGCCGGGCTACACCGTCTCCAAACTGCTCTGGACCCGTGAACAGCACCCGGACGTATTTGCACGCATCGCCCATATCCTGCTGCCCCACGACTACCTCAACTACTGGCTCACCGGTCGCGCCTGCGCCGAGTACGGCGACGCCTCGGGCACCGGTTACTTTGACGTGCGCAGCCGCACCTGGGATGTGGCGCTGCTCAGGCACATCGACCCCAGCGGCCGCCTGGAGGCAGCGCTGCCGCAGTTGATCGAAGCCGACCAGGCGGTGGGCACGATCCTGCCGGCCATTGCCGAGCGCCTGGGCATCAACCCCAACGCCGTGGTGTCCAGCGGCGGCGGCGACAATATGATGGGCGCCATCGGCACCGGCAATATCGCTCCCGGCGTGATCACCATGAGCCTGGGCTCATCGGGCACCGTGTATGCGTTTGCCGACCAGCCCAACGTCAGCCCGCAGGCGTCGGTAGCGACCTTTTGCTCGTCCAGTGGCGGCTGGCTGCCGCTGATCTGCACCATGAACCTGACCAACGCCACCGGGGTAATTCGCGAGCTGTTCGAACTCGACTTGCAGGCGTTCAACGCCTTGGTCGAGCAAGCCCCCATTGGCGCCGACGGGGTTTGCATGCTGCCGTTTCTCAATGGCGAACGCGTGCCTGCCCTGCCCCACGCCACCGGCAGCCTGCACGGTCTGACCATGACCAACCTGACCCGCGCCAACCTGTGCCGCGCCGTGGTCGAGGGCACCACCTTCGGTCTGCGTTATGGCCTTGACCTGCTGCGCCAGACCGGCCTGCAAAGTCAGAGCATCCGCCTGATCGGCGGCGGCTCGAAAAGCCCGGTGTGGCGGCAGATGGTCGCCGATATCATGCACACCGAAGTGGTGTGCACCGAACAGAGCGAAGCCGCCGCCCTGGGCGCGGCAATCCAGGCCGCCTGGTGCCAGAGCGGCGAACCCTTGGCCAGCCTGTGCGACAAATGTGTGAGCGTCGACCCGGCCAGCCGTACCTTGCCGGCAACCGAGAGTGTCAGCGCCTATCAACAGGCGTATGAGCGTTATCAACAGCACGTGGCATCCCTTTAAGAGCGAACGACTATGTATCTGGTGTGTGGTGAGGCGCTGTTTGATTTTTTCAGCGAGGAGGATGCCAGCGGGCAGGCCGCCAAAGTCAATTACAAGGCGATTGCCGGGGGCTCCCCCTTCAATGTGGCCGTGGGCCTGCGCCGCCTGGGTATTGAAGCCGGGTTGTTCGGCGGCCTGTCCAGCGACTTCCTCGGCCGGCGCTTGTTGCAGGTGCTGAAAAATGAAGGGGTCAGCGAGCAGTTCCTGGTGGAATTTGCCGCGCCGACCACGTTGTCGATGGTCGCTGTAGGCGCCAATGGCTCACCGCAGTACAACTTCCGTGGCGAAGGCTGTGCGGATCGGTTGCTGGAAGTCGCGCATTTACCGGTACTCGGCGAAGAGGTGCGCGGGCTGCATATCGGCTCGTTCTCACTGGTGGTGCAACCGATTGGCGACACCCTGCTGGCGCTGGTCAAGCGCGAAAGCGGCAAGCGCCTGATCAGCCTGGACCCTAACGTGCGCCTTAACCCGCAGCCGGACATCCAACTATGGCGTGATCGCGTCGCCGAACTGGTCACACATGCCGACCTGATCAAGGTCAGCGATGAGGACCTGCACCTGCTCTACCCCGACCAGTCACCCGAAAGTGTGCTGCACGGTTGGCTGCAACACCGCTGCCAACTGGTGTTCCTCACCCGCGGCGGCGATGGCGCCAGCGTATTCAGCCGTCAGCACGGCAACTGGTCGGCACCGGCAGTCAAGGTGGTGATGGCTGACACTGTGGGGGCCGGCGATACCTTCCAGGCCGCGTTGATTGCCTGGCTGACCGAGCATCAGCTTGACTCAGTGACTGGCCTGCAACAGCTCACGCGCGCGCAGATTGATAACATGCTCGGCTTTGCGATTCGGGCTGCCGCATTGACCTGTACCAAGACCGGCCCCGACCTGCCGTACCGTCATCAGCTGGGCTGACGCGCATAACAATGGGCCTGGCGAATGCCAGGCCCTGGGTCAACTTGAATTCAAGGCTTAACTAGAAATAACCGCGCCCTCCTGCTCGACGCAGGGCGGGGGTGTGGGTCTGGGTGTGCTTGAGGTCTTCACGCAACCCGGTGATCAGGTTGCAAATGGCTCGACTGCTGTCGAGTTTGTCGGCGTTTATACCTTTGACTTCCAAATCCACCCGGTCACGGTCGCGGTCGTCATACACCTTGATCGTCAACGAAGCATCCTCGGCTTTGGTGCATTCGCACCGTTTAGGCAGAAAACTTCCTTCAATAATGCTGCGAAGTTCCAGTTCCGAAAGCATGGCCAACCTCTCCTTTTTTGAGACTGCCAATCAGTTTTTATGGGCTGGCAGGCGCTAGCCTGCCCCGTCTTGCCAACCCTGGCAGACGCCTGTACTCACCCAGCCTACTCGGCAAATCTCAGCGTTGTTGTAACTTTTCTTCATAAGCGGCCTGCCGATTAATATGAAGCCGATTGCAGCCTTTAAATAATCGTCGAACCACTGCGATTAAACGTTTAACCCTGCATGTCAGTTCAAACAGCAACCTGTGTCGACGCTCTTTTCGGCAACATGTCGCAACTATCGCGCGCCTGATTTGAACCAGGGGTTTACGCAAAGCATACGAAACGTATACGCTTTGTATATCAACCCTACAAGTGAACCTCATGGGCATCGTCAAAATCACCGACCAACTGCACGAACAGCTGCGCCTGGCCAGCGCCGCCATGGACCGCTCCATCAACGCCCAGGCCGAGTTCTGGATCAAGATCGGCCTGCTCGCCGAGCTCAACCCGCACCTGCCCTACAACGAGCTGATCAACAAGTTGTTGCTGGACAAGCCCGACCTGATCCGGGGACGCAGCTGATGATCAAGACTGCCGCCCAACTGGCCGTGATGCGAGAGTCGGGGCGCCTGCTGGCCCAGGTGTTCGACATGCTCGACGGTTATGTCGCCGCCGGCCTCTCCACTCTTGAGCTGGACAGCGCCGTCGAAGCCTTCATCCGCCACGAACTCAAGGCCCGCCCCGCCAGCCTGGGTCAGTACGACTACCCCTTTTGCATCAACACCTCGATCAACGAAGTGGTGTGCCATGGCATGCCCAGCGCCACGCAGTTCCTCAAGGACGGCGACATCATCAACATCGACATCACCCTGGAAAAAGGCGGTTTCATTGCCGACTCCAGCAAGATGTACATGATCGGTAACGTGGCGCCCAAGGCCAAACGCCTGGTGGAAATGACCTTCGAGGCGATGTGGGCCGGCATCCGCCAGGTCAAGCCCGGCGCTCGCCTGGGTGATATCGGTCATGCGATTCAGAGTCACGCCCAGGCCAACGGCTACAGCGTGGTGCGTGAATACTGCGGCCATGGCATCGGCAAACAGATGCATGAAGAGCCACAGATCCTGCACTTCGGCCGCCCTGGCACCGGCCTCGTTCTGCGCGAAGGTATGGTGTTTACCGTGGAGCCCATGCTCAACCAGGGCGGCGCCAAGACGCGCAGTCTCAAGGATGGCTGGACGGTGGTGACCAAGGACAACAGTCTGTCGGCGCAGTGGGAACATACTGTGGCAGTGACGGCGGACGGGTTTGAGGTGCTCACGTTGCAAAAACAAACTGATGCAGAACCGGTGGAATCACTACCTTGAGCAATGGGCGCTGATCGGCCATTGAAAAGTCTCCCGAGCGGCCTACCCGCTCGGGAGAGTAACGAACTCAAGGGTGCGCGTGGGCCAGACTAATACCTTCCAGGTGGCTCAAGCGATTCTCCTTGAGAATGCACTGGGTCGTTATCCGTTGCGGATAGCAACGCATAAACATGTTGGTGAAATGTGTGCCGTAATGAATACGTTCAGTACGGCTCTGACTGAATAATGGCTTGGCTGAAACGCTGAAACTCGGCTCGTGAAAGTAGGCCATGGCAAAACGCTCACGTGAGTTTAGCTTGACCTTGTGAGGCGTCGAGAGCAGAAGTCCATCGGTCATGAATTGCAAAATATCACCCGGAAACACTGTGAACACGCGCGGTACCGGTTTCACGAACGTCCAGGGCTCGTCGTTTTCGAATAAACCTGCAGTGCTTTCGTCAGGCAACCAGTTGCGCTTGCGATGTTCGCCGTCGACCGGAGGCCGAATATACAAACCTCCCACCTCATCCTGAGTAGCGATCACCAGCATGCCGTAGTCGGTATGGGCTCCAATACCTCGGCAGGTTTGCGCCGACTCGGCAGGGAAACGCAGAACACGCATATGGTGCCAGCCATCCTCGCTAAGCTGCGTCAAAGCATTTATTTCCAATCCCAGTCCGAGTGCCACCAGCTTCAACAACTTTTCGCCCGTGTCACCCAATTCCTCCAGGAAGGCTTTCATGCTGTCGCGGTATTCGTCATTGGGCCATGGCACGGGACCGTGGCACGGCCAGCCGTCTACGACGCGCTGATCCTCCAGTGGCAGATCTTTGCAAATGGTGAAAATTTCCGATTGATCCTGCTCGCCAGCCGTGACCTCTTCGCCAGAAGCAACATACCCTGCATAGGTAAGACTGCTGACTAAGCGCGACTTCTCTTCCCGGGGCAGTTTGAAAAAAGCCTTGCTGGCTGCCATGGCGCGCTTGACCTTCTGGTCCTGTTCGTCATGGATGCTGATCTGAAAAATACCGTCTTTGCGCCAAGCATCTATGAGCGCTCGGCCCAATTGGCGATCGGCCTTGCTATCAGTTACAGCTTCAGGCAGGGCAAAAGTTATTAAGTCAGTCATGTCGTGTCTCCTTAAATCCATTAAAGAGACGTGCACTCACAAATGTGACGCTGAACTGCTCCATCAACGGAACTGCTTCAGGCCCAACGTTGCGAGCCTGAATCATGAACGTCGTTATATTCCCATCTGGGAACGGTATTTATAGACTCAGGCGGACAACCTGAATATAACCGGATGTCGGTTTTACTGGCATCGAATCAACCGTCCGACGGCAGGTAAAGGTTGCTCGCCTTCCTGCCCTGGCAACCGCGAGTTTCGGCGATCTGCTTGATTGTTACCACACCTGGCCCTGGCGCTTAAGTTCCAGGCGGCGCACAAACTCCTCCAGCACCAGGCCATACAGGTCGTCCTGCAAGTAGGCGTCTTCGATGCCCGCATCCAGGTTGGGGTTGTCGTTGACCTCGATCACCACCACCTTGTCGCCGGACTGCTTGAGGTCCACGCCATAGAGGCCGTCGCCGATCAGGTTGGCAGTCTTCACTGCCAGTTCCACCACGGCTTTTGGCGCTTCGTGGACCGCCAGGGTGCGACACTCACCGTTGACGGCCTGGCCAATGGCCTTGTGGTTGTAGATCTGCCAATGCCCCTTGGACATGAAGTACTGGCAGGCGAAAATCGGTTTACGGTTGAGCACGCCGATGCGCCAATCGTATTCGGTGTAGAAGAACTCTTGGGCCAGCAGCAGTACCGAATGCTCGAACAGCTCGGCCGTGGCCTTGAGCAACGCAGCCTGGCTTTCGACCTTTATCACCCCTCGGGAGAAACAGCCATCGGGGATCTTCAGCACCAGTGGGAAGCCCAGGCGTTCGCCGACGCGCTCGAAATCTTCCGGCCGCTCCTTGTAAAGAATCTCGGTGGCCGGCATGCCCAGTTGGTGGCTGTTCAGCAGGTCGGTGAGGTAGACCTTGTTGGTGCAGCGCAGGATCGATGCGGGGTCATCCATCACCACCAGCCCCTCGCTTTCGGCTTTCTTGGCGAAACGATAGGTATGGTTATCGACGCTGGTAGTCTCACGGATGAGCAAGGCGTCGTACTCGGCCAGGCGCGCGTAATCCTTGCGCTCGATCAACTCCACATCGATGCCCAGGCCCTTGCCGACCCGTATGAAATTTTCCAGGGCGCGGGGGTTGGACGGAGGCAGTTGCTCCTGAGGATCGTGAAGAATTGCCAGGTCATAACGGGCCAACCGACGTGAGCGCGGCTGACGCCAGACCTTGCGACTGAAGTTGTCGAGGGCGTGGGCGAATTGGTCTTCCTGATCGTCGCGTAACTTGTGCAATACGCCAGACTTAACGCCTTCGATATGCCAGCCGTTATGTTGACGGAATTCAACTAACAAGATCGGACATGGAAAGGTTTCAAACAACTGGCGCGCTAACTCCTGCAAAGGCTCTATCGTGGTCCGACCGAAATACAGTGTCAGGGTAAAGCCTTCGGTATTGCTGTAGAGATGATGACTCAGGGCCTTTTCCAGGCTTTTGTCCAGATCATCCAGAGACAGGCCATACAGGGCTTTCCTGGTCAGTTCGCTGATGGTGCGCACCGATGGAATCACCTTGTGCCCACGTGCCTCGGCCAGCAACGAGCAGTAGTAGCCGTGCCCCAGGTACTTGTAGCTGCGGCACAGGTTGATTACCTGTACGCGCTTGCCTGTCTCGTTTTCCCGGGTCTGCTCCAGGTACTCCTGGGCGGTGACGATATCCTCGCTGGGAAAATAGGAGGCCCAATCTTCCTTGCGCTCGACAATAATCACCACTTGGCTCGAACTTCGGGGTGGCGCGGAAAAATAACCGTTGGACGTTATTGTCGCCGCAACTGTTTGCTCGGATACTTGACGCCAATGACCTTGTACCGCCGACATAATAATTGATCCGCTTTAGAGAACTCGACCTTTTCTATTAAGCACGATCTTTTAGGGAAGTCCCGTTTCGTTACGCAACTTTTACGGTGGTCTTATGGCTCTTTTCTTTCGCGTTGCAACCCTCGACGATGTGCCTGCATTAGTGGCGTTGGAGCAGCAGTGTTTCAGCAGTGATCGGCTGTCTTCGCGCAGTCTGCGCTGGATGATCAGCCGGGCCAATGGCCAGTTGTGGCTTGTGCAACAGCACGGTGAACTGCTCGGCTATGGGCTGGTGCTGTTTCGTCGTGGCGCCCGGCTGGCGCGCTTGTATTCCATCGCCATTGCCGAGCACGCTCGAGGCATCGGTCTGGGCCATCAGTTACTGGAGCACATCGAAGCCTGCGCCCTGGCCAACGATTGCGCGTACCTGCGTCTGCAAGTGCGCACCGACAACCCCGGCGCACTCTCCCTGTATGAGCGCAATGGCTATCGGCGCTTTGCCTGGGTCGACGACTACTACGAAGATCACACAGCTGCCTTGTGCCTGGAAAAAACGCTCGCGCCTGCATCGGCCGTGGCTTCCAGCTCACGCACCAGCGGCAAAACACGTTTGCCGAAGTACTCCACCTCTTCCTGAAAATGCAGAAAGCCCGCGAGCACCAGGTCCACGCCCACGGCCTTGAGCGCGACAATGCGTTCGGCGATCTGCCGCGGGGTGCCGATCAGGTTGGTCTTGAAGCCATCGTTGTACTGCACCAGGTCTTCGAAGCTGGACTTGGCCCAGTTGCCCTCGCCTTCCGGCGAAGCCTTGCCCGCCTGCTTGGCGGCATCACCAAAAGCGTTGACCGCTTCCGGGTCGGCCTTGTCGATGATTTCCGCCAGCACGGCCCGGGCTTCTTCTTCGGTGTCGCGGGCGATCACAAAGGCGTTCACGCCGACCTTAACCGAATGGTGATTGGCAGCGGCCTTGGCGCGGATATCATCGACCTGGGCCTTGATGCCTTCGGGGGTGTTGCCGTTAGTGAAGTACCAGTCCGAGACCCGCGCCGCCATGTCCCGTGCCGCCCGTGAACTACCCCCCTGGAAAACCTCTGGCTGGCCCAATGGCATGGGCTTGAGGGTGTAGTTGTTGAAACGATAGAAATCGCCCTTGAAGGTGAAATCGTCCTGGGTCCAGATGCCTTTGAGGGCGCGGATGAATTCTTCTGAACGACGGTAGCGCTCATCGTGCTCCAGCCAGGGTTCGCCAATGGCCTGGAACTCGCCCTTGAACCAGCCACTGACGATATTCACCGCAATACGGCCGTTGGTGAGCTGGTCGATGGTCGCCAATTGCTTGGCCGCCAGCGCCGGTTGCCAGGGACCTGGCAGGATCGCCGCGATCACTTTGAGCGTGGTGGTCGCCGCCAGCAAAGCATGGCTGAACGCCACGGACTCATGCTGGTTTTCGGCGCCATAACCGGCGGTGAAGCGAATCTGGGTCAGGCCGTATTCAAAGCCTGCGGCTTCGGCCAACTGCGCCAGTTTGCGGTTGTAGTCGATGCCCCAGTGAGTGCGCTGTTCGATCTTGCTGACCACCAGCCCACCGCTGACGTTGGGCACCCAATAGGCAAATTTCACGGCTTGCTGACTCATCGGACGGTACCTCGCACAAATGGATGTCATGTAGCTTACGCAGCAAGCGTGCCAGTCACCCGCAAATGCCCGCGCCATGGGCGCTGCGTTAAAAAATCGGATATCTGATCAGCCTGCCGGCAATGTCACCGATCGCAGCGGTTTGTCGATCTGCTGTTGCAGGAGCAACACCCAATCACCCTCTCGCACCGCAAACAGGGGAGCAAAGTCCCGGCACGAACTGTGCAATCTCCAGCACATTCGATCACTGCCAGGAGCCCTACCCATGACTGAACATCAGGTCATCAACCCGCTGTCTACCGGCGCCGATTACCCTGCGCTGGCCGCACGTTTTCGGCCGATCTTCCAGCGCATCGCCGAGGGTGCGGTTGAGCGCGAGCACAGCCGCACACTGCCCTACGAACCGATTCAATGGCTCAAGGACGCTGGTTTTGGCGCGGTGCGGGTGCCGGTGGAATACGGCGGTGATGGCGCGTCACTGCCGCAGTTGTTTGAACTGTTGATCGAACTGGCAGCGGCCGACTCCAACGTGCCCCAGGCCCTGCGCGGGCACTTCGCATTTGCCGAAGACCGCCTGAATGCGCCACCCGGCGCAAGCCGTGATCTGTGGTTCAAGCGTTTTGTCGATGGCGATATCGTCGGCTGCGCCTGGACCGAAATCGGCACGGTGGCCATCGGTGAGGTGGTGACCCAGGTCAGCCCTGACGGCGACCGCTGGAAACTCAACGGCGAAAAGTTCTACAGCACCGGCAGCCTGTTCTCGGACTGGATCGATGTTTACGCTCAACGCAGCGACACCGGCGCCGCCGTGATCGCCGCCACCCGCACCCATCAGCCAGGCGTAGTGCAGCGCGATGACTGGGACGGCTTTGGCCAGCGCACCACCGGCAGCGGCACCTCGCGGTTTACCGACGCGGTGGTGGAAACTGAAAACCTGATCGACTTTGCCACCCGCTTCAAATACCAGACTGCGTTCTACCAACTGGTGTTGCTGGCGACACTGGCCGGTATCGGTCGCGCTGCGCTCATCGACGTGGGCCACCAGGTGCGCAACCGCCAGCGCATCTACAGCCATGGCAATGCAACGCACGTCAGCCAGGATGCGCAGGTGCAACAGGTGGTGGGCGAAGTCGCCGCGTTGGTATACGCCGCCCAGGCCAGCGCGTTGAAGGCCGCAGTGCCGGCGCAACAGGCTTATCTGGCGCGCTTTGGCGGCAATGACGTGGCCGAACACGAAGCCAATGTGGCGGCTGAGATTGAGTCGGCGACGGCGCAAGTGGTGGTTTCGGATTTGATCCAGCGTGCCACCAGCCAATTGTTCAACGCCTTAGGGGCCTCGGATGTGCGCCAAGGCAAGGCGCTGGACCGGCATTGGCGCAACGCACGGACGGTGTCTTCGCACAATCCGGTGATCTACAAGGCGCGGATCGTGGGCGACTGGGTGATCAACGGGACAGAGCCACCGTTTGTGTGGCAAATCGGCAACGGCCCGGCGAAGGCCTGAAGTTGATCTGGGTCAAACTGTGGGAGGGGGCTTGCTCCCGATAGCGGTGGGTCAGTCCTGAATGTATTTACTGACACTCCCTCATCGGGGCATAGGTATCTACACAACTTCAGTTCGCAGCCCCCCTACGGTAACCACGATGCGAAGCGAGCCGCTCTTGCTCTTGATCTGCTTTTGATCTTGATCTTAGGCGCCCCGTTAAACCACGCTGGCCGGAATTCGACAGGGATTTGGGGGGTAAACCGGCAGGGATGCCGGTTTAGCCGCCCCGCGCCATGGATGGCGCGTGGCGGCGGCCCCCCAAATCCATGGCGGATTACGGGCACACCGAGCCTAAGCGAGGTGCCGAGTGGTGGGGCAAGAGCCTTTTTGGTTACTTTTGGGGCTCTTTTCCAAAAGTGACCCGCTGTAAAAGCGGAACCAATATCAGCCGTTACCGCAGCAATGGATATGTACTCGGTCTAATCCAACATCCTGGTCGGCCCTGAGGCCGCCATCGGGAGCAAGCCCCCTCCCACAGGGTACAGCGCCGTACCAAAAGATGTGTAGATACCTATTCTCACATTTGGAGCACATGCAGCTCAGAACGCCAGCTTGTACCCCACCGCCATCAACATCACCGCCAGGCACGGACGTAACACGCTGTCGGAGATCTTGCCGGTCATATGGCTGCCGAAGTAGATCCCCGGCAACGAGCCCATCAGCAAGAAGCCCAGCAGATGCCAGTCCATATTGCCCATGCTCGCGTGGCCCAGGCCCGCCACCAGGGTCAGGGGCACGGCATGGGCAATTTCGGTGCCCACCAGACGGCGCGTGGCCAGGAACGGGTACAGAATAAACAGCGCCACCGTGCCGAGGGCGCCGGCGCCAATGGACGTCAGGGCTACCATGGTGCCAAGGACCGCGCCGGTCACCACGGTCAGGGCGTTCAGGTTGCGCGGGCGCATTTGGTAGTCATCACCGGCATGTCGCTGAGCAAAGGCCAACAGGCTTTTCTTGAACAGGATCGCCAATGCGGTCAGCAACAGCACAAAGCCCAGCGCCTGCTTGATCACCGCATTCATCGCGCTGGGGTCGGTGTGCAGGCTGGCCAGGAACCACAACGTCAAAAGCACCGCCGGCACACTGCCCAAGGTCAGCCAGCCAGTGATGGTCCAGTCGATGTTGCGGTTCTTGCTGTGCACCAGCACACCACCGGACTTGGTGATGGCGGCATACAGCAAGTCAGTGCCCACCGCCGTGGCCGGATTGATACCGAACCACAACAGAATCGGCGTCATCAGGGAGCCTCCACCGACACCGGTCATGCCGACGATAAAACCAACGATCAGGCCGGCAACCACGAAACCAATATTACCCACATCCATTACAGCTACCTGCGGCCTTATAAATTTCTGGGCGCAGGATAGCGATTTTTCTTATAACCACTTATATCAATATGATCTGACTTTATGCCTTTTCTGCCAGACGATGGCAGACATAGGGCTGGGTCTGATACCGGAACGCTACAGTGTCACGCCCACGCAGCGCTGTGTGTGTGTCGATCAACTCGCACAATGGCTCGGTCGCCGTGGCCTTTTGCGCGGCTGGTAGCGCCGCGATGAAGCTTACCGACAGGAAGCGATCCATGATCACTTCCTGGGGTTGCCACATGCTGATACGCAAAACAGCTCATTTCAGGTGCGGAAAAGTACTCACCCGTGAAGGCTTCGCGCCAACGCCCTGTATGAAAACGCGGCGTGTCGCCTCATAGGGCGGGTGCGGGCGCACAGTGTGCGCCCTCTGAAGTTTATTTTCTAACCGGTGCATCCAATCGGGCGTGTCGCGTGTAGTCCTTGCAGTCACCCCGCTGTTTTACTCAAATGGAGCACTACCCATGAACGCTAAAACACTGTTCTGCTTCGCGGCTGCACTCACCGCCGCGCCTGCGGTTTTCGCCCAGACCGGCTTGCCTGAAAGTATCAAGGTGCCCGACGGGCACAAGATTACGATGGAAACCACCGGGGTCGGCGAAATCACCTACGAATGCCGTGACAAAGCCAACGCCGTCGGCCAGACCGAGTGGTTCTTTGTCGGCCCCAAAGCCGTGTTGAATGACCGCAGCGGCAAGCCGGTGGGCAGCTACTTCGGCCCGCCCGCCACCTGGCAAGCCCAGGACGGCTCGAAAATCACCGGTACCCAACTGGCGGTAGCACCTTCAAGTGCAGGCAACCTGCCCTATCAACTGGTCAAGGCCAACCCGGCTGAAGGTAAAGGTGCCATGAGCGGGGTGAGTTACATCCAGCGGGTCGCCCTCAAAGGCGGTGTGGCGCCTAGCAGCGAATGCACGGTGGCGAACAAAGGCCAGCAGGCTGTGGTGAAGTATCAGGCCGACTACATCTTCTGGGCGGCCAACTGAGCAAACTCGGCTACGCTGTCTGTGGCGAGTGCGCTCGCCACAGGACTCAGCCATTTTAAGGATGCCGTGTTTGTTTGATTATCAAGCCTGCCTGGCGGCATGTGCCCGTGGCGACCAACGCGCCTTGCGCCAACTCTATGCCGAGGACAGCAGCCGCTTGCTCGGCGTGGCGTTGCGCATTGTGCGTGACAAAGCCCTGGCCGAAGATGTCGTGCATGACGCGTTTATCAAGGTCTGGCGCGGCGCTGGCAGTTTCGACCCAAGCCGCGGTTCGGCACGGGGCTGGGTGTTCAGCATCACCCGGCACCTGGCGCTCAATGCCGTGCGCAATCACTACCGGGAAGTGGCATTGAGCGATGAACACGAGCAGCTCGCCGCCGCCAATGACAGCTTCGAATTCAGCGCCCGAGAAGGCCAGGTGTACAACTGCCTGGAACAACTCGACCCGACCCGTCGCACGTGCATTCTTCACGCCTATGTCGACGGTTATTCCCACAACGAAATCGCCCGGAAACTGGACACGCCCCTGGGCACCGTCAAAGCCTGGATCAAACGGAGCCTCGTCGCGCTGCGCGAGTGCATGGCATGAGCAACCCACTGGATGAACTCGCCAGCGAATACGTGCTGGGCACCCTGCCCGCCAACCAACGCGCCGAGGTCGAGCAACGCTTGAAACATGACAGCGAGCTGCGTGCGGCGGTGGATGCCTGGGAACAGCGTCTGCTCCCACTGACCGCCTTGGCCGAGCCCGTGCCGCCATCCGCACAGCTGTGGCGGCGCATTGAACACAGCACGGCAAACCAGGATGCCGGCGTGCCTTGGTGGAACCTGCTGTCGCTCTGGCGTGGATTGGCTGGCGCAGGTTTGGTGACCACACTGGTGTTGGCCGCACTGTTGCTGACCCGCCCGCCCGTAGCCGACTCGACGTTTGTGGTGGTGTTGGTTGCGCCACAGAGCCAGACACCCGGTTGGGTGATCCAGGCCAGCCATGACCAACAGATCCAACTGATTCCGCTAGGCGTAATGGAAGTACCGAACGACAAAGCCCTGCAGTTCTGGACCAAAGGCGATGGCTGGCAGGCTCCGGTGTCGTTGGGGCTGGTCAAGCCAGGGCAAACGCTCTCGGTACCGCTGGACAAGCTGCCGCCGCTTGCGCCCAACCAGCTGTTCGAGCTGACCCTGGAAGACCCGCGTGGCTCGCCGACCGGTAAACCGACCGGGCCGATCCAGGCCATCGGCCGCGCGGTCAAAGTGCTCTGATCAGCTTGCGCTGGGCAACCACACCCGAAACCGCGCGCCGCCCAGAGGCGAGGCCAGGGCTGTCAAGGTGCCGCCCTGGGCCTCTAGGGCACGTCGGCTGATCGCCAGGCCCAGGCCGAAGCCGCCGGTGGCACGGTCGCGGCTGCGGTCCAGGCGGTAGAACGGTTCGAAGATGCGCTCGCGCTGGTCCATCGGTATGCCGATGCCGTCGTCGTCCACCCAGATTTCGCAGCCGTTGGGACACACCTTGACCCCCACCTGAATGCGTTTGTCGCAATAGCGCGTCGCGTTGCGCAGCAGGTTCTGCAAGGCGCGGGCGGTAAGGCGCGGGTCGAGGCTGAAGCGCTCCACGGTGCAGTCGAGCGCCACGTCGATGACAATCTCGGGGTTTTCCAGCTCGTCGTCGACGCTGCCCAGCACGCTGTCGATAAACTCATCGAGCGCCACCTCGACCCGTTCGGGCAATTGCGCAGGATTTTGCAGGCGGCTGTAGGACAGCAATTCCAGCACCAGTTCATCCAGCTCGCGAATATGCGCCACCAGGCTTTGCAGACGCTCGCGACTGGCCTGGGGCAAGTCTTCGGAGAGCGCCAGCGCCAGGCCGAAATCCAGGCGGGTGAGCGGTGTGCGCAGTTCGTGGGAGACCGCATTGAGCAAGTCGCGCTGCTGGTTCAGCAGGTGCTCGATATCGTCGGCCATGGTGTCGAACACCGTCGCCAGGCTGCCGATGCTGGAGCTGGGCGGAAGGCGCGTGCGCTCTCCGAGGTGGCCCTTGCCCAACAGCGCGGCGGTGCTTTTGAGGCGCTCCAGGTCACGCCAGTGCGGGCGCAGCCACACCAGCAGGCACGCCAGCAGCGCCGCGCCGATCAGCACGTTCATCGACCAGTACAGCAGGTTCATGTCCAGCGGGTCCGGCGGAATGGTCAGCTTGACCGCGAACTGCTGGTTGATCGGCGAGCTGATTTCTTCCATCCAGCCCCACTCGCCCAGGCGGATCACCGACTTGCCTTGCTCCAGCAGTTGTTCTTCCTGCGGCGTATAGCGAGCGTCCTGGCGCAGCAACAGTTCAACCTTCAATGGCGCAAAATCGCGGCTCAACTGGTCGGTCACCTGGGACCAGTGCTCCACCGGTGCGCGCTGGTATTGCTTGACCATCAGCTTTTGCAGGCCACGGGACTGCTCGATGTTGTAGTCCATGTAGCGGTGTTCGAACAGTTGGATCACCAGCTTGGGAATCAGAAAGATGGCTGCGCTGTAGGTGACGATAGTGATCAGGTAGAGGCGTAGCAGCACACGGAACATGGTTCAGCATTCCCACTCGGAGCGGCTGAACAGATAGCCCTTGCCCCACACGGTCTTGATCTTGCGCGCCTCGCCGGCGTGGTCGTCGAACTTGCGCCGCAACTTGGAAATGGCCACGTCCACCGAGCGATCGGTACCGTTGAACTCGATGCCGCGAAGGCGTTGCAGGATCTGGTCGCGGCTGAGCACTTCACCGGCGTGGCGCGCCAGTACCACCAGCAGGTTGTATTCGCCGCTGGACAGCTCCACCGCCTGCTCGCGCCAGGTGACGGTGCGTTCCGACAAGTCGATGCACAGGTTGCCCATGATGATCCGGTCGTTGGCCACCTGGGGCTCGGACAGGCTGCTACGGCGCAGCAGCGTGCGCACCCGGGCCAGCAGCACGCGCGGCTCGCAGGGTTTGGTCACATAATCGTCGGCACCCATTTCCAGGCCCAGCACCTGGTCGTGGCTGTCGTCGCGGGCGGTCAGCATCAGGATCGGCAAGCCCGCCGAGTCGGCGCGCAGCAGGCGGCAGACTTGCAGGCCGTCCAGGCCCGGCAACATCAGGTCGAGGATCACCAGGTCCGGCGGGTTGAGACGCGCACGTTCGCGTACGTGGTCGCCACGGCTGAGCACACTGACGTGATAGCCATTGCGTTCCAGGTAGCTGGCGATCAGCTCGGAGAGTGCGGCGTCGTCTTCGACCAGAAGGATGTTGGGCATAGGGTGTTTCCAGAAAATACACTGATAAGTCGTACACAAATCCCATGTGGGAAGGGGCTTGCTCCCTCCCACATTTGATCTTCATTGTGAGCAAGGTTGTGCAAGGATATACGCCCCCGACGCCACGCGCGCCGTACCTTACACTTCTTCACACACGACCTACACAGCTTCACAGCACCACGGCGCAGGTGACTTTAGGATGCGCCAGTCAATATTGGGATAAGAGCATGTCGAAGAATCTATTTGCGCCGTTTTGCCTGTTGGCCCTCACACTGGCGCTGAGCGCGTGTGGTCAGTCTGCAGACGAGGCGCCGGAAATGCCCCTGGCCAAAGTGCGCATCGAAACCCTGCAGGCCAAGCCCCTGTCCATTAGCAGCGAACTGAGCGGGCGTATCGCCGCGCCGCGCATTGCCGAAGTGCGTGCCCGAGTGGCCGGTGTGGTCATGCAGCGTGTGTTCAAGGAAGGTCACGATGTGAAACAGGGCGACGTGCTGTTCCGCATCGACCCGGCGCCCTTCAAGGCTGACCTGGACAGCGCCCAGGCCAACCTGAGCAAGGCCCAAGCCAATGCGTTCCAGGCCCGCCTGCAAGAGCAGCGCTACAGCCAGTTGGTTGAAGGCAACGCCATCAGCGGCCAGGAATACGACAACGCCCGCGCCGCCCTGCGCCAGACCAACGCAGAGGTTGCTGCGCAAAAGGCTGCCGTCGAGCGCGCCAGGCTGAACCTGGGCTATGCCACCGTGACCGCGCCGATTTCCGGCCGCATCGGCCGTGCCCTGGTGACCGAAGGCGCGCTGGTCGGCCAGAACGAAGCCACGCCGCTGGCGATCATCCAGCAACTGGACCCGATCCACGCCGACCTCACCCAGTCCACCCGTGAGTTGAACGACCTGCGCCGCGCCTTTCGTGCCGGCAGCTTGAAGCAGGTCGGCCAGGACCAGGCCAAGGCCACCCTGATCCAGGACGACGGCAGCCTGTACCCGTTGCCGGGCAAACTGCTGTTCGCCGAGATCAGCGTTGACCCGGGCACCGGGCAAATCACGCTGCGCAGCGAGTTCCCCAACCCGGACCTCGACCTGTTGCCCGGCAGTTTCGTACGGGTGCGCCTGGAGCAGGCCGTGGACAAGCAAGGCATCAGCGTGCCGCAACGTGCCATCACCCGTGACAGCGCCGGCATCCCGATGGTGTTGCTGCTGGACGCCGAGCAGACCGTCAGCCAGCAGCCGGTGGAATTGGGCGCGGTGATCGAAGATCGCTGGATTGTCAGCAGCGGCCTCAAGCCCGGCGACCGCATCATCGTCGAGGGCCTGCAACACGCACGCGCCGGTGAAAAAGTTGAAGTGGACGACAGCCCGCTCGTAAAGGAATAACCCGTCATGCCGCAGTTCTTTATTGACCGCCCGATTTTTGCCTGGGTGGTGGCCCTGTTTATCCTGCTGGCTGGCTTCCTGGCGATCCCGCAGTTGCCGGTAGCCCAGTACCCCAACGTCGCGCCACCGAAGGTGGAAATCTACGCGGTGTACCCAGGTGCTTCGGCCCAGACCCTGGATGAAAGCGTGGTCAGCCTGATCGAGCAGGAGCTCAACGGTGCCGATCACCTGCTGTATTTCGAATCCCAGAGCAGCCTGGGTTCGGCGACGATCACCGCGACCTTCCAGCCGGGCACCGACCCGGAAATGGCCCAAGTGGATGTGCAGAACCGCCTCAAGGTGGTCGAGCCGCGACTGCCGCAAGCCGTGACCCAGCAAGGCTTGCAGGTGGAAAAAGTCTCCGCCGGCTTCCTGCTGCTGGTGACCTTGACCTCCAGCGACGGCAAGCTCGATGACGTTGCGCTCAGCGACTACCTGGCGCGCAACGTGATGAACGAACTCAAGCGCCTGGACGGCGTCGGCAAGGCCCAGCTGTATGGCGCCGAACGCGCCATGCGCATCTGGATCGACCCGCAGAAGCTGATCGGTTTCAACCTCACGCCGGCCGATGTCAACGCGGCGATCAGCGCCCAGAACGCCCAGGTCTCGGCGGGCAGCATCGGTGACTTGCCGGGCACCAACACCCAGGAAATCACCGCGGCAATCCTGGTCAAGGGCCAGCTGTCGACCCCGGCGGAATTTGCCGATATCGTGCTCAAGGCCAACCCCGACGGCTCTACCGTACGCATCGGTGATGTGGCGCGGGTCGAAGTCGGCAGCCAGGAATACCAGTTCTCTACTCGCCTGAACGGCAAGCCCTCCACCGCCGTCAGCGTGCAATTGTCGCCGGGCGCCAACGCGCTGAGCACCGCAACCCTGGTGCGGGCAAAGATGGACGAACTGTCGCGCTATTTCCCGGCCAATGTGGAATACAAGATCCCCTACGACACCTCGCCGTTCGTCAAGGTCTCGATCACCAAGGTGGTCTACACCTTGCTTGAGGCCATGGCGCTGGTGTTTGCGGTGATGTTCCTGTTCCTGCAGAACGTGCGCTACACCCTGATCCCCACGCTGGTAGTGCCAATTGCGTTGATGGGCACCTTTGCCACCATGCTGTTGCTGGGCTTCTCGATCAACGTGCTGACCATGTTCGGCATGGTATTGGCCATCGGCATCCTGGTGGACGATGCCATCGTGGTGGTGGAAAACGTCGAACGCATCATGGCCACCGAGGGCTTGTCACCCAAGGACGCGACGAAAAAAGCCATGGGCCAGATCACCGGTGCCATCGTCGGTATCACCCTGGTGCTGGTGGCGGTGTTCCTGCCGATGGCGTTCATGCCAGGTTCTGTGGGGGTGATCTACCAGCAGTTCTCGCTGTCGATGGCCACCTCGATCCTGTTCTCGGCGTTCCTGGCCCTGACCTTGACTCCGGCCCTGTGCGCCACCTTGCTCAAGCCGATTGCCAAGGGCGAGCACCACGCCAAGGGTGGCTTCTTCGGCTGGTTCAACAAGCGCTTTGACCAACTCACCAATCGCTATGAAGGCTGGGTGGCGTACGCCCTCAAGCGCAGCGGCCGCTACCTGCTGATCTACCTGGTATTGCTGGTGGGCATGGGGCTGTTGTTCAGCCGCTTGCCCTCCTCGTTCCTGCCGGTGGAGGACCAGGGCTACACCATCACCGATATCCAGCTGCCACCGGGTGCCAGCAAGAACCGTACGGTGCAGGTGGCCGAACAGATCGAAGCGCACAACGCAGGCGAGCCTGGAGTGGGTGACACCACCATGATCATGGGCTTCAGTTTCTCCGGCTCCGGACAGAACGCGGCGCTGGCATTTACCACGCTCAAGGACTGGTCGGAACGCGGCAGTGATGATTCGGCAGCGTCGATTGCCGACCGCGCCAACATGGCCTTCAGCGAACTCAAGGATGCGATTGCCTATGCCGTCCTGCCACCGCCGGTAGACGGCCTCGGCACCTCCAGTGGGTTCGAGTTCCGCTTGCAGGACCGTGGCGGCGTTGGCCACGCCGGGTTGATGGCTGCGCGTACCGAACTGCTGGACGCTGCGGCAAAAAGCCCGATCCTGGCCAACGTGCGCGAAAGCGCCCTGGCCGAAGCCCCGCAAGTGCAACTGGAAGTCGACCGCAAGCAAGCCAATGCCTTGGGCGTGTCGTTTGCCGACGTCGGCAATGTGCTCTCCTCGGCGATTGGTTCGGCGTATATCAATGACTTCCCCAACCAGGGCCGTATGCAGCGGGTGGTGGTGCAGGCCGAAGGCGACCAGCGCAGCCAGGTGGCCGACCTGATGAAGATCAACGTGCGCAACAACGCCGGCAAGATGGTGCCGCTGTCGGCCTTTGTCGAAGCCAAGTGGACCCAGGGCCCGACGCAGTTGACCCGCTATAACGGCTACCCGGCCATCGCCATCAGCGGTGAAGCGGCGCCGGGGCACAGCACCGGCGAGGCCATGGAGGAAATCCAGCGCCTGGTCAGCCAGTTGCCTGCGGGCCTGGGCCAGGAATGGACCGGCTTGTCCTTGCAGGAACGCCTGTCCGGCTCCCAGGCACCGTTGCTGCTGGTGCTGTCGTTGCTGATCGTGTTCCTGTGCCTAGCTGCCTTGTACGAAAGCTGGTCGATCCCGACTTCGGTGTTGCTGGTGGTGCCCCTGGGCGTGCTTGGCGCAGTCCTGGCTGTGTCCCTGCGTGGCATGCCTAACGATGTGTTCTTCAAGGTCGGCCTGATCACCATCATCGGCCTGTCGGCGAAAAACGCGATCCTGATCATCGAGTTCGCCAAGGACCTGTATGACCAGGGCGAGGACTTGATCGACGCCACCCTGAAGGCTGCACGGTTACGACTGCGACCAATCATCATGACCTCGCTGGCGTTTATCCTCGGCGTTGTGCCGCTGGCAATTGCCAGCGGGGCCAGTTCGGCCAGCCAGCAGGCGATTGGTACCGGTGTGATTGGCGGGATGATCACGGCGACCTTGGCGGTGGTGTTTGTGCCGGTGTTCTTTGTGGTGGTGATGAAGCTGGTGCGCAAGCGACACAACAAAGATTAATCCAATGTGGGAGGGGGCTTGCTCCCGATGGCGGTGTGTCAGTCCGCATATTTGGCACTGATACACTGCCATCGGGAGCAAGCCCCCTCCCACAGGATCAGGTACAGTCTGCTCAACTATCGCCAGCTGTGACCAACCATGCCCTTCCTCGCCCGCACCCACCCTCGCCTCTCGTCCGCAGCCGTACTGGGCCTTGTCGTGGGCATTCTGGTACCGGCCGACACTCTCGCCAGCAAAATCCTGATCGGCTGGAACGCCGGAGTCTGGACCTACCTGGTATTGATGCTATGGCTGACCATTCGCGCCAAGGCCGAAGACGTCAAGCGCATCGCCGAAATCGAGGACGAGAACGCCGGCCTGGTGCTGTTCATGGTGTGCATCGCCGCCATCGCCAGCCTGGCGACCATTACCTTCGAACTGGTCGGCAGCAAGGACCTGGCCACCTCCGAGCGCCTGCTGCACTACGGCTTTACAGGGCTGACGGTGATCGGCTCATGGCTGCTGATCGGGGTGATTTTCAGCGTGCACTACGCCAGGCTCTATTACACTTGGCCGGGCAAGGAACCGGCGCTGCGCTTTGCCGAAGGCTTGCTCACCCCTAACTACTGGGACTTCTTGTATTTTTCCTTCACCATCGGTGTGGCGGTGCAAACCTCGGATGTCGGCGTCGCTACCCGTGGCCTGCGCAAGGTGGTGCTGGGGCAGTCGTTGATCGGGTTTCTATTCAATACCGCCATCCTGGGGTTTTCGATCAACATCGCCGCCGGGCTGTTCGGCTAGGGCTGCACAAACCTTCTAGACGCTCACACAACCGCCGAGCATGAATACGCTTAACTTTTCCATCTAGGTGGTTTATGGCCGCGCACAATTGGATCGACCTATCCCAGGACGCCGACACCCGCATCGAGACGTTGCGCGCGCATTTCGAAGGCCACGCCTACGACCCCCATTGGCACGATAGCTACCTGATCGGCGTCACCGAACAAGGCGTGCAGCAGTTCAATTGCCGCCGCACCCGCCATAACAGCGTACCCGGCCAGGTGTTCCTGCTGGAGCCCGGCGAGTTGCATGACGGCGACGCACCAACGGTAGATGGCTTCACCTATCACATGCTCTACCTCGACCCGCAATGGCTGGCACGGGAAGTGAGTGCGGTGTTTGAAGAGGCGCCTGCCAACAGCCAGTTGAGCTTTGCCAATACCTTGATCTGCGACCCACGCCTGGCGTTGGCCACCAGCCAAGCGTTCCAGTCGCTGCATAGCAGCGAATTGCGCATCGTGCGCCAGCGTGCGATGGACCAGTTGTTGGAGCTCATCACCGGCCAACTTTACTGGCGCACCCGTTATCACCCAGACCCGCGTCTGCCACAGGTGGCCCACAAGGCCCGGGAATATCTGCATGCACATATGCATCACGACGTGGGTATGGATGAACTGGCGCGGGCCTGCAACGTCGACCGTTTCCGCCTGACCCGTGCCTTCAAGAGCGCCTTCGGCTTGGCGCCCCATGCTTATCTGGTGCAACTGCGCCTGGCGCGTGCCCGGCACTTGTTGGCTAAAGGCGAGCCGCCAGCGCAAGTGGCCACTCTGCTGGGCTTTGCCGACCAGAGCCACCTGGGCCGCTGGTTTATGCGCGCCTACGGTCTGACCCCGGCGGCCTATCGCAAGCGTTGCTCAAATCTTCCAGACAGGTAGCGCGTGGGTTTGTGAAGCTCGACTCCATCGATTGGTATACCGGAGCCTCCCCTCCATGCAGTCCACGTTGTTCCCTTTCATGCTGTTTGCATTCGTCGCCTCCATTACCCCCGGCCCCACCAATATCCTGGTGCTGAGCAACAGCGCCCGTTACGGTTTAAAGGCTGCGCTGCCGATCATTTTCGGTGCCTGCGCGGGAGCTGCGGGGATCGTGCTGCTGGTGGGCTGCGGGATCGGCCAGTCGCTGGTGCAAATGCCCAAGGTGCAAACCGCGATGCAATGGGTCGGCGTAGCCTGGCTGAGTGTCCTGGCCTGGCGAATCTTCAGCGCCCCGGCTCAAACCATCCAGGCCGATGCCAGGCAAGAACCCTTGGGCCTGTCCGGTGCCGCAGCGCTGCAATTGGTCAACCCCAAGACCTGGGTGATGGCGCTGGCAGTGGTGAGCGTATTTGCGGGTACTGGCGCGCAACGCGAGAGCCAGGTGATGTACCTGTCTTTGGTTTTTTTTCTGATTTCACTTCCCTGCCTGGGTCTGTGGGCACTGCTGGGCTCGGGTTCAGCCCGGATATTGCGGTCGGCCCGAGCCATGCAATGGTTCAATCGCGCGATGGCGCTGGTGCTGCTAGCTGCAACCTGGGTGAGCGTGTTTCGCTGAATACCCGGTCATCCGGTCACGTCCTACAATTTCTTGACGACTTTCCTACTTTAATGGTTTCCTGAAACCGGTTTCAGTCATTCCAATAAGAACAGAAGGTCAATGGCCGTGAACAACTTTTCCGCCGCCCAGCGCAGCCGCGTGACCATGCTCGATGTCGCCGAGCGCGCAGGTGTGTCCAAGGCCAGCGTCTCGCGCTTCATCGGCGATGACCGCGCCCTGCTCTCCGATGCCATCGCCCTGCGCATCGAACAGGCTATCGACGAACTCGGCTATCACCCCAACCAGATGGCCCGCGGCCTCAAACGTGGGCGCACGCGCCTGATCGGTATGCTGGTGGCTGATATCCGCAACCCTTATTCCATTGCCGTGATGCACGGCGTCGAAACCGCCTGCCGCCAGCACGGCTACAGCCTGGTGGTGTGCAACACCGACCGCGATGACGAACAGGAGCGCCAACACCTGGCAGCGCTGCGCTCGTACAACATCGAAGGGTTGATCGTGAACACCCTCGGCCACCACCTCGACCAACTGCTGGAACTGCAACGGGAAATGCCGCTGGTGCTGGTGGACCGCAAGGTCGAGCCGTTGCACAGCGACCTGGTGGGGCTGGATAACCCGGCGGCGGTGCGTATTGCGGTAGAGCATCTTGAGCAACAGGGTTATCGCGACGTGCTGCTGGTAAGCGAAGCCACCGACGGCACCAGCTCGCGTCTTGAGCGCCTGGAGAGTTTCACCACCGAGATTGCCAAACGCCCGGCGTTGGCCGGTGCCGTGGTTGAGCTGAACGGCGAACTGGAAAAACGTCTGCAAGCCTTTCTCGCCAAGCCCGGCCCCAAGGCGCTGTTTTGCGCCAACGGTGTTGCTGCGCTGGCCTGCACACGTGCACTCAAGGCATTGGGTTGCGAGCTGTTCACCGACGTGGGCCTGATTGCCCTGGATGACCTGGACTGGTACCCGCTGGTGGGTAACGGCATCACCGCCCTCGCCCAGCCGACGCAAGCGATTGGTGCCAGCGCTTTTGACTGTTTGCTCAAGCGTCTGCGCGGCGATACGGCACCAGCCCGCACCCTGGATTTCTTGCCCGAGCTGATTGTTCGTGGCTCCACACAACGCCCTGTGGGAGGGGACTTGCCCTCGATAGCAGTACATCAGCTACAAATGAGCTGACTGGCACACTGTAATCGGGGGCAAGCCCCCTCCCACATTTGTTCTGCGCATGAAAATGAAACCGGTTTCAGAGGTAAACAACAATGCATAAATACCCCGTCTCCATCAGCCTTTCCAGCTACGGCGCCGACCTCGTCCGCCAGCAGGGCCAATTGAGTTTTGTCGCATTACTCAACGCCGCGGGTGCCCAGCGCATCGAATGGCGTGAAGAATTGCTGACCCTCGAACAACCCGCCGAACTGGCCCAAGCTGCCGCTGAACAGGGCCTGGAATCGGTCTTTTCCTCGCCCCTGGAGCTCTGGGTCGCTGGCCGCGCCCAGCCCAATCCAGAACTCGCGGCAACCCTGGACCGCGCTCACGCCTTCGGTTCACGCTGGCTGAAAGTCTCCCTCGGCTACTTCACCGACACCAACGACCTGGAAAGCCTGCACGCCCTGCTCAACCGTCACCCGGTCAAGCTGCTGGTGGAAAACGACCAGACTCTGCAAGGCGGCCGGATCGAGCCCATGCAACGGTTTTTCACCGAAGTCGAACGCCTGGGCTTGCCGGTGAAAATGACCTTCGATATCGGCAACTGGCAGTGGCAAGACCAGTCCGCGCTGACCGCTGCACGCCTGCTGGGCCGGCATGTGGATTACCTGCATTGCAAGGCCGTGGCCCGTCGCCCGGACGGCAAGCTGGTGGCCTTGCCACCCGGCGCCACCGACCTGCATCTGTGGGAACAACTGCTCAAGCATATGACTCAAGGTATTACGCGGGCGGTGGAATTTCCGTTGCAGGGCGATGACCTCGTCGAGGTCACTGCGCAACAGGTCGCCACCCTCGCCTGCCTTGGCCAACCCCGCGTGGAGAATGCGCATGTCTGAGATCGATATCCTGTCGTTTGGTGAAACCATGGCGATGTTTGTCGCCGAGCAGACCGGCGATCTGGCCCAGGTCGCGCAGTTTCACAAACGCATTGCCGGCGCCGACAGCAATGTCGCCATCGGCTTGTCACGCCTGGGGTTCAACGTGGCATGGCTGAGCCGAGTAGGTGACGACTCCCTCGGGCGCTTTGTGGTCGACACGCTGGGCAAGGAAGGCATTGATTGCCGCCATGTGGCCGTCGACCCGTTGCATCCCACCGGGTTTCAGCTCAAGTCGCGCGAAGAGGCCGGCGCTGATCCCCAGGTCGAGTACTTTCGCAAAGGCTCGGCGGCCAGCCATTTGTCCATCGCCGATATCAGCCCTGCGTTGTTGCAAGCCCGCCATCTGCACGCTACCGGGATTCCGCCGGCATTGTCCGATGCCACCCGTGAACTCTCCTTCGAACTGATGACGCAGATGCGCAACGCCGGGCGCAGCGTGTCGTTCGACCCGAACCTGCGCCCTTCGCTCTGGGCCAGCCAGGCGCAGATGATCCGCGAAATCAATGCCCTGGCCGCTCTGGCGGACTGGGTGTTGCCGGGCCTGGGTGAAGGCCGCCTGCTCACCGGTTTCGAGGATCCTGCGGATATCGCTGCGTTCTACCTCGACCAGGGCGCCGAAGCCGTGGCGATCAAGCTCGGCCCCGAAGGCGCCTATTACCGCACCCAGATGGACCAGGGCTTTATCGCCGCAGTCAAGGTGGAAAAAGTCGTGGACACCGTCGGCGCCGGCGATGGTTTTGCCGTGGGCATGATCAGCGCCTTGCTGGAAAACTCAAGCTTCCCCGAGGCGGTGCAACGCGCTAACTGGATCGGCAGCCGTGCCGTGCAGAGCCGTGGCGATATGGAGGGTTTGCCGACCCGCGCCGAATTACCCACTCGATCCGTTGCATAGCCCATTACCTGTTGCCACAACTACAACAAGCTCAGGAGCAACCCCATGGAAACCGTGAAACTCGCCACCCGTCGTTGGTGGTACATCATGCCTATCGTGTTTATCACCTACAGCCTGGCCTACCTGGACCGCGCCAACTACGGCTTTGCCGCCGCCTCCGGGATGGCCGAAGACCTGATGATCACGCCCGGCATGTCTTCGCTGCTCGGTGCGCTGTTTTTCCTCGGCTACTTTTTCTTCCAGGTACCGGGAGCAATCTATGCGCAAAAGCGCAGCGTCAAAAAACTGATCTTCGTCAGCCTGATCCTCTGGGGCGGCCTGGCGACTCTGACCGGCGTGGTGTCCAACGCCTATATGCTGATCGCCATCCGCTTCATGCTCGGGGTGGTCGAAGCCGCGGTGATGCCAGCCATGCTGGTGTACCTGTGCCATTGGTTCACCCGTGCCGAACGCTCGCGGGCCAATACCTTCCTGATCCTCGGCAACCCGGTGACCATGCTGTGGATGTCGGTGGTCTCGGGCTACCTGGTGCAGCATTTCAGCTGGCGCTGGATGTTCATCATCGAGGGCCTGCCGGCGGTGTTGTGGGCGTTTATCTGGTGGAAACTGGCGGATGAAAAACCCGCCGACGCCAAGTGGCTGAGTGAGCAGCATAAAAAAGACCTGGAAACCGCCCTCGCCGCCGAACAGGTGGGCATCAAAGCGGTGAAGAACTACGCCGAGGCGTTCCGTTCGCCCAAGGTGATCATCCTCGCCCTGCAATTCTTCTGCTGGAGCATCGGCGTGTATGGCTTTGTGCTGTGGCTGCCGTCGATCCTCAAGGCCGGCTTGCAGATGGACATGGTCGAAGCCGGCTGGCTGTCGGCGCTGCCGTACCTGGCGGCGGTGATCGGGATGCTGGTGGTGTCCTGGGGCTCGGACAAACTGCAAAAGCGTAAGCGCTTTGTGTGGCCACCATTGCTGATTGCGTCCATCGCCTTCTACGCGTCCTACGTGTTGGGTGCCGAACATTTCTGGTGGTCCTACACCCTGCTGGTGATCGCCGGTGCATGCATGTATGCACCCTATGGCCCGTTCTTTGCCATTGTCCCGGAAATCCTGCCGGCCAACGTCGCCGGTGGCGCCATGGCGCTGATCAACAGCATGGGCGCGCTGGGCTCGTTTGGCGGCTCGTACCTGGTGGGCTACCTCAACAGCAGCACCGGCTCGCCTGGCGCTTCGTACCTGTTGATGAGCGGCGCGCTGCTGCTGTCGGTGGTGCTGACGATTTTCCTCAAGCCCGGCGCGAGTGACCGCTCGCCGGTGCCAACCCTGGAGTTGAAGGTAAAAACCTCATGAAAAAGTCTGTTGTGTTGTACAAGAAACTGTCCGCGCCGCTGATGGCCCGCCTGCATGAGCATGCCGAGGTCACGCTGATCGATGCACTGGATGAGACCGGCCTGGCCAAACTGCGTGATGCACTGCCCAGCGCCCATGGTCTGTTGGGTGCAAGCCTGCGCCTGGATGCCCGTTTGCTCGACCTGGCACCCAAGCTGGAAGCCGTGGCCAGCGTCTCGGTCGGGGTCGACAACTACGATATCGACTACCTGACCCAACGCGGCATTCTGCTCAGCAACACCCCGGATGTGCTCACCGAAACCACCGCCGACACCGGCTTTGCGCTGATCCTGGCGACCGCCCGGCGTGTGGTCGAGTTGGCCGACATGGTGCGTGCCGGCCAATGGAACAAGAACATCGGCCCGGCGCATTTCGGCAGCGATGTGCATGGCAAGACGTTGGGTATCATCGGCATGGGCCGCATCGGCGAAGCCTTGGCCCAGCGTGGGCATTTTGGCTTCGGCATGCCGGTGATCTACCACAGCCATTCGCCAAAGCCTGCGGTGGAGGCGCGCTTTGGCGCGCAGTACCGAAGCCTCCAGGACTTGCTCAAAGAGGCGGATTTTGTCTGCCTGACCCTGCCGTTGACCGCCGAAACCGAGAAGCTGATCGGCGTCGAAGAGTTCGCACTGATGGGGCCGGAGACGATCTTTATCAATATCTCCCGCGGCAAGGTGGTGGACGAGGCGGCGCTGGTCGAAGCGTTGCAGCAACGCACCATCCGGGCGGCGGGGTTGGATGTGTTCGAGAAAGAACCGCTCAGCCACGACTCGCCGTTGCTGCGCTTGAACAACGTGGTAGCCACGCCGCATATCGGCTCGGCCACCCATGAAACGCGAGAGGCGATGGCCAAGTGTGCGGTGGATAACCTGTTGCAGGCGTTATCAGGCGAGCGGCCACAAAACCTGGTGAACCCGACCGTCTGGAAACAGTGAGCCCCTGTGGGAGGGGCTTGCTCCCGATGGCGGTGGGCCAGCCAGCTTAAATGTCACTGCCCCACCGCCATCGAGGGCAGGCCCTCTCCCACATTTGATTGCATTTCAAATATCGACCTCAACTAACAATGGTCGAGAGCGCTGACTCACATTGCCTGCTAGATCCATTAGCGCGTAATAAAATGAAAATTGCCCGGACCCTGTACTACGTATGACAGTGGCTGTCAGGAGGTAGGTGTTACCGAACTCCCTCAGCGGCACGGTTTCCAAAGGAACACCGTCGGACCGGTCCCAATAGAGTCTCATGGAGTCTCCTGGCGCCCAACCCTCTGGATCCTCAAATGAAAACAACACCCCGCCGTTATCATCAAGATAACCGGATGTGACTTTACCATCGGGCAAATCAGCAGGAGGTTTGGGTGCTGGTGGCGCTCCAGATGAGTAATGAGGCGTCAAATCAATGATGAACTGCTTTTTAGGCGACGGCTGCGCCCCATTGAGCTGCTGACTCAGGTGATGAACACCTTCTGTGGCCATGCGAACAGGGAGAATGAACTCAAACGGTGGACTCTCAGGCCCTATGTCATGCTCAACCCTTCTCTCAAAGATGGGCGTTTGCGCGTCATCCATTAGAACGCTAAGCACATCATCCCTATACGCTTGATTAACTTTGCATTCAAATCGAAAGCCTTTGCTCGCATCAACGACGGAAATCAATCCCTCCGGGTTCAACTCTCCAGGAATAACAGGCGCGGGCAGTAATTTTTCAGAGCCTTTTTGATTCTTTGCGGAAACCATACTCCACCTCATCTTTGTGGTTTGAATGAGGTCCCGAGTAATACCGCTCGCTGTACGGTAGCGTCTACTGTCAACATTGACAGGTAGTGCCCGGCAGCAGCCAGTTCAGCGAACTATCAAAACCGGCCACTGACAGAGATGTTTGCCTGCCTTTCAGGTCAGATTACAAACCGCGCCACCATCCCATTCAAATCCACCGCCAACCTCGACAGCTCATGGCTGGCCGCGCTGGTCTGGTTGGCGCCCGCCGCCGACTGGGTGGCGAGGTCGCGGATGTTGACCAGATTGCGGTCCACCTCGCGGGAGACCTGGGCCTGTTCTTCCGAGGCGCTGGCAATCACCAGGTTGCGTTCGTTGATCAGGCTGATGGACTGGGTGATCTGCTCCAGGGCCACGCCGGCAGCACGGGCCATTTCCAGGGTGGTCTGGCTGCGTTGGTTGCTTTGCTGCATGGACTGCACCGCTTCACCGGTGCCATTCTGGATGCCTGCGACCATCTTCTCGATTTCCTGGGTTGACTGTGCGGTACGATGGGCCAGGGCCCGCACTTCATCGGCAACCACCGCAAAGCCACGCCCGGCCTCACCGGCGCGGGCGGCTTCAATCGCGGCGTTAAGCGCCAGCAGGTTGGTTTGCTCGGCAATCGCACGGATCACGTCGAGGACCTTGCCGATATCCCGACCTTGAGTGGCCAGGCCTTCGATCATCACGGCGGTGTTTTGCACATCCTGGGTCATGGTCTGGATCGCGCCGACGGTGTCCATCACCCGGTCGCGGCCGTCGCGCGCCGCCTGGTTAGACTGCCCGGACGCTTCGGAGGTGGAGACAGCATTACGCGCCACTTCCTCTACCGCTGCGGTCATTTCGTTGACCGCCGTGGCGGCCTGGTCGATTTCATTGTTCTGTTGCTGCAGGCCACGAGAGGCTTCCTCGGTCACCGCACTCAGCTCTTCTGCCGCCGAAGCCAGCTGCGTGGCCGAGCCGGCGATATGCTGGATGGTCTGGCGCAGGTTGGCCTGCATGCTCGACAAGGCACTGAGCAAGCGCGCAGGTTCATCCTTGCCATCATCCGCGAAGGTTTTGCTGAGGTTGCCGGCGGCGATGGTCTCGGCAACTTCCACGGCTTTGCGCAATGGCGTGACGATGCTGCGGGTCAGCAGCCAGGCCAACAGCACCGTGAGCAATGCGGCCACCACCGACACTGCCACCACACCGGTGATTGCGCCCTCATAACTTTGCCCAGCCGCCGCGTCGGCGGTTTTCGCATCGGCGGCATTGAGGGCGATCAGCTTGTTCAACTGCTCACCCATCTGGTCGGTGCCGTCCTTGATGCGGCTGTTGATCAGCGCGCGCATTTCATCGACCTTGCCTTGCTTGGACAGCACCAGCATGTCGGCCTGAGCCTTCAGGTAGTTATCCAGCGTCACGCTGAAGGTCTTGTACACCACCGCCTCTTGCTCGCCCATCGGTAGCTGGACGTAATGGGCCTGGGCGGCCTTGACCTTGTCGGTTAGCACGCCGATGCGGGTTTCGGCTTCCTGCAAGGCAGTCGGTTCACGGTTGACCAACACCCGGAACGACAGGATGCGCATGCGCAGTACGTTTTCAGTGATGTTGCCCAGGGACGTCACGCTGGGCAGCTGGGTGGCGCTCATGTCCACGGAAGACTGCCGGATCTGCGTCATGCGGTTGACTGCAAACACCCCCAGGATGACCACTAACACTGCAATGAAGGCAAAACCGAGAAACGCTCGAGGGGCGATATTCAGGTGACGAAGGGACATAGGGCTGCTCTCAGAAGTAGTGTTTGCGAGCGTCCCTGCCGCGAAACGATCTGTCAGCGTCAACGCGCCGGCCAGACCTTGGCCACCACTGTTGTCGTTGTAATGTGGGCCTATATTCACTATCGGCCGGGACAGGGTTTTTGCGCAGGGTCTTTATTAATATTTTTTTACACTTCTGACGACTGACGGTTTCTGGCATTCTTCGCCTCCATTTTCCGACCCGAGCCATCATTTTGTCTGACGCTCAAGCCCCTCGCCCGCGCTATAAATCCGACCTGATCTACGGCCTGGAAGACCGCCCGCACTTCACCGCCGCGATATTTGCCGCCCTGCAGCACGTCTTGGCCAGCTTCGTCGGCATCATCACCCCGACCCTGATTGTCGGCGGCGTGTTGGGCCTCGAAAGCGAGGTGCCGTACCTGGTGAGCATGGCGTTGTTCGTCTCTGGGCTCGGCACCTTTGTGCAGGCACGCACGTTCGGACCAGTGGGTTCGGGCCTGTTGTGCCTGCAAGGCACCAGCTTTTCGTTTATCAGCGTGATTCTCAGTGCGGGCTTTATGGTCAAGGCCCGGGGCGGCGGCACCGATGAAATCCTGTCGACGATCTTTGGCATCTGCTTTTTCGCCGCGTTTATCGAGGTGCTGCTGAGCCAGTTCATCGGCAAGCTGCGCAAGCTGATCACCCCGGTTGTGACTGGCACCATCATTACCTTGATGGGCCTGTCACTGATCAAGGTGGCAGTCACCGACATGGCCGGCGGCTATGGCGCGGGCGACCTGGGCGCCGCCAGCAATATGGGCCTGGCGGCGCTGGTGCTGCTGACCATCGTGGTGCTCAACCGCTTCAACAACCCGTTCCTGCGTCTGGGTTCGATCGTGATCGGCCTGACGCTGGGCTTCGTGGTGGCGTGGTTGCTGGGCCGTGTGGATATGGCCGCCCTGCCCCAGGTGCCGTTGATCAGCGTGCCGGTACCGTTCAAGTACGGTTTCTCGTTCGACTGGGTGGCGTTTATCCCGGTGGCGGTGATCTTCCTGATTTCGCCTCTGGAAGCCGCCGGTGACCTGACTGCCAACTCGATGATTTCCCAACAACCGGTCAAGGGCCCGCTCTATATCAAGCGCATCAAGTCCGGCCTGCTGGCCGACGGCCTCAACTCGGCGATGGCCGCCACCTTCAACAGCCTGCCGATGGTGACCTTCGCCCAGAACAACGGGGTGATCCAGCTGACCGGCGTGGCCAGCCGCTACGTGGCGTACTTTATCGCCGGGCTGCTGGTGCTGCTGGGGTTGTTCCCGATGATCGGCGCGGTGCTGCAACTGATGCCCAAACCAGTACTTGGCGGCGCGACCCTGATCATGTTCGGCACCGTAGCCGTGGCCGGGATCAAGATCCTCGCCGAAGCCGGCCTGCACCGGCGCAATGTGCTGATCGTGGCGATTTCCCTGGGGATGGGCCTGGGCGTCGCCGCAGTGCCGGAAGTGCTGCGCGATTTGCCCAAGGCGCTGCACAACATCTTCGAATCGCCGATCACTGTGGGCGCGTTCTGTGCAATCCTGCTGAACATTTTCCTGCCCGAAGAGTTCATAGAGCTGGAAGAAGATGAATTCGATCCGGAGTCCTCTACCCTCAAGGTCATGCAGGACCCGGACGTCACGAAACAGTAGGAGCACTTTTATATGCGCAAGCTCATGGTTCTTTCGTTGTTGTTGCTGAGCTTGAGCGCCTGCGCGCTGTTCCCCAATCGCGACCCGGTGAATATCAACGTGGTGGGCATCGAGCCCCTGCAAAGCCAGGATCTGGAAGTGCGCTTTGCCGTGAAGCTGCGGGTGCAGAACCCCAATGAAACGGCAATCGACTACAACGGCGTGGCGCTGGATCTGGAAGTCAATGGCCGGCCGTTGGCGTCCGGGGTAAGTGACCAGGCCGGCAGCATCCCACGTTTTTCCGAGACGGTGCTGATGGTCCCCGTGAGTGTTTCGGCGTTCTCGGTGTTGCGCCAGACCCTGGGCCTGAGCCAGACCCAAAGCCTGAATAACCTGCCCTATGTGCTGCGCGGCAAACTGGCGGGCGGATTGTTCGGCACCATGCGCTTTGAAGAGCGTGGCACTCTGGATTTGCCCAATACCGCCACCTGGTGATGCGCGAGTGATCTGATCCAAATCTGCGAAATGCAAGCTCGCGCCTACAAAAGCCTTGGGTTGACCCGGTTCAATCAGTGATGTAGCGCACGCCTGACTTGGCGCGCTCGTCCACCACCAATTCAAAAATATCCGGCCGAGCGTAATGCCCCACTACGTCGTAGTCGTAGCGTGCCCGCACCAGATCATCTGTATTGATCTGCGCCGTCAACAAACCCGCCTCCCCCAGCAACGGCCCCGCCAAAATATCGCCCATGGGCCCGACGATCACGCTACCGCCGGCAATCAACGGGCGCTCCGCCGGCCAGTTGGCAACTTCCACACCCAAGGCCTGCGGTGATGCCTGCACCTGGCAGGCGCTGACCACAAAGCAACGGCCCTCATGGGCAATATGGCGCATGCTCACCTGCCACATCTCGCGCTCGTCCACTGTGGGCGCACACCACACCTGCACGCCCTTGGCATACATCGCCGTGCGCAACAGCGGCATCATGTTTTCCCAGCACACCGCCCCGCCGATACGCCCGGCAGCCGCGTCAATCACCGGCAAGGTTGAGCCGTCGCCCTTGCCCCAGATCAGCCGCTCAGTGCCGGTCGGCATGAGTTTGCGGTGCTTGGCGACCAAACCGCTCGACGGTTCGAAATACAGCACCGTGCAATACAGCGTGCTGCCACTGCGCTCGATCACGCCGAGCACCAGGCTCGCACCGGTACGCGCCGATAACCCGGCCAGCGCCTCGGTCTCCACGCCCGGCACGTCGATGGCATTGGCAAAGTACCGCGCAAAGGCTTCACGGCCCTCGGGCAGGCGATAGCCCAATTGCGTGCCGAAGCTTTCGCCCTTGGGATATCCCCCCAGCAACGCCTCAGGCATCACCACCAACTGCGCGCCACTGCGCTGTATTTCATCTTCATAGGCCAGGATCTGCGCCAGGGTTTGCGCTTTGCCGCCAGGCAAGGAGCCGATTTGCAGGGCTGCGACGATCGATACGGGCATTGTGCTCACTCCGGTAATAAGGGTTGCCCATTCTCCGGCCAGACTCGATCATGAATAAAGCCCACCTCAGTGCTAAATGATATGAGCCAAATGAATATCGCCCAGGTTGACCTGAACCTGCTGAAAACCTTCGAAGCCCTGCACGACGAGTCCAGCGCCAGCCGTGCTGCATTGCGCCTGGGCGTTACGCAATCGGCAATCAGCGCCGGTTTGCGGCGTTTACGCGAACTATATGGCGACCCACTTTTCGTACGCACCGGCCGCGGCCTGGCGCCAACCCTGCGGGCCAATCAGTTGAAACCGGTGATCAGCGAGGCATTGGACCGCTGCCGACAAAGCCTGGCGATGATCCACCCGGATAACCCGCATTATCAGGGGCGATCGGTGGTATTAGGTCTGTCAGACGATTTCGAAATCGCCTACGGCCGGCAGCTGATGGACGCCATTGCGCAGCGCCTGCCGAAACTGCGGGTGATCTTTCGCCAGACCCACAGCCAGATCGTTGCGGCTGCCCTGCTCGACCGCAACCTGGACCTGGCCATTACCGCCGGCGGGTTTGCCGAGCGCAGGCTGAGTCGGCAAGTGCTGGGCGAAGGTGACTACCGTTGCCTGGTTGACCCAGGCAGCCTGGCGCCCGGTCAGCAAGGTATCGAGCTTGCAGAATTCATCGCACGCGACCATGTGCTGGTCTCGTCAGGCGGGTTTATCGGTATTACCGATGAAGGGTTGGCGGCGCAGGGCTTGAGCCGCCAGGTATGTGCGTCCACCAGCCACTTTGCGGCGCTGCCGTACCTGCTCAAAGGCAGCGCGGCGGTGGCGACGATACCCGGTCATGCGGCCCAAGCGATTGCGCAGATGACCGGCTTGCGTGTGCTGCCCTGCCCGCTGGCGCTGCCGCACTACCCGGTGGAGTTGGGCTGGTGTACCCAGGCCCAGCTTGATCCGCTGCTGCTCAAGGTTCGCGAGGCGATCGTGGCGTGCTTTATTTCGCCGCTGCCATCAGCTTGTTGACTTCACTGCGCACCATGTTGGAAAACTCCGGCGGCGACATGCCGTCAAGTTCGGCGCGCACCCACTCGGCCCATTTTCCCTTGCGCTTGGCGCGCTCGCCGAACAAACGGGCGGCTTCGCCCTTGGCTTTGCCCAGGTTGGTTTGCCACAGGTCGTAGAGGCGCGACTTTTCGTCTTCCAGCTCGGCGCGTTCGGCGAGGGTCTTGTTGGCGAGATTGAAGCTCATGTTGAATTACCTGCTGCACAAATGACTGACATCTTACACTGTAGGCCCAAAGGGCCTGATCCCCATTGTGCCGCAAATGGACGGCTCGCAAAATAACTGCAACTTTTGCCGCTGCCCGATACTCCATTGTTCACTGTCACATTCACTTGCAAGGAGTCACACATGGCCCGCAAAACCGCCGCCCAAGCCGTCGAAGAACAAATCAAGGATCAAGCCTTCAGCGAACTGACCGCGCTGATCGAAGAATCGGACAAACTGCTCAAAAGCAGCGCATCCCTGGTAGGCGAGGAAGGTGAAACCCTGCGCGAGCAGGTTGCCATCAAACTCAAGCAAGCCCTGGATTCGGTGTCCAGCGTCCGTGAGCGCAGCAAGCCAGTCGTGGACGCCACCGAGACCTACATCGGCGGTCATCCATGGCAGACCGTGGCCATTTCCGCAGGCTTTGGCCTGGTGGTGGGTCTGCTGCTGGGTCGCCGTAACTGATCAGCACGGGCTGCGCCCATGGCGCAGCCTGTTTCACCCCGCCGCCAGTTCTCGCAGTTGCCGAAGGTCCTGCGCGTCAAGCTCTATGCCTGCTTCCTGCGACTTCGCCCGTGTGCGATGGCGCCGATCCCCCGGTAATCGCCGTAACCCCGCCGCATGCATCTGCCGCACCAGTTCCTGGCTGCGCTCGGCAAAGCTTTGCCCGGCGGTTTTGCGCGGATCGATCACTATCAGTAATTGGCCGGTCCAGGGCGTACGCGCTCCCGGATGATCGGCCCAATTGAATTCGAACGAAAAATTGCCGCCTGTCAGTGCCGCCGCCAGCAACTCGACCATCATCGACAACGCCGACCCCTTATGCCCACCAAATGGCAACAGCGCGCCCCCCTCCAGAATGGCTTTCGGGTCCTGGGTCGGCTGGCCCAGGCTATCGACGCCCATGCCTGGTGGGAGCCGTTCGCCTTTGCGCGCGGCGATCTGCACGTCGCCATGGGCGATGGCGCTGGTGGCCAGGTCGAACACAATCGGCGCGCCATCGGCCCGCGGCGCAGCAAACGCGATGGGGTTGGTGCCGAACAACGGGCGATCAGCGCCATGGGGTACGACGCAGGTCATGCTGTTGACCACACTGAGTGCAACCAGCCCTTCTTCGGCGAAAGGTTCGACGTCCGGCCACAAGGCCGCAAAGTGATGGGAATTGTGGATAGCCAGTAACGCAATGCCGGCGCTGCGGGCCTTGCTCACCAGCAACGCACGCGCGGCCGCCAGAGCGGGTTGGGCGAACCCATTGGCGGCGTCGACCCGTACGAAGCCTGACGCGACGTCGGTCACGATCGGCACGGCGGCGCCATTGACCCAACCGCTGGCCAGGGTCGAGAGGTAACCCGGGATACGAAAAATACCGTGGCTATGAGCGCCATCACGTTCAGCGCTGGCGCAATTGTGCGCAAGGATCGCCGCCACTTCTGGCGAGGTGCCGTGCCTGACGAAAATCTGTTGGAGCACCCCCACCAACTCAGTGAAGCTGATGAAGGCCGTGACAACTGTCGGAGACTGCGCAGACATTTGAAGCTCCATTTTTATGATTGGAAGGGGCAACGAATGGACATCCAGGCCGTCGATTAAACACCACCTGCAGCGCTCACTGTCAACTTACGACGAGACTCAATAGTTACCCCCGCCAGTCATCGGTGCCTGCCTACCCTGTGTCTTCCTAATTCACGCTGGAGACAGGCGATGACCCGTGTCACCCCGCCCTATTTTTTCGACGAGTTCCTGCTACCCGTCAATCGCTCGACATTGAGCGAGCGCGAACGCGCCCTGGGGTTCACCGTCAAGGATCTGGAATGGCTGCACGGCGTGTATTACGCCAGCGACGTCAGCCGTCAGGATACCCGCCTGCAAAGCCCGCCCATGCGTGTAGAAAAGCTATTGATCAATGTGTCGGGGCAGGTTGCGATCCCACTCGCCGGCGCGTTTGTGATGAGTTCCACGCCCGACGGTGCCAAGGCTCTGCTGTACACGCTTTATGGCGGTATCCAGGTGTTTGACAGCCATGCCTCGCTGCTTGCCGAGGTCAGTCAGGCGTTGGCTGATTCGGTACAGCGCGTGGAGTTGCTGAGTTTTCTGTCGATTGCACAGCGCAACAGTCTGCCGGCGGATAGCGTTCTGACACTGAGCACTTCGCCGGTCCTGGGTGCGGTCATGCAAGACCAGGAACAAACCCTGCAGGCCTGCCAACGGGCCAACGTGCAGTCAATGCTTGAGCACTTGCAGAAGACCCCGACCTTGTCCGCCATGCTCGACACATTGCTCGGCATCATGGCGCACCCTCATTTCCCCGGCCTGGATCAGCGGCAAACGCAAGTGAACTGCTTTCTCCAAAGCCCGACGGATGCCGATCGACGCTGGATCGACTCCCTGTCGTTACGTGATGCGTTATTGCAGTTCTATGTCAAACATGCCTGGCCCTTGGGGCAAACTCGCGAATTCATCAACCCCAAGCACGTCACCAGCCACTTCACCCAGCCCCAGTTGCAACAAGACCGCGAGTATTGGGACACGCTCATCGAACAAACCTCCGGTACGCTGTCCAAATTGCTCGAGAGCCTGCTACAGACCTACTGGAACGAAGACATCGACAGCGGCACCTCACGCCTTGACCTGTTCGCGCAAATCCTGGCTGACAAGTTCCGCCTCGATGTGCTGCTCAAGCGCCAGAACGGCATCCTCAGTACTGACGAAAGCCATATGCTCCAGGCCCTGTTCCTCAGCGACCAGGGCGCTCGCAGCACCTACGCCGCCAAACTGAGCGTGGAAAAAGTGCGCATCTACGCGCCCTACCAGCACTACGTGGAACTGGCCAGTACCCTGATGCTGCATGACAGCCATGCCTACCTTTACACCCAATCCCGTGGCTTGCAGGTACTTAAGGATCTGGACGATCTCAAAGACACGCTATTGACCATGCTCACCGCCGCCGGGCACGAAGATGAACTGCTCAATTTCCTGTCTCTGGACGAGCGCAACACCTTTATCGGCCTGGACCAGATCAACGTTGCCGCACACCCCGTCACCGGGCACGTGTTCACCGACATGATCGAAGACATCGCCGCCAAGCAGACCAGTAATATGAACCATGCCCTGAGCCTCTATCGCAGCAGCGCCGGCCAGGTGGACCTGGAAGCATTGCTCGATTACGCCCTGGACATCCGCACCATGCTCGACAGTCGCCTGGCCGACCTGGACACCGATGGGCGCTGGACAATACATCCCGTCAGCAGCGGCAATGGCCGCCCCTCCACGGTGCAAGCCGAGCGTGCCAAGCTGCACCTGCAACGCCTGCGCGCTGCCCAAGAAGGATTGCAGATCGAGCGCCTTAAGCACCCGACACTGCGCAGCATGGCCACCCTGGCCCTGAACACAGAACTGCAAACCCAACGACTGGACCTCAAGGCCGACGAGATTTATGTCAACACTTACGCGTCCCGCGCCGAGCAGCGTGAGGAGCGCGCGCCTGTGTCTTCGCTGAGCATGGTTGAACATTTCATCGAGCGCCTCGGCCAGAAGAGCAAGCCGCTCCCAGTGTCTTCCAGAACTGGGTTTTACGCAGAACGCAACCAGGGTGTCGCCCTGAAGCTCAATAACATGCCCCTCAAAACCTTCAACAACATGATCGAACGGGTCTTGAACGTGTTTGCCGGCCACGAGATGCGTGAACTCCCGCGCCTGTTCCTGAACAATATCCGCGATAAACACGCGCACTCGATGCTGTTGGGCTTGCGCAGCGAGGCTGAACTGCGACTGCTGGGTAAAACGCTGACGCACCGCAGCAACGCCATTCTTGATGCGGTCCTGCGAACTGACAGCCTGGCGCGCCTGACCCGACATGGGATCAACGGGTTTCTGCCGGATGCTTATGCGCTGGCATTGCACAAGGGTACGTCCGACGCGCTGCTGCCGCTGGCCAATCTGTTTGTACTGACCGAACGTGGCGGCCTTGACCCCAAGAATTCGGGCCAGGCGATCCTATGGACGCCTCGGCGTGGTCATGAGGTTTTTGCGTCGGTCTCGGCCCTGCGCGAGGCGCTCACCCAGCGCCTGGCGCATCCGATCAAACGACTGTCGCTACTGGAGAATCTGTCATTGTCCCAGCGCGTGCCTCATCAGGCGTATCGCCTGGCTGCGCTGCAACGTATTGACGATAACCTGCTGGACAATCGCCTGAAAACCTACGGCGATTACGTCATGGACTCGGTGGACCGACTGCTGGCCATGGACTTGCCGGCGCGCGCCGTGCAGGACCGCCTGGATGAGATCCTGCAGATCCCGGCGCCCACCAACCTTGCACGAGCCAAGGCGCTGGCCGATGCCATGGTCACCCAGCAGGCCCTACCCGTGTGGCTGGCAATGGCGCCCGCCAACGAGCAGATCTACCATGCAGAACTGCTTGAGCAATACCACAACAGCGCCCCGGAAGAGGAAGACTACCTGCAGGGCATCCTGTCCCTGCGCGAGCACACCTTTGGCGCCCTGAGCAAGCTGCTCCAGGCACGCTTCCCCGAACACACAATCAGCCCCGATGACGTGCTGATTCCCGTGCACCAGGCCCTCGACATCCATGACTACAGCCTGACCGACTTTGCCTTGCGCCATTTGCCGGACCTGAACAACCAGACTATCGGCCCGCGATCGCGCACCGCCACACCGCTGCCGGACACCCTGGATACCAATGCGCTGGTTCAACTGGTGCGGCAACTGGACTTGAAATCGGTGTACCAAAAGCGATTGCAAACCGAGATGGACACCCGCACGGAAGCTGCACGCAAACGCCGGCGCCTGTTCTGTCGGCAACTGCCATGGCAGGTGTTGCAATACGCCCACGAGCAACATCTGCAAGAACGCCTGTCAAACAAGGCCTTGGGCTTGGTCCAGCAGGTGTTCGACATGCCTGACGGCCTGGCACGTGCGGCGTTGAAGGGCGTATCGACGCTGATCCGGCCCGTTGAGCTGGTGGCGACTGCAGGCGCTACTGCCGCCAAGGTATTGGGCATGTACCTGATCAGCCCTGGAAGCAAAGAGGCCGGTCCGGTAGTGCTCTATGCGCCCTACAGTGAAAACCACGTGCTCAAGCAATATGACAACGAGCAAGCGCTGCTGGATGAAGTGGAGCGACCAGGGGAACTGCAGGACTGGGTCATCCAGCACCTGGAAGATCCGCACCAGGCCGTTTACCGCAGCTTGCTGCAAAACAACCTTCATCGCTCTTCGGATATGAGCCTGGCCTCATCTGCAGTGACCGGCAACCTGCTGCACTATTTATTCAGTGAGAACACGCTGATCCTGCTAAAAATGCTCTCCTGCCAGTTCGAAAAAGGCTCCAAGCTGCTTTGGGATAAAGTGGTGGGCGTGTTCGGCAAGGGCATACCCACGGCAGTGCACTTCATGGCGGGCAAACTCGCCTATCCACTTGTGGTCTGGCGCAGCTACCAGTTAGTCAAGCGCTCGGCTGAAGCGCTGCAACTGCACCAGTGGAAAGCCGCGATGAAGGACTTCAGCCTGGCCGTGGTGCAAATGGCCGCCCTGTACAGCGAGCTTGATGGCAGCGAAACCCCACTGCCTGATGACGCTGACCTGGTCGACCTGCCGGAAGGCGGCCTGCCCACCGCCACTGCCCCGAGCCTGCGGGACGTCACCGCCACTTCCCGAACGCGGTTGCAGCGCTTGGAGGGCTACGACATCGCCCTGGAGGACCTTGAGCTGGACACCTCCACCCATGTCTACAAGGATAAGGCGAGCGCCAAGAGTTACGTGCCGCTGGCAGGCAAGGTGTATCCGGTGAAGAAAACCAAGGAGCACTGGCGCCTGGACAACGACGATCAGCAGGGCCCCTACGTCGGTCGCAATGCTGATGGCAAATGGGTAATGGACCTGAGCATACACAAGCCCCGCTTCGGCCAGGCCTGGACGCGGCAAAAAGTGCGACGAGCCGAAAGGCGCGACATCAATATTGAAGCGCAGGGCATAAGGGCGATCGCTGCAGTGTCAAGCTGGAAAGCCCAAGTCATCGACGAAGCCTTGAACGTATCGACTTACTACGCCGTCAACTGCAAGCGCAACATCCATCACTTTGCAGAGCTGCTCAAGCCTGATAGCCGGGTAGGCCTGTTCTTGTGCGACCTGTTCGGCACTCTCAATCTGAACCCGGCCCAAGTAAAGAAAATCGAGGACATCATCGATGGAATACTGGATGAGCTAAGCGACCCCACCTTGATCGGGCCTGACTCAATGCGCTTTGTCAGCGGTGAAAGCGTGAAAGCCCCCACCACTGATTACGCGATGGTGCTTCTCGGTGACAGCGAGCGCAAAGTGTACTTGTTCGAAAGGTTCTTCCATCCAAACCTGGCTGAATACGCCACCATACTGAGTGAACCTTTCGACATGTTCGCCCATGCCAGAGCCTCTACCCTGATCCATGAGCTGACGCATCTGCGGTTCAAGACAGAGGACATTGCCTACCTGCGGAGCCTGGAACCATTCCGAGACCTGATCGATACGGCAAAGCCGGGTGCTCAGGCGGTGAAGACGCGCCAAGATGATTTGCAAACGAGCGGGCTGTCGACGTTGACGCCGGCAACTATGCTATTCAAGGCATGGGATGACATATCCAACACCTGGGAGGATTACGGCTTTTTCACCGCCACCAGCTTCCTCAAACGCAGAGTCCTGAATATCACGGGTGCCAAGACCCTGAATGAGGCCCGAGAAGTTTTCATGAGCAATGTCGACAAGCGTATTGACGTCATTCTATCCAACGCCGACTCAGTCAGTTACCTGATTACACATCTGGGGCGAATGCTGGATGAGGGGGCCTGAGCAGGCCCCCCAACACGTGAATCAATCTTTCTGGTCACGCAGGACATTGCCCGAGGCGCCGTCGATTCGTGCTTCATACACCACGCCGTCGGATTTACGGCCTTTGACTTCCCAGTAGCCGTCGTTATCGGCCTCGGCGGCGTAGACCTCGACATACCCAGCCTTGGTCTTCGCCACTTCAATAGCTTTTTCAATCGGAATCCAGCCCGCACCCGGCTTGTCTGCCAGCGCAGCGCCGGCGCTCAACAGCGCGGTGGTTGCACACAGGGCGGCTAAGGTTTTCTTCAACATTTTCGTACTCCTTGGTAGATGACAGTGTGTTTCCTGATTTTTTAGGCGCGTTTAAACAAGAATAAGTTCCAATTGATATGCAATCGCCATGATGCTGTTCTCGCCGTAAGGCTCGGGGGGGTAGAATGTGGGAAATCAGGATGGATAAATGAGCGAAAAGTCCCTTTCAGAAGCCGAATACGACGCCATCACCGACGCCGCTGCGCATTGGTGTATGCGTGTGCATGCCAGCGACTGCACGGCGGCTGAACGTCAGGCCTTCGAACATTGGCACGATGCCCACCCGCTGCACGCCTTCGAGTATGCCGCGATGTTGGAAATCTGGGACGTGGCCGATCATTTGCCCCGCAATGCGCCTGCACCGCTTGTGGTGCCGCTCAAGCCTCGCAAACGCTGGCGCTCTTATGCAGTGGCAGCCGCCATCTGCCTTGCTGCCCTGCCGCTGGCCGCCTTCACGGGCTGGGAAGCCGGTTGGTTGCCAAGCTCATACGAGCGGTTTGACGCCACCAACGGGCTGCGCAAAGTTACCCTCGGTGACGGCAGTGAGGTGGAGTTGAACCTGGGCACCGAGCTGGTCTACAGCCACTACAAGGATCGTCGCCAGGTGAAGTTGGCCAAGGGCGAAGCGTTTTTCAACGTCGCCCACGACAGCGAGCACCCGTTTATCGTGCAGGCTGGCGAAGGCCAGGTTCAGGTCACGGGCACCCAGTTCAATGTGTGGAAGTATGAAGACCAGGTGAGGGTAATGTTGCTGGAAGGCTCGGTGCAGATCACCAGCGACGCGGTGCATGGCAGCGTGCCGTTGACTCCGGGGATGCAGGCCAGCTACCACCGCGGCGACGCCACGCCGCAAGTCGCCGCGATCAAACCCAATGACCCTGCGCTTGCCTGGCGTACGGGCAAGCTGGTGCTTGATAACCTTGCATTGGCCGATGCGTTGCCGCTGATCAACCGATACCTGAACAAGCCAGTGATGCTGGCGGATGCCGGTACCGGGAGTATTCGCATTGGTGGCATCTATAACCTCAGCGAGGTCAACAACCTCATCCCTTCCCTGCCCAAGGTCCTGCCGGTCTACCTGACCCGCAACCAGGATGGCAATCCCGTACTCAACTCCATCCCGGGTAAAACGCCCAAGGGTTGAGGCGCGCCTTTTTACTTCAGTGTCCACTTTTGAAACACCTCGGTACGCTGAATCGCCCAGCGGCTGCGGATTCATGCATCTGTCATCGAGACTGTTTCATCGCTGACACAGTTGAAGAGTGTGGCCGGGCATATCGCGCCGCCCAGCGACTGTTTCATGCTTGAAACACTGCTATCGGCGATGCGCGCAGAAAAATCGCAACCTATTGAGTTTCAAACGTAAACGAAAAGCGGCACGGGTTCTGCTCTTTCCCTGATAACGCTGTTTAGGGTCAGCGTTCAGAACAAGGACTGCCGCCGTGATCACACTCAGACACGCCTCGATAACCGTACTGCTGATCAGCTGCGTGCTCAGCGCCGGCATCAGCCATGCGGGCGATGGCGTTATCGTGACAGGGCGAACCGTGCAGGGTCACATGTACGGGCGCACCTCCCTCCCCGATCCATACCCCACCACTGCCAACGCCAACCCCAGCAAAGAAATCATCAGTGCCACCTCCGGCGAACTCAGTGATCGGGACATTGGCGGTATCCGCAGCGGTTCTGGCCTTGCGCGCTCCATCCAGCCCAACGGCAACCTGTCTGGCCTGAGCGCCACGCAAAACAGCCTGTCGACCCAGGGCGCCGGTGCAGCCGCCGGCCATGGCGCGGGCAGCAGCATGGCTGGGCAGATCAATGGTTCGATCCAGCGCGGCATGGCGCCCTTGAACAACCTGGGCAATATGCTGGGGGGCAAATGATGAAGCGCATCCTGTTGACCATCGCCCTGCTGGGCAGCGCCTCGGCAATGGCCGACAACACCGCCGTTATCAACAACAGCGGCCAACAGTACGAAGGAGTGCTGTCGATCAACCAGGCCGCTGGCAACCAGCAACAGATGTCCAACAGCCGCGCAATCGCGCTCGATGGCCAGGCCACCAATGTGAATATCCAGCGGCTCGACGGCAACGTCGACCCGTCCTTGAGTGCCAAGGTGGCGATTCAGGGCGCTTCATTTATCAATGGCAACGGCGTGCTGGGCGTTAACCAGTCGGCCGGGGCCAATAACCAATCAATCAACGCGGTGCGGATCAGCCTCAACCCTGGCCCGCAAAGCATCGATGACAGCGTCCTGTTGCAACAGAACACGACGCAGTTGACCGACTCAGGGCTCACCCCCACCACTGGCAGCCGCCAGGTCGCGACCAGCGACCAGGCCTTCACCGGCAGCCGAGGAGTGATTCAGGTGAACCAGAGTGCCGGGGTGGGGAACCGAGTGGCTAACACCCTGGGCATCACTATCAAGTAACCGCTTGGTAGACGTTAGTTAGACCGTACCAACACTTAACCCAACTAATTAGAAGCAAGGAGAAACACCATGAAACCTCAAATGGCTCTGAAACCTCTGGTTTTCGCTCTCGCCGCACTCATGGCAGCAGCTGCTCAAGCGGGTGGCTGGCACCCAGCGCCTCAGCCAACGGGCGTAATTGCTGCTGTCGTCACGGATGTACAAAACAGCGCAGGCAATAAATTCAACGACACCAAAACCGAAAACAACGCGTCTGCCGATGACTCCGTCAATGGCAACAGCGGTAACGTCGGCGTCAACGTGCAGTCTGGCAGTGGCAACCAGGCCGACAACTCTGCCGCCATCTCCAGCGCCAAAGGCGATGCAGCGACCGTGTTCGGCGTGGTCGACGTGAATCAAAACAGCGGGCTGAACAGCTTCATCAACAAAGGCACGCAAAACAACTCCTCCCTGGATAATGCTGTTAACGGTAACTCCGGCAACGTCGGTTACAACGGCCAGTCCGGCCAAGGCAACCAAGGTAAAAACAACCTGGCTATCGTGACCGCTGACGGGAAAAATATCGCGGCGGCAGCCAATACCGAACAAAACTCGCTTGCCAACAACTTCCTCAACACCGCCGCCAGCAGCCACGGCTATGGTGGCAAAGCTCAATACGTGTCGAACAATTCCAGCCTCGACAACTCGGTCAACCGCAACTCCGGCAACGTAGGCGTCAACCTGCAATCCGGTGCGGGCAACCAGGGCAGCAACAGCCTGTCAATCGGCCAGGGTTGCACTGTGTGCAGCAGCGGCGTGCGTTTCTGATCCAACGGGGCCTTGGCAACAAGGCCCTTTTTATTTCAGTGTCCAACAGGTCATTCGATCATGCGTATCGCGACCCTCACCCTCTTGATGTTGCTCACCGGCACGACCTGGGCAGGCACCATGGCGATTTCCGCCATGCCCGGCGGTGCGGTGATCTTCAAGAAGGTCGAGAGCATCCGTGAGCGCCGGTTCGCCAACCTGGTGGAACAGAAAACCGATTTCAGCTGCGGTGCCGCGGCACTCGCGACCATCCTGCGCCAGGCCTATTGGCTGGACGTCGACGAAGACCACATCATCAAAGGGATGCTGGTAACCGCCGACCAGGACCTGGTGCGCACCCAAGGCTTTTCCATGCTGGATATGAAGCGCTACCTCGAAAGCATCGGTATGCGTGCCCGCGGCTACAAGATCGCACCCGATACCCTGGTGACGGTGAAGATTCCCGTGGTGGTGCTGCTGGAGATCCGTGGCTACAAGCACTTCGTGGTGATGCAGCGGGCCGACAAGGACTGGGTGTATATCGGCGATCCCGTGCTGGGGCACAAGCGCTATTCCCGTGACGACTTCGTCAAAGGCTGGAATGGCATTGTGTTTGCCGTGCTGGGTGAAGGTTACGACAAGGCCAACGTCTTGCTTGACCCGCCCACTCCGCTGACGGCCAAGAACCAGTTGAACGAGTTCCGGCCCGTGGGCGATGCCGAGTTGATGGATTTCGGTTTTATCCAGAGCGACTTCTTCTAGAAGCGCAATAAGGGGCAGGACGCCCCAGGAGCAGCAGATGAACACTTTCCGTTGGCTGACGGTCTTGTGTCTGGCAGCCTCTATGCCCGCCTATGCTTCATCGGCTTTCAAACCGATCGAACTCAATGATGCGCAGATGGCCGACTTGCGTGGCCGTTACGTAATGCCGGGGCGCATCATCAGCTTCGGCATTGTCATGAGCAGCACTTGGACCAACGCCGTCGGTGACCGCATTACCGGCACGGCCAACATGCAAATCGACAAGACCACCGTTACTCCGCAATTCTATGTGCAAACCACCGGCTCCACGGGTAACGGCAGCCTGCCAAACACCGGAACCGGTAATGTGGTCGGTGGCGCCGGCCTCGGCAGCGGCCAGGGCGTAACCCAAAGCGTGCGCACCGCAGGCGATGGCAACACCGCCTACAACGATGTGGGCATCAGCATCGAGAATGGCGTCGCCCCCGCCAGCAACCTGCAAACGGGGCAGGTGCTGATCGCCGGCGGCACCGTGACCGGTGACAGTGCGGCGGGCCGCGTCAGCGTTTCGGCCAACAACGGCGGCGTACAGATGGCGATCCAGGCCAACCACAACCAGGGCAACAGCCTGCAGCAGATCGGCGGCGGCAATGTGCTGCAGGGTACGGTGCTGACCGGCAACAGCAACCTTGTCAGAAACATCACCCAACTCAACGTCGTGATGAACAATAACGGCTTGAACAACGGCGCGTTGAACTGCAATTTGGATCAACTCAAAGGCCTACGCACGCTCGGTTATTGAACTACGCTGACCCTCGACACTTTCGCATTAGAACAGGACGGCTTATTTCATGCATCGATCGTTATCGCTACGCGCGGTGATTTGTTTAAGTACGCTCTTGCCCGCATCCGTGCTGTATGCCGCGCCAGACGCCGATATCGAAACCCTGAAAAAGGAACTGCTGGAACTCAAGCAACGCTATGACGTGCAGCAAAAAGCCTTGGCCGTGCTGGAGCAACGCGTGCGTCAGGTAGAGGATCAACCCGCAGCGCCCGCCCCCAAGCGCTTGGCCAAATCACCTGCCGACTTCAAGCAAGGCGCTAACGCTGTCGCCGCCACGGGTACCGGTGCAGCCGCGGCGTCAGGTGGTGCAGGCGGTGGCGGCAGCTCCTACGGCCAATCCCTCAAGGACGACTCGGCCCCTGCGCAAAGTGTGAGCAACCTGTACAACGAGGCCAGCGGCTTTTTCGGCAATGGCAAGTTCAGCGTGGAAACCGGCATCACCTATGCCCGTTACGATGCACGCCAATTGACCCTCAATGGCTTTCTGGCGCTGGACTCGATCTTTCTGGGTAATATCAACCTGGACCGGATCAAGTCCGACAGTTGGACCCTGGACCTTACCGGGCGCTACAACGTCGACAACCGCTGGCAGTTCGATCTGAACGTCCCCGTGGTGTACCGCGATTCGACCTACCAGTCCGGCGGCGCCGGCAACGATGCCACCGCCACCTCGGAAGCCTCGGTGACCCGCGACCCTACCATCGGTGACGTCAACTTTGGCGTGGCCTACAAGTTCCTCGACGAAACGCCGACCTTGCCGGATGCGGTAGTGTCTGTGCGCGTCAAGGCGCCCACGGGTAAAGAGCCGTTCGGCATCAAGCTGGTCAGGCAACCCAACAACGACAACCTCTACTTGCCGGAAAGCCTGCCTACGGGCAACGGGGTCTGGTCGGTTACACCGGGCATTTCCCTGGTCAAGACCTTCGACCCGGCGGTGCTGTTCGGTTCGCTGTCGTATACCCACAACTTCGAAGACTCGTTCGATGACATCAGCAGTGAAGTCAACCAGAAGGTGGGGGGCAAAGTACGCCTGGGCGACAGCTTCCAGTTCGGTGTCGGTGTGGCGTTCGCCTTGAACGAGAAGATGAGCATGTCGTTCTCGGTTTCCGATCTGGTGCAGCGCAAGAGCAAGCTCAAGCCGGACGGCGGCGACTGGCAATCGGTGGTGTCCAGCGATGCCAACGCGGGTTATTTCAACGTAGGCATGACGATTGCCGCCTCGGATAACCTGACCATTGTGCCGAACCTGGCGATCGGGATGACCGATGATGCGCCGGACTTTACGTTCAGCCTGAAATTCCCGTACTACTTCTGACCGCGAAAAAGTGGGAGGGGCAAGCCCGCGAAGACGTCGGCCCAGCAAACATTGATGTTGGTTGATCCACCGCTATCGGGGCATAGGTATCTACACAACTTTGCAGTCGCCAATGGCAACCACGATGCGAAGCGAGCCGTTCTTGATCTTGATCTGCTTTTGATCTTAGGCGGCCCCCCAAATCCCTGGCGGATTACGGGCACACCGAGCCCAGGCGAGGTGCCGAGTGGTGGGGCAAGAGCCTTTTGGTTACTTTTGGGCTCTTCTTTTCAAAAGTGACCCGCTGTAAGAGCGGAACCAGTAGCAGCCGTTACCCAAATAACGGATATGTACTCGGTCTAATCCAACATCCCGGCCGGTCCTGAGGCCGCCATCGGGAGCAAGCTCCCTCCCACAGGGGATCTGCGCTTAAGTGACCGGCATTACCCTCCACAACCCGCCTTAGCGGATCTGGTGCTTGTGCAGCAGCCGGTAGAACGTCGGCCGGGAAATCCCCAGCACACGGGCTGCAACACTGAAATTATCACTGTGCCGATTGAGCACATCGCACAACGCCTGGCGTTCGGCGCGGTGCTTGTAGTCTTCCAGTGTCGCCATCGGCGGCGAAAGTACCTGCTGGCCTTGCAGCCCCAGGTCCACGGCTTCGATCTGGCGCCCTTCGGCCAGCACCAGACCGCGGCGCACACGGTTGGCCAGCTCACGCACGTTGCCTGGCCACGGGTGTTGCCCCATCGCCACCAATGCCTCTTCGCTGAAGCTGCGCGGGCGTCGGCCGGTTTCCTGGCTGTAGAAACGCGAAAAATGATTGGCCAGCATCGCCACGTCACCATGGCGCTCGCGCAATGGGGCCGTAACTACTTGCAAGACATTGAGGCGGTAATACAGGTCTTCGCGAAAGGCGCCCTTCTCCACCGCGGCTTCAAGATCCACATGGGTGGCTGCCAGCACGCGTACATCCACCGAGATGGGTTGGCTGCCGCCGACGCGCTCGATATGTTTTTCCTGAAGAAAGCGCAACAGGTTGGCTTGCAGCTCCATCGGCAAATCGCCGATTTCATCCAAAAACAATGTGCCACCGTGGGCCGCCTCAATCCGTCCGACCTTGCGCTGATGTGCGCCGGTAAAGGCGCCCTTTTCATGGCCGAACAGTTCCGACTGGATCAGATGCTCAGGGATCGCCCCACAGTTAATCGCCACAAACGGCTTGGCGTGGCGCTGGGATTGCCGATGAAGGGTCTTGGCGACCAGCTCTTTGCCGGTGCCGCTGTCGCCACGAATCAGTACCGGCGATTCGGTGGGCGCCAACTTCGACAACAATTTGCGCAGTTCCCGAATCGGGTGGCTGTCGCCTAACAACTCGTGGGGTTCATCTACCGGCACGACACCTTTGCCCCGCAATCGCGCCATGCCAAACGCACGCCCAATGGTCACCTGGACCCGGGCCACATCGAACGGCAAGGTATGAAAATCGAAGAACCATTCGCAGACAAAATCTGCGACATTTTGCAAACGCAGGACTTCAGGACTGAGCACGGCGATCCACTCGGTACCGCTGCGGCCAATCAACTCCTTGACCGCCTCGGGGCGTTCCAGATGGCAGGGCTGCAAGCGGAGCAGGCCCACATCGCAAGAACGATCCCCCACCGCCTGCAATGCACAGCTGTCAACTTCCCAGCCGGCAGTGCGCAAGCCGGGTAGTAGCCTGTGACAGTCATCACAGGGCTCGACTACCAGCAAGCGGCGTTGAACAGGTGTCACGACCATGACGATTCCTTGGCGCCAAGATTATTAAAGTTATTTAGAAACAAGGATTTGGGGCGCCTGGCGCTAACCCTAGCAAGATCTTGACGCTCACCTTGTACTATTTCGCTATAAGTGCGGGCAAAAAGCCATGTGTGTTTAATCGGGGGCAAAAAGTTTGCTGCTGCCGAAACTTTCAATCAGCTTTCAAAACAGCCGCTTACATGACGTTAGTCAGGGAAAGTTAAAATTTCTTGCTCTAGCATGTGACCCGCACCCCACCATCGTGCATCAGTACAAGTAACCCACCGCACGGTCAGCCCAACCGCCGGTACTCACTTGAATGGGCATACAGAGAGAAGACCCAAATGAACGCTCCGCTGCGCATCAACGAAGCTCTTTTGATTGCAGACCGTGCCTTCCAACCCTTTCAGTGCGTGGCCTGGCACGATGGCAATGGCGCCCTCAGCCTGAGCGTCATCGACCGTACCAACACCCGTATCGGCAGAAAACAGCTGTCGTCGACTGCCTATACCGACCCGGCTCAACTTGAAGACCTGTTGTTGCAGGCTCGCGCCGAGCTCGACAAAGATGGCTACCAGTTACAGTCCTGGGCAATGCCGAAGTAATTCAATGCGGCAACTTCCAGCCAACGTCAAACATCGGCTGGAAGTTGTGCAATAACACTTCAAGTACTTAGCGTGCCGCGAGAATAAACCGCTCGAACGCCTCGGCAGCCCCGTCCTCGATGTTGCTGCCGGTCACCACATTGGCCTGGCGCTTGACGGTTTCTTCGGCCTGGCCCATGGCAATCGACAATCCAGCCACGTGAAACATCGCCGGATCGTTGCCGCCGTCGCCGATGGCAGCGGTCTGGTCCAGCGGCACGCCAAGGTGCTCGGCCAGGGTTTTCAAGGCTTCGCCTTTGTTAGCCAGCATTGCGGTCACGTCCAGATACACCGGCTGTGAACGCGATACCTGAGCCAAACCTTGTACCTTGGGCTGCAACTGCGCTTCCAACTCCACCAGCAACTGCGTGTTGTTACTGGCCGCGACAATCTTGTCGACCCGGTCCAGGTAGGGCTCGAAACTCTCCACGACCACCGGGCCATAGCCCAGGCCATCAGCTTCGCGCTGCATCATTGGCCCTGGCGGGTCGCGGCGCAGCCAATCGCCGTCGGCAAACACCCACACTTCTACATCCGGCTCGGCAGAAAACAGCGCCAGCGTGACCAGTGCCGCTTCTGCCGGCAAATGGTGAGCCACCAGGATGCTGCCATCCGGGTTGACCAGCGTGCCGCCGTTGAAGCCGGCCACCGGCACATCGATGCCAAACGTCTCGATCAAATGCAGCATCGCCTTGGGCGGACGCCCGCTGGCGAGGCTGAACAGCACCCCGGCTTCACGCATCGCAGCAATTGCGTCGGCGGTACGCTGGCTGAGGCTGTGGTCGGGGTGCAACAGCGTCCCGTCTACATCACTGAGGACAAAGCGGATGGGATGAATCGTTACGTCACTCATCCGAGGCTGTGCCAGGTGCGGCCGTCACGAGCGAGTAACGCATCCGCTGCCACCGGGCCATCTTCGCCAGCCTTGTAGGCCTGGATACCGTCGTCTTCCTTCCATGCATCCAGGAACGGCTGCACGGCGCGCCAACCGTTCTCGATGTTGTCGGCACGCTGGAACAACGTCTGATCGCCGGTCAAACAGTCGTAGATCAGGGTTTCATAACCTGTCGAGGGCTGCATCTCGAAGAAGTCCTTGTAGTCAAAACCCAACTCGATATTGGCCATCTCCAGAGTCGGCCCAGGCTTCTTGGCCAGCAGGTCGAACCACATGCCTTCGTTCGGCTGGATCTGGATTTTCAAGTAAGTGGGCTTGAGCTCATCGACTTCGGTATCGCGAAATTGCGCATAAGGCGCCTGCTTGAAGCAGATCACGATCTCGGTGTCGCGGATGCTCATGCGCTTGCCGGTTCGCAAGTAAAACGGCACACCGACCCAACGCCAGTTATCAATCATCACTTTGAGCGCAACGAAGGTCTCGGTGCTGCTGTCGGCTGCGACGTTGGCTTCTTCGCGATAACCGGGCAATGGCTTGCCAGCGATTTCGCCAGCGGTGTACTGGCCGCGCACGGAATTGGCCCGCGCATCTTCCAGCGACCAGGGACGGATCGCACCCACCACCTTGGCTTTCTCACCGCGCACCGCATCGGCACCAAAGGCTGCCGGCGGCTCCATGGCCACCATCGCCAGCAGCTGGAACAGATGGTTGGGCACCATGTCGCGCAGTGTGCCGGTTTTTTCGAAAAAGTTACCTCGGGTTTCAACGCCGACGGTTTCAGCCGCGGTGATTTGCACGTGATCGATGTAGTGGTTGTTCCAGAACGCTTCGAACAGCACGTTGGAGAAGCGGCTGACCAGAATGTTCTGCACCGTCTCCTTACCCAGGTAATGGTCGATGCGGTAGATCTGCTTCTCGCTCATCACCTTGAGCAGGCACGCGTTCAGCGCCTCGGCGGTGGCCAGGTCGGAGCCGAACGGCTTCTCGATAACCACACGCCGAAAGCCATCGTCCGTTTCATTCAACAAACCGGCACCGCCCAGGCGCTGCACCACTTCACTGAAGAAGCGCGGCGCAGTGGCGAGGTAGAACACGGCGTTGCCGGTGCCGCTGTCGGCGATCTTCTGCGCAATATCCGCGTAGGTGCCGTCGTCGAGGAAGTCGCCCTCGACATAGCTGATGCCCTTGGCCAGTTGCGCCCACAGCGTAGGGTCCAGGGCATGTTCAGCATTGCCCCGGACCTTGCTGGCGGCTTCGGTGCGAATGAAATCCTCAAGCTTCTTGGCGAAGTCTGCGTCGCTGATGGCGTTGTGATCAACGCCAACAATACGCAGGCCATTGCCCAGCAACCCGTCGCGGCTCAGGTTGTACAGCGCCGGCATGAGCAGGCGCTTGACCAGGTCGCCATGGGCGCCAAACAGAAACAACGTGGTAGGTGGAGCGGGTTCGGCCTTGGGTTTCTTGCCGTTGGCGGTCATTTTTTGGAGGTCTCCACATGGCCGCCAAAGCCGAAGCGCATGGCAGACAGCATTTTGTCGCCGTAGGTGCTCTGCTGGCGGGAGCGGAAACGCGCAAACAGCGACGTCGACAGCACCGGTACCGGCACCGCTTGTTCCATGGCCGCTTCGATGGTCCAACGGCCTTCGCCGCTGTCCGCTACGGAACCGGAGTAACCATCGAGTTTCGGGTCGGTGGCCAGGGCGTCGGCGGTCAAGTCCAGCAGCCACGACGACACCACGCTGCCACGGCGCCAGACTTCGGCGATATCGGCAACGTTGAGGTCAAAGCGCTGATCCTCCGGCAGGTTTTCCGAGTTCTTGGTCTTGAGGATGTCAAAACCTTCGGCGAACGCCTGCATCATTCCGTATTCAATGCCGTTGTGGATCATCTTGACGAAGTGACCGGAACCCGCCGGGCCTGCATGGATATAACCGTGCTCGGCGCGTGGGTCGGCTGCGGCCGAACGGTCCTTGGTGCGCGGGATATTGCCAAGGCCAGGGGCCAGGCTCTTGAAGATCGGGTCCAGGCGCTGCACGGTCTCGATGTCGCCGCCGATCATCATGCAATAGCCACGCTCCAGGCCCCAGACGCCGCCGGAAGTGCCGACGTCAACGTAGTGCAGGCCCTTTTCAGCCAGGGCCTTGCCGCGACGTACGTCATCCTTGTAGTTGGTATTGCCGCCGTCGATGATCACATCGCCGTCTTCGAGCAGCTCGCTCAAGGCATTGATGGTGTCTTCGGTGGGCGCGCCCGCCGGCAACATTACCCAGACCGCACGGGGCTTTTGCAGGCCAGCCACCAGGGCATTCAAGTCGGCGACGCCAGTGGCGCCCTCCTCGCTCAAGGCTTTGACGAAGGCTTCGTTACGGTCGTATACAACGGTGGTATGCCCATTGAGCATCAGGCGCCGCGCAATGTTACCGCCCATGCGGCCTAGTCCGATAATCCCCAGTTGCATGTGCTGATGCTCCTAACTTCTAAAAAATGTGTGACATAGTTTATAGCGCAATGAGGCTAATGAGGGTTAGTCCAGAGCAGATCCGTGTAGTTTCATGACAAAAAAGTTGCCATCGTTTCACCATCACCGCCTGAAAAGTCACACGACCGCCAAAAATAAAAAAGTTCCCTTGCTGCAAAAAAGAATTCAAACTTGCTTCCGACTGTTGCCCAAACCCTGTTTGAGCAGCGCGATCTACCGGCTATTTGCGAGGTAAGCAATGAGCACAGCACAGATGACCCGCCCGCCACAGACCCTCTACGTCAGCATCCGTCGCGATGAATTGCGCCAGTTGAAGGACGAGCGCGATCAGTTGCAACAGGAAGTCCTGCGTCTGCGTTCACACCTTCAAGCCCAGCTCGAGCTGCCATCCCAGGCCAAGCCAGCGCTCTGCTGAACGCACCTGGTCAGTTTGTAAGGCAATACCTACGGAAAACTCACAAAGTTTTCACACACTTATCCTAATACTCCCGCCCGCGATGCCGCTCACGTTCTGAGCGGCCCGATGTCGCGCGACTCTGCGCGACGATCATTGACTGATGGGGCGCTGGATGGCGATGTTCAAACGCAGCACGACGACTGCGAAAGGCTTTGATTGGGCCGGCCTTGGTTGGCTATTCCTGTTTTTCTGGTATTTCTCGGGTATTACCCAGCTTCTTATCCAACTGACCGGCACGTCCGGCTTCAGTGGTTTCCGCCAGGCATTCTTCATGAGTGCACTGTGGCTAGCGCCGATGTTGCTGTTCCCGCGCAAGACACGCGTGCTTGCCGCCTTGATCGGTGTGGTGTTGTGGGCCTGCTCCATGGCCAGCCTGGGTTACTTCTTCATTTACCAGCAGGAGTTCTCCCAGAGCGTCATCTTCATCATGTTCGAGTCGAACATCTCCGAAGCGGGCGAATACGCGACCCAATATTTTGCCTGGTGGATCGTGCTGGCGTTCATAGCCCACACCGCCTTCGCTATCTTCCTCTGGACGCGCCTGCGCCCGGTGTACCTGCCTCGCGGCCAGTCGATCGTGGCGGCCATCGCCATTGTCCTGGCGGTTGTGGGCTACCCGCTGGTCAAGCAAATCGCCACCAGCGAAACCATGGAATTGGCCATTGATCGTTTCGAAACCCGTATCGAGCCTGCCGTGCCTTGGCAGATGATCGTCGCCTACCGTCGCTACACCGAACAGCTGGACAATATGCAGGGCATGCTCAACAGCGCCAGCCAGATCCCGCCATTGAAGAACCTCAAGGACAGCATGGCCGGCCAGCCGTCCACGCTGGTACTGGTAATCGGCGAGTCCACCAACCGCCAGCGCATGAGCCTGTACGGTTATCCGCGCAACACCACGCCGGAACTGGACAAGCTGCGCGACCAACTGGCCGTGTTCGATAACGTCATCACCCCTCGCCCCTATACCATTGAAGCGCTGCAACAGGTGCTGACCTTTGCCGATGAAGAAAACCCGGACCTGTACCTCAAGACGCCGTCGATTGTCAGCGTGATGAAACAGGCCGGCTACAAGACCTTCTGGATCACCAACCAGCAGACCATGACCAAGCGCAACACCATGCTCACGACCTTTTCCGAACAGGCCGACGAGCAGGTGTACCTGAACAACAACCGCAACCAGAACGCCCGCCAGTACGACGGCGATGTGCTGGCGCCTTTTTCCAAGGCCCTGGCCGATACCGCCGAGCGCAAGTTCATCGTGGTGCACCTGCTGGGTACTCACATGAGCTACCAGTACCGTTACCCGCCGACGTTCGACAAGTTCACCGACCGCCAGGGCGTGCCGGCCGGTGTCAGCGACGCGCAGTTGCCGACTTACAACAGCTATGACAACTCAGTGCTGTACAACGACTTCGTGGTCTCCAGCCTGATCAAGGACTACGCCAAGACCGACCCCAACGGCTTTTTGCTGTACCTCTCGGACCACGGCGAAGACGTGTTCGACTCCGCCGGCCACGACACCCTGGGCCGCAACGAAGGCAAGCCGACTGCACCGATGTACACCATCCCGTTCATGGCCTACGCCTCACCGAAGTGGCGCGAAAGCCACGACTGGAGTTTCGCCGGCGACCTGCAACGGCCTTACAGCAGTTCGCAGTTGATCCATACCTGGGCCGACATGGCAGGCTTGAGTTTTGACGAACTGGACCACAGCAAGAGCCTGGTCAGCGACAGCTTCAAGCCTCGGCCCTTGTTGATCGGCAACCCTTACGAAACCAAGCAGAAGGCCCTGATCGACTTCAGCCTGATCAAGCCGAAGAAGGCCAATGGCGCCGAAGTGGTGGCGAAGTAAGCAGGGGCGCTGCAACACAAAGATAACAATCATTCTCGTTTAAGCCTAAAGTTCCACACCTCCTTTCGTCTTTGAACCATGCCCTCCCACCCCGGGAGGGTTAAAAGACGACAAGGAGTCTGCCGCAATGTTCGCGCCTTTTACCCGTTCCATGACCATTACCTTCGGTCTGTTCAGTCTTGCGCTGAGCCCGGATCTGCTGGCTGAAATCGACCCCGGACAAGCCTCCAGCAAAGCCCTGGAGCTGGGCGCGACCACTATCAGCGCCGACGGCCTTGGGTCCACCACCGAGCACACCGGTGCCTACACCACCGGTTCGATGAATACCGCCACCCGCCTGAACCTTTCCATCAAGGAAACCCCGCAATCGATCTCGGTGATCACACGCCAGCAGATGGATGACTTCAACCTCAACACCTTGACCGAAGTGCTGCGCCAGACCACCGGCATCAACGTTCAACATAACGATTCGGACCGTGTCTACTACTCCTCCCGCGGTTACGGCATCAACAACTTCCAGGTTGATGGGATGCTCAACACATTCGGCTACATGAAGTCCGACGCCGACACCATCATCTACGACCGTATCGAAGTGGTACGCGGCGCCACGGGCCTGACCACAGGCGCGGGCGACCCATCGGCCACCGTAAACATGGTGCGCAAGCGCCCTACTGCCCAATGGCAGGCACAGACCGGTGTGAGTGGCGCCAGCCATGACAACTACTACAGCTACATCGACGTAGGTGGGCCTTTGGCGTTCGACGGTAAGCTGCGCGGGCGTAGCGTCCTGGCCTACCGTGACAGCAAATCCTTTCGCGATAACTATGGGCTGCAGCGCGCAGTTGGCTACGGCATTCTCGAAGGTGACCTTTCAGACGATACGGTGCTGGCTGTAGGTTTTGATTACCAGGACAAACAGGTACAAGGCACCTCCTGGGGCACTGTGCCCTACTGGAACAGCCAGGGCGGCAAGGCAAGGTTGCCTCGCTCCACCAATATGGCGGCGCACTGGAGCTCCTGGCCGCTGACTGACAAGACCACCTTCGCCACCCTCGACCATCGGCTCGGCGGCGACTGGCATTTGAAGGCTGCCTATACCCATCGCCAAAGTGACACCGACGGCAAGGTCTACTACGGCGGCACCGGTTTTCCCAATGCGGACCGCAGCGGCATGACGGCCTGGGCCAGTCATATGCGCGGTACGTCGCGGATGGAAGCCATCGACTTCAACCTGGCCGGCAGCTACACCCTGCTGGGCCGCGAACACGGGTTGATGATGGGCTATGGCGAGGCCGCCCAACGGGACGTCTCGCCCTTTATGCGTAACGACCTGCCTGCCAGCTACTACCCCATCGAGGATTGGAAGCACATGGGCGATATCGGCAAGTTCGCCGACACGGTCACCGACCTCAAGGGCGAACACAGCAAAAAACAGCAGAAAGCCGGCTACCTCGCCACTCGACTGAGCCTTACAGACCGCTTGCACGCCGTGCTGGGTAGCCGCTACGGCAGCTGGGAGCTGGAAAGCGCCACGCCTGAATACAACGACAATGATCAACTGACGGCTGCCGGCAAAACACGCCAGACCCACAACGACATGTGGACGCCCTACGCCGGGCTGCTCTATGACATCACCCCGCAGTACACCGTTTACGCAAGCTACACCGATATCTTCAAGCCGCAAGACAGGCGTGACGTCAACAAGAAGTACCTGGAACCGGTGGTGGGCAGCAATTATGAGGTGGGGCTCAAGGGCAGCCTGCTCAATGAACGTCTGAACCTGGCGGCCGCCTATTTCTGGAGCACCCAGGACAACGTTGCAGAGCGCGATGACTCGGTCCCTCCCAACCCCGTCACTGGCGAGGAGTACTACAAGTCTGGCGGCAAGGGTAACAAGGTCAACGGCTTCGAATTGGAAGCCGCAGGCGAAATCCGGCCGGACTGGAACCTGACCGCCGGCTACACCTACACCCACTCGCTTAATGGCTCAGACAAACGTACCAATACGGGCCAGCCCTTGAACCTGTTGAAGGTTTCCAGCGCCTATCGCCTGCCGGGCGCATGGCGCAACCTCACCGTCGGTGGCGCGGTGAACTGGCAAAGCGAAATCTACGATTTCGGTAACCGGCCCACAGGGGCACGCAATAGCGAAGGTCGGCCGATAACCACGCGGGCGAAGATCACGCAACAGGGTTACACCGTGGTCAACCTGATGTCACGCTACCAGTTCGACGAACAGGTTTCCGCCTCGGTTAACGTTAACAATCTATTTGATAAAAAATATTACGAACGTGTCGGCTTTTATAATGGTGTGTATTGGGGTGACCCGCGATCTATCACGCTTGCATTGGACTGGAAGCTGTAGTCGCTCCCTGCGAAGTTAACAAAATCGTTAACTTCGCAGTGCCTGTCAGTTAATTCCCACTTAATAAGATAGCGCCATAGTCGCTCCATGATTCTGATCAAGGAACGGCCAGACACCTATCACTCTTAATGGGAATACCGCGATGAAAATCTCGACGTTGATGCTTGCCAGCCTGATGACCCTGACCTCCGCCGCTGCCTTCGCAGAGGGCGGTTCAGAGCGTTCGAAGGAGTTCTACGACAACTTCAGCTTCATTCAACAGCAAACTCACGGCACAGCAGAGCAACGAATGGCCTCTGCCGACGGGAAGACGTTGAAAGTCGATACCGTCAGCCAGGAACAACCGAACAGTTGATTTAATGCTTAGTTAATCCGTAATACCCTGCGCCATCCCGCTCCGTTGGCAAAGGTTTATTGGGCGCCATCTAATGGCGCCTTTTTTTCGCCAGTCATTTATGACAGCGACTTGCTCCAAAACAACATATGGCCATACTTCGGATCAAATACTGAATCATCGAACCCGAACTTGCGATACGCCGATTGCGCCAGTTCATTGCCCTCAAGCACTTCCAGAGTAATCTTGCAGCAGCCCCTCTGGCGGGCGATTTCTTCGACCTTCTGCAGCATTTTCTGGCTCAAGCCCAAGCCACGAAACTGTTCCCTCACCATCACATCGTGAACGTTGACCAGCGGGCGGCAAGCAAACGTCGAGAAGCCCTCAAAACAATTGACCAACCCCGCCGGTTCGCCACCGACAAATGCCAGCACGCTGAACGCATGAGGACGCTTGGCCAGTTCAGCCGGCAGTTGCTGCAACAGATCGGCTGACAAGGCGTGGCCGCCGCCCATCGGGTCTTGCGCATAGTGGTTGAGCAGCAAGCCGATGGCGTTGGCGTGCACCTCGTTGGTATAGCTGGCTTGCAGCACCAGGATGTCTGGGGTGTCCATTTCCTTCCTCGATAACGACAACCAGGGATTCGTTCCCCTTTGAGAGCCTCGATTGTAAGCGTGGAGTCGGCAGTAGATGAAGGAGATTAACTACAAATATCTGACAGAAATTGCGAAGGTTGCTCGCATCAAATCGCGCAAAAGCCCCTGGAGTGGGGATTTTTCCTAGACAGCAAAGCGCTGCAGTTGCATCTCTTGCAAGCGGCTCAGGGTGCGACGAAATGGAAACTCCAGGTAGCCTTCGGTGTACAGGCACTCCAAGGGCACCCGGGCCTCGATAAAGAGTGGCACCTTGCGGTCGTAGCATTCGTCCACCAAGGCGATAAAGCGCCGCACGCTGTCATCATGAACCGACAGTTGCGGCAATTGGCGGTCCCCGGCCATCACACGCTCGGCGCCGTCCTCGGTGCCACGGGCAATCCGCCCCGGGCGCTGTTGGGCGCTGAGGTTCGGGACCTCACCCAGGAGGATGGCCTCGAAGCGATCGCACAGCAGCATGAAGTCCATCGCGGCCAGGGGTTGCTCGCACAGTTCGGCGTAACGACACCAGAGCACCGTATCACTGGCCTGCACCGCCACAATGGAGCGGTACCCCACGCTCACCGCCCCGCTGCTTACGGCCTGGCCTTGGCTCAATTGCTTGAACACCGCAGCCAGTGCATTCGGTTGATTCACCCAATAGCGTTGCTGCCCCACCCCCGGATGCAGGCGATGATCTTCGCCACCGTCCACCGCCACCACTTGCATATGCTGCTGGAGCGCGTCGATGCCCGGCAGAAAACGCTCGCGATTGAAGCCATCGGCATACAACTGATCAGGCGGCTGGTTGGAGGTGCACACCATTACCACGCCTTGCTCGAACATCACCTGGAACAGCCGCCCGAGGATGATCGCGTCGCCGATATCATTGACAAACAGTTCATCGAAGCACAGCACGCGCACTTCCTGGCTCAGCTCCTGAGCCAGCGCCCGCAAAGGATCCTGGGTTCCGGTGAGCTGGAACAAGCGCTGATGCACCCACCCCATGAAGTGATGAAAATGCTGACGCCGCGCGGGCACACGCAGGCTTTGGTGGAACTGGTCCATCAGCCAGGTCTTGCCACGCCCCACCGGCCCCCACAGATAGACCCCGGCAACTGGCGAATGGCCTTGATGCAACCCCTCGTGACAGGCTTGCAAAGCCTGCACCGCCCGACGCTGGGCGTCGTCGGAGACGAAGCCTTGCTGGGCGATAGCGTGCTGGTAGGCAATGAGGGGCGAGTCGAACGTCATGTCAGATGCTGCTCTGCGGACTAAATATGAGAGGGAGGCATGCCCCCGATGAGCCTGGTTTGTAGCCACCAACGCTAACCACGATGCGAAGCGAGCCGCTCTTGACCTTGATCTGCTTTTGATCTCAGGCGCCCCGTTAAACCACGCTGGCCGAAATTCGACAGGGATTTGGGGGGTAAACCGGCAGGGATGCCGGTTTAGCCGCCCCGCGCCATGGATGGCGCGTGGCGGCGGCCCCCCAAATCACTGGCGGATTACGGGCACACCGAGCCTAAGCGAGGTGCCGAGTGGTGGGGCAAGAGCCCTTTTGGTTACTTTTGGCTGGGCCGGCATTCCGGGCTCTTTTCCAAAAGTGACCCGCTGTAAAAGCGGAACCAATATCAGCCGTTACCGCAGCAATGGATATGTACTCGGTATAACTGTGTCGGCTGCCTGGCCGCCTTCGCGAGCAAGCCCGCTCCCACATTTTGCCCCCGGAACATCAGGCAGAAAACGTTACGCCAGGCTCTTGCTGACCACCTCATACACATCGCTGGACAGCTCGCCACACGCGAGAATGCGCTCCAGCTGCGCCTTCATCAGCGCCTGGCGTGCGCTGTCATACTTGCGCCAGCGCGTCAGCGGCGCCAGTTGGCGCGAGGCGATCTGCGGGTTCAAGGTGTTGAGCTCGATCACCAGATCCGCCAGGAAGCGATAACCCGAGCCATCCGCCGCATGGAAGTTGACCAGATTCTGGCCGGCGAATGCGCCGATCAAGGCGCGCACCTTGTTCGGGTTCTTGATGGTGAACGCCGGGTGTCCCATCAACGCCTTGACCCGCGCCAGCCCGCCCGGCAACGTGCTGCCGGCCTGAACACTGAACCACTGGTCCATGACCAACGGGTTGTCCTTGAAGTTCTCGGCAAACACCGCCAGCGCCTGGGCCTTTTCCGCTTCGAACGGCGAGTTCACCAGCACCGCAAGGGCCGTCAGGCGTTCGGTCATGTTATCGCTGGTGTCGAACTGATCCAGGGTGGCCGCCAATACTTCTGGCTTGCCGCTGAGCATCAGGTACGACAACGCGATGTTCTGCAAGGCACGGCGGGCAAAGTGCTCGGCCTCTGCCACGTACGGCGTTTGCTTGGACAGCTCACGATTGGCCTGGTAGCGCAGCCACAAGCCTTCGAACAGGTTCTCGGCCAGTTGCTTGCGGGCATATTCACGGGCCGCGTGGATCGCATCCACATCCGCCACTTCGCTGATTTCCGTCAGGTAGGCTTCACTTGGCAGCGAGAGCATTTCCGCGACCATGGCCTGGTCGAGACTTTCGTCGCTCAATACCGTGCGCAGCGCATCGATCAGGCGCTGGTCCAGCTTCAGCGGCTGGCCTGCCTGATGCTGGGCGATCAGTTCCTGCAACACCTGCACCGACAGCTGCTGGCCGGCATCCCAGCGGTTGAAGCCGTCGCTGTCGTGCTGCATCAGGAACATCAACTGATCGCGGTTATACGGGAAGCTCAATTTCACCGGCGCCGAAAACCCACGCAACAGCGAAGGCAACGGCTTTTCAGCGACATCGACGAAGGTGAACGTCTGCTCGGCTTCAGTCACCGAGATCACGCGTGAGGTGCCTGCAGCTGTAGCCTCACCGGCCAGGCGCAAGTTGATTGCGGCGCCCTGCCCGTCCAGCAGGCCCAATTCCACCGGGATCACGAACGGCAGTTTTTCGACCTTGTCCGGCGTTGGCGGGCAGCTCTGGCGGAAGGTCAGGCTGTAGGTCCTGGCCGCCGCGTCGTAGGACTCGCTCACCGCCAAGCGTGGCGTACCCGCCTGGCTGTACCAGCGTTTGAACTGGCTGAGGTCGGCGCCATTGGCGTCTTCCATGGCCTTGATAAAGTCGTCGCAGGTCACGGCCTGACCGTCATGGCGTTCGAAGTACAGGTCACTGCCTTTGCGGAAGCCTTCGGCGCCGAGCAAGGTGTGGATCATGCCGACTACTTCCGAGCCCTTTTCGTAAACGGTCAGGGTGTAGAAGTTGGAGATCTCGATAAAGCTGTCCGGGCGCACCGCGTGGGCCATAGGGCCAGCGTCTTCGGCGAACTGGTGCGTACGCAGATAGGCCACATCCTGAATGCGCTTGACCGTGGCCGAGTTCATGTCGGCGGAGAAGCCCGAATCACGGAACACGGTGAAGCCTTCCTTGAGCGACAACTGGAACCAGTCGCGGCAGGTCACGCGGTTGCCCGACCAGTTGTGGAAGTATTCGTGGGCGACGATGGCTTCGACGCGCTGGTGGGCGGCGTCGGTAGCGGTTTCGGCGCGGGCCAGCACGGCGCTGGAGTTGAAGATATTGAGGCCCTTGTTCTCCATAGCGCCCATGTTGAAATCGTTGACCGCCACGATCATGAAGATATCCAGGTCGTACTCGCGGCCGTAGGTTTCTTCGTCCCAGCGCATGGATTTCTTCAGGCTGGTCATGGCGTGCTGGCACTTGTCGATGTTTTCCGGCTCGACGTAGATGCGCAACGCGACTTCGCGATTGGTCATGGTGGTGAAGCTGTCTTCGACGCACCACAGGTCACCGGCCACCAGCGCAAACAGGTACGCCGGCTTCTTGAACGGATCTTCCCAGGTCGCCCAGTGCCGGCCGTCTTCGCCAGGGCCACTGGCAATCGGATTGCCGTTGGACAACAGCACCGGGTAGCTATGCTGCTCGGCGATCACCGTGGTGGTGAACACGCTCATTACGTCCGGGCGGTCGAGGTAGTAAGTGATCTTGCGAAAGCCCTCGGCCTCGCACTGGGTGCAGAACATACCGCTGGATTTGTACAAACCTTCCAGGGCAGTGTTGGTTTCCGGATGGATCTTGACGGTGGTGTCGAGGGTGAAGGTCTCACTCTTTGGCTGCACGGTCAGGTGGCTGTCGGTCAACTGGTAGTCAGCGTCCGTCAGCGGCTGGTCGGCCAGGTTGACGCTCAACAGCTCAAGTTGCTGGCCGTCGAGTACCAAGGGCGGCAAACCGGCGCCGCGCTCGGGGTTGCGGCGCAGCACCAGCTGCGCGTGGACCAGGCTGTGGTCCTCGAACAACTCGAAGGTCAGGTGCGTCTCGTCGATCAGGTAGTCCGGCGCCTGATAGTCCTTAAGGTAAATCATCTTCGGTTGTTCGGTGCGCATGCTTGGGATCCTTCTACTGATGCACGGCGAGCTGGTAGGCCGTGTATTTACGAATATTGATGACGCCGGTATCGAAGATCAGGTATTGGCCCTTGATCCCCAGCAGCGTGCCTTCGGCAATCGGGTTCTTGTCCAGGTTGAAGCTGACGATCTTGGTCGGATACTGCTCGACCGGGTAGCGGATTTCAATCGGCTCGATGTCGGCAATGGTTTGGATGGCTTGCAGGCCAAAGCGTTCCTGCAAACCCAGCAAGCCTTCGGCGCAGGAGGCGAACAGCTCATCGCGCACCTGCTTGAGGTCCACCGATTGCGCGTCGCCCTTGAGCAAGGCGCGCCAGTTGGTCTTGTCGGCCACCTGGCTGCGGAACAGGTCTTCGACGAAACCGGACTGCTGGCGAGTCGCTACACGCATGATCGGCAAGGCCTGGCTGGCACCCTGGTCCAGCCAGCGGGTGGGCAGTTGGGTAGCGCGAGTAATGCCGACCTTGATCCCCGACGAGTTGGCCAGGTACACCACATGGTCGGTCATGCAGAATTTTTCGCCCCAGCCTGGATCACGGCAGGTACCCGCGTCGTAATGACAACGCTCGGGGCTCATGATGCACAGGTCACACTGGGCCAGCTTGGTCATGCACGGGTAGCAATACCCTTGACTGAAGCTGGTCTTGGTCTTGCGCCCGCAGTGGCTGCAATGAATGGCACCCAGGTACTCCAGGCGCACATGGGTGCCGATCATCGGATTGACCGGCACCTCGACATCGCCCAGGCGAAACGCATATTGAACAGTCGGCTCACCAAGTTGCGCCGACATTTTGCTGACTGCACCGCGACCAATTTCAATCAATGGATCGCATCCGACTTGAACAGGATGTTCGCCACCGGCTCCGACTTGGACGCGCATTCCTGCGGGCCCATATAGCCGGTACGCTGCTCTTCGGGCAGGTTCTGGATCTCCCAGGCGATCATCGCTTGCAGGGACAATTCGCGCTGTTCGGCGGTGAGCTTGCGGCCATCGGACCATTTGCCGATTTCCACGGCGAGCTTGAGGCTTTCGTAGATATCGGGGGTGATGTTTTCGATCATTTCAGCAAAAGAGGACATTCGGCTCTTCCTTATCAAATAGACGATTTGCGACGGTTGTACAGCCCGCCGAGCAAACCGGTGAGGCAACCGATAACCAGGCCGCCGACATGGGCCGCGTTGGCGATTTGGCCGAAGCCGATCATCGAGACCAGCCCCGACAGGCAGAGCAGCAGCCACACCAGCATCATCACCAGCACCCCACGGGGCAGGCGATAGGCTGGGTTGGGTGACAATAGTTGAAAGATCCAGCAATGCCCGAGCAGGCCATACAACACACCGGACAAGCCACCGAACAGGCCAGGGCCGCCATAAGCGTATTGCGCGTAGTTGGAGACCAGGCTGAACAACAGGGTCAGCCCCAGCAAGTTGATACTGCCCTGGCGCGCTTCGATGCGCCGGCCCAACTCCCAGTACCACATGCCGTTCATGGCCAGGTGCAGGATGCCGAAGTGGATCAGCATCGGCGTGACCAATCGCCACCACTGCCCTGAAGCGAGCGTGTCGGCCAGCGGTGTGAACTGGATGTACTCGCCCAGCACCCGGAACGGCAGGAACGTCAGCCAGGCCATGGCTTGCAGGTTTTCACCAAGCAGGGTCACGGCGCCGACAATCAGGCTGGCCAACAGCACCAGCGCGGTGACAGGGCTATGACGCAGCTGCTGGACGAAACCTGGCCGTGCAACTGGCGCCTGTTCAGGAATATCCAGCTGCTGGTCCGGGTCGCCGGCAGGAAAGCGTTGATACAACACGCGCACGTCATCGCTGATGGTTTCAGGCACCCACAACACTTGCTCACCCGCCTCTTCACTGACGCGATGGGGCACCTGCATGCGTTGCAGCAACTTGACGAAACCACCCAGGTCGACACTCAGGGGCAAGCGCAATACGGCTACGGTACTCATGGAATGGCCTCGGGTCGCTCAACGTCGACCCATACAAATTTACGCGGATCCAGTTGGGTTTCCTGGTCGAGTCGATACGCCACCAGCTTGCCGTACAGCACCGCGCTGTAGTCCAGGCAGGCCAGGTTCGGGCGGATCGGCGCCGGTTTGCCACTGCGCCAGTAATGGCCGACGAACAACAACGGCTCGTCGACGCCGTAGCGCAGCAGGGAATTCTTTTCGGTGGACGACAACGGCGTGCGCGCCACCGGCTCTGGCAAAGCGTCGGGCTGGAACACGATGTCACCGTAGGTCTTGGGGTCATCTTCCCAGAACTTGGTGCGGAAGAACGACCGCGTCAAGCCATCGCCGCCGGTCAGGGTCAGGCCGTCGGGCAGGCGCATATCGGTGCCGCGCAACAGCCGATCGAAGGCGTTGCAGGCGAAGCTGCCCGGTACGGCGGCGGCTTGCAGGAAGTGCTGGTCGATGCAGCCATCCGGGAAGGTGGCGCGCAATGGCTGGATGAAGCCTTCATCCCAGCACGCGTGCACCACGCGAAAACGCCCGGCATCGACAAACAGCGGCATGTCGTAGAACCAGCCGAGGAAGTCGTGCCAGTCGGCCGGGTGGTGCTCGAACTGGGTCAGGGTCTCTTGGATCAACCGCGCATGACGTGGGTTGTGCTCGCGCACGAACTGCCTGCCGCTGCCGGGTGGTGCCGGGGTGGTCCAGCCCAGCGCATTGAACTCATGGTTGCCCATGATGCACAGCGCCTGGCCGGCCTCGGTCATATCATGGACGATATGCAGCGCCTCGCGGATGCGTGGGCCACGGTCGATGATGTCGCCCAGGAACACCGCCATGCGCGACGGATGGCGCCAGGTGCCGCCCTGCTTGTGGTAACCCAATTGGTCGAGCAAGTGCTCAAGGGTATGAGCGCAACCGTGCACGTCACCAATCAGGTCGTAGCTACGCGCGGGATCGAGCATCAGTCGCCCCCACCCCCCAAGCGGCTGCCCCAGCCCAACTTGGTACGGCACACTTCGTAGTAGTTGTGATCCAGCGGGTGGATCAAGCGCAACTTCTGTGCCTTCTTGCTCACGGTGATGGTGTCACCGGGGGCGCAGGTGAAATGGTTCTGCCCGTCGCAGGAGACTTGCGGGTAGATCTGCATGTCTTTGGACACCACGATTTTCAATTCACTGTTGCCATCGACCACAATCGGTCGACTGGACAACATATGGGGGTACATCGGCACGATCACAATGGCATCAAGCTTAGGGTGCATGATCGGGCCACCGGCCGATAGCGCATACGCGGTGGAGCCGGTAGGCGTGGCGACAATCAGGCCGTCGGCCTTCTGGCTGCACACGAACTGGCCGTCGATATACAGCTCGAACTCGATCATCCGCGTGGATTTGCCCGGGTGCAGCACCACATCGTTGAGGGCATCGCCCTGGCCGATCGCCTCGCCATGGCGGCGCACTTCGGCTTGCAGCAGGAAGCGGTTTTCCACCAGGTAATGGCCGTCGAGCACCTTGGCCACTTCGACTTCCAGCTCATCGGGGCGGATATCGGTCAGAAACCCCAGGCTGCCGCGGTTGATCCCCAGCACCGGCACGTTATGCCGCGCCAGCGCCCGGGCGGCACCGAGCAGGCTGCCATCGCCGCCGACCACGATGACCATGTCGCAGACCTCGCCGAGCATCTTGCGCGACGAGGTCTGCAGGCCGTGGCCCGGGAGGATTTCGGCGATGGTGTCTTCGAGGATCACATGCAGGTGGCGCTCGAGCAGAAACTTCTTCAGCCGGCGGACGGTGTCCAACACCTGGGTACTGCCCAGGCGACCGATAATGCCGATATTGCGAAATTGCTCCATGGGGCTCCTGCGGGATTTGGGGTGCGGCAAAAAAGAACGATTATGGGCGAAAGGCCGCCTCAGGCAAAATCCTTTGTCGCCGCCGCGCCTTGATGACAATGGTTCTCAGGCACCTTCACCCGGCTGAAAAGGCTATGCTCGGACCATGACCGTGTTCTCTGGCTTGCACAACTTGCCCCGCCAATTGCGCCACCCCGAGGTGCGCGACCTGGCGTGGGTGATCCTCGCCCCGCCCATGCTGGCGCAAACGCCGTGGCCGCAGCGCCACCCGCTGGCCGGCAGTGACTGGGTGCAGGCGCCACACCGGCTTGAGCATTGGCTGCGTGCGCTTGATCAGGACAGCAGCGCCTTGCAGCAGTGGCTCAGCCTGTCGCGCACGAGGCGCCTGGGCCTCTATTACGAGCGCCTTTGGCAGTTTGCCGTGCAGCACGCGCCGGGCGTGGAATTGCTGGCCGCCAACCTGCCGATCCGCCGCGCCGGGCATACCCTGGGCGAACTGGACATGCTGTTGCGCGACCGCGATGGCGTGCACCATCTGGAACTGGCGATCAAACTCTATCTTGGCCCACAGGACGGCAATGGCCAGGACACCGCGCAATGGCTCGGCCCGGGCTGCCATGACCGGCTGGACCGCAAGCTGGCGCACCTTGCCGAACATCAACTGCCGATTTCTGCGCGGGCCGAGAGCCGCGACGCCTTGGCGGCGCTGGATATCCAGGTATTCGATGCGCATTTGTGGCTGGGCGGTTATCTGCTCTATCCCTGGCCTGGCACGGCGCCCCCCCCAATCGGCGCCCACCCGCAGCATCTGCGTGGTTGCTGGTTGCATCAGCGTGACTGGTCGGATTTTGTCAGCACCCGCCCACCCGGCCACTGGCAACCCCTGCCCCGCCACGCCTGGTTGGCACCTGCGCATTACACGGCGGATCAAGTGTGGAGTGAAGCGCAGATGCAAAGCTGGCTGAAGGACCTGGATCCGATGGCACCGGCGCAGTTACTGGTTCGGATGGTGCAGAACGGTGAGGACTGGGAGGAAGCGGAGCGGTTGTTTCTGGTGGCGGATCTTTGGCCGAATGTGCCGGGGGCAGGCTGATAAATCCTCGGTGTATTCAAGGCAGCCATCGGGGGCAAGCCCCCTTCCACAAGGTAGTGCGGCGCACTGAAAAATGTGGGAGGGGGCTTGCTCCCGATGGCGATTGCCCAGGCACTACACATCATCGATATGCTGATAATCCAACTGCAACCCCATCGCCAACTCCTGAGCCCGTCCCAACCTGATCGGCCCGCGCTCAATGTCTACCAGTAACCCCGGACACTCCAACGGCGGCAACCCATCAATGGCTTTGAGCCGACCATCAGTGATCACCAGCAATCGCTGTTGCTGCGCCGGGTAACGCTTGCGCCGCGCTTTGAGCCACTGCCCGGCCTCGCTCAAGGCGGCGAGCAATGGCGTACCGCCACCGGCGCCTAACTGCTCCAGCCAACCCGTCAAGCCCTTTGCCGCCTTCAAGCCCTGCACCTGCCACTTCGGCGCTGATCCGCTGGCCGTCAACAGCGCCATGCGCGCCCGTTGCCGATAAGCGTCGTCGAACAGCTGAGCCAACAAACCCTTGGCATCGGTCAACGCCCGATGGCGCCGGGTGGACGCCGAGGCATCGACGATTACCAACCACAGTTCCGGCGCCGAACGGCTACGCAGGTGGAACAGCAGATCATCACGGCATTGTGGCCGTCCACCGAGCAAAGTACCCGGCCAATTGATCCTGCCTTTCTGTGCGCTGCGCGCCTTGCCCTGCCTGCCGTTGTCCAGTCGCCCCGCCTGGGGCCGGGCATCCGCCCCCGCGTCAGGTCGGGGGCGAATGCCTAGGGCTTTTTTGGCCAGGCCGGCACATCGCGGCGGGCGCCCGTGGGCAAGGCCGGCGCAGGCATATCGCCCCATTGGCCTTGGCCGGGCGAGCTTTCAGACGGTTTCGACGACTGCCCTTGATTCGGCGGTGCGGCCGCGGGCGTTTGCTGCTGACGACGATGGCGCAAGGCAAACTCGGCCACCGCTTCAATGTCTTGCTCGGCAATGGCTGAAGCGCCTCGCCACGCCGCATGGGCTCGGGCGCCACGCAGCCAGACCAGGTCGGCGCGCATACCGTCCACGCCTGCGGCAAAGCAACGTTCGGTAATCTGCGCCAACGCGTGATCGTCCAGGTCGATGCTGTCGAGTCGCGCCCGCGCCTGCGTGCAGCGTTCGCGCAACTCGGCTTGCGGCGCGGCCCACTGCGCGCAGAAGGCCGCCGGATCACTGTCGAAATCCAGACGACGACGAATGATCTGCCCACGTTCGGCGGGCAAGGTCTGCCCGCTCAGCGCCACATTGAAACCAAAGCGGTCGAGCAACTGCGGGCGCAACTCGCCCTCCTCCGGGTTCATGGTGCCGATCAGCACAAAGCGCGCCGAATGCCGATGGGAAATACCGTCGCGCTCGATCAGGTTGGTGCCGCTGGCGGCCACGTCCAACAGCAGGTCCACCAAATGGTCGGCCAGCAGGTTGACTTCATCCACATACAGCACGCCGCCGTCAGCCTTGGCCAACACGCCAGGGGAAAATTGTGCACGGCCTTCGCCCAGTGCGGCATCCAGGTCCAACGTGCCGACCAGGCGTTCCTCGGTCGCTCCCAGGGGCAAAGTCACGAACTGGCCACTGGCGAGGAGGTCCGCCAGCCCACGGGCCAGGGTCGACTTGGCCATGCCTCGCGGGCCTTCGATCAGCACGCCGCCGATGCGGGGGTCGATGGCGGTCAGGCACAGCGCCAGTTTCAGGTCGTCAGCACCGACCACGGCGGACAGCGGAAAATGGGGAATCTCGGTCATCAGCTGTCTTCTTCTATATCCAGCAAGAGGTTTTCCAGTGCTTCGCGATAAGCCCCCGGCGCCTGCCACATGCCCCGCTGCTGGGCTTCGAGCATACGCTCGGTCATGTCGCGCAGGGCAGCGGGGTTGTGCTGCTGCACAAACGCCCGGGTGTCAGGGTCCAGCAGGTAGGCATCGGCGAGCAGTGCATATTGATGGTCGTCGATCAACGCGGTGGTGGCGTCGAAAGCGAACAGGTTGTCCACGGTCGCGGCCATTTCAAACGCGCCTTTATAGCCATGGCGTTTCACGCCTTCGATCCACTTGGGGTTGGCGGCGCGGGCGCGGATCACCCGGTTCAGCTCTTCCTTCAAGGTGCGGATTCTGGGCAAGTCCGGCTGACTGTGGTCGCCATGATAACTGGCGGCCTTGTCACCGCTGAGGGTTTCCACGGCGGCGAGCATACCGCCCTGGAATTGGTAGTAATCATTGGAATCGAGCAAGTCGTGCTCGCGGTTGTCCTGGTTCTGCAACACCGCCTGCACTTGGCTCAGGCGCTGGGCAAACTGCTCGCGGGCGGCGGTGCCTTCATCGGAGCCCCCGTAGGCATAGCCGCCCCAGTTGAGGTAGACCTCGGCCAAGTCCTCGCGGCTCTGCCACAGACGCCCGTCAACCGCGCCCTGCACGCCCGCGCCATAGGCGCCCGGTTTGGCGCCGAAGATGCGCCAGCCGGCCTGCTTGGCCGCAGCCTCTGCATTCAGGCCCGACTCAACCAGCGCCTGGCGCTCGCTGCGCACCTTGGCGGCCAACGGGTTCATGTCGTCCGGTTCATCCAAGGCCGCCACCGCCTGCACCGCTGCGTCGAACAGGCGGATCAGGTTGGCGAAGGCATCGCGGAAGAAGCCGGACACGCGCAGGGTCACGTCGACACGCGGGCGATCCAGCAGGCTGATCGGCAGGATTTCAAAATCGTCGACCCGCTGGCTGCCGGTGGCCCATACCGGGCGCACGCCCATCAGCGCCATGGCCTGGGCGATATCATCACCGCCGGTGCGCATGGTGGCCGTGCCCCATACCGACAGGCCGAGTTGGCGCAAATGGTCGCCGTGGTCTTGCAGGTGGCGCTCAAGAATCAGGTTGGCCGATTGGAAACCGATGCGCCAGGCTGTGGTGGTTGGCAGGTTGCGTACGTCCACGGTAAAGAAGTTACGCCCGGTCGGCAGCACATCCAGGCGTCCGCGACTGGGCGCACCGCTGGGCCCTGCCGGGACGAAGCGCCCGCTCAAGGCATCGAGCAGGCCGCGCATTTCCGCCGGGCCGCAGGCGTCCAGGCGTGGCGCCACCACGATGCGCAGGCTTTCGACGACCGACTTGACGTCCTCCCAGCCAGGCTCTTCCAACTGCTCGACAGGGCCTTCCAGCGCCTGCTCGATCAAGCGCGTTGCGTAAAGCTCCAGGCGTTCGCGGGTATCGCCGGCGGTGCGCCACAACTGCCCGTCGATCTTTTGCAGTACCTGGGGGCGCCGCCCCGTCCATGGTTCGGCCAAGGCGCAATCGAGCGGATCGAAGCCCAGTTCGAAGGCCTTGGCCAGCACCCGCAACAGGCTCGATTGCGGGCCACGGCCATCGCCACGCGGAATGCGCAGCAACGCCAGCAAGGTGTCGATGCGCAAGCGGCCCTCGGGCGACTCGCCAAAGACATGCAGGCCGTCGCGGATCTGCGACTCCTTCAAATCGCACAGGTAGGTGTCCAGGCGCGGCAACCAGATGTCGGCGTCAGTCTCGCTGTCCAGCTCCAGCTCTTGGTCGATGCGGGTTTCGCGCACCAGCTTGAGAATGTCTTTTTGCAACTCAAGGGCGCGGCGCGGGTCGAGCAATTGCGCCTCGTAATACTCGTCGGCCAACAACTCAAGGTTACGCAATGGGCCGTAGGTTTCGGCACGGGTCAACGGTGGCATCAGATGGTCGATGATCACGGCCTGGGTACGCCGCTTGGCCTGGGCGCCCTCGCCCGGGTCGTTGACGATAAACGGGTAGATATTGGGCAGCGGCCCCAGCAATGCATCCGGCCAGCAGTTTTCCGACAGGCCCACGCCCTTGCCCGGCAACCACTCCAGGTTGCCGTGCTTGCCCACATGAATCACGCCGTGTGCGCCGTAGGTGTGACGCAGCCAGAAATAGAACGCCAGGTACCCATGGGGCGGCACCAGGTCCGGGTCGTGGTACACGGCACTCGCGTCCACCTGGTAACCCCGGGCCGGCTGGATGCCGACGAAGGTCAGGCCCAGGCGCAGGCCGGCGATCATCATGCGGCCGTCGCGGAACATTGGATCGTTTTGTGGAGCACCCCAACGTTGCAGCACGGCCTGGCGATTGGACTCGGGCAGTCGATCGAACAACGCCTGGTACTCGGCCAGGCCCAGGCTTTGATGGCACGGGCGCTGGTCGAGGCTGTCGAGGTCGTTGGTGACACCGCCGAGCAGCTCGTGGATCAGTGCGGTGCCGCTGTCCGCAAGCGCCGGCGCCACCGGATAGCCTTCAACCTGCAAGGCCCGCAGGATATTCAGCGCCGCTGCTGGCGTGTCCAGGCCCACACCGTTACCGATGCGACCGTCACGGGTCGGGTAGTTGGCGAGGATCAGGGCGATGCGTTTGTCGGCATTCGGCACCCGGGCCAAGTCAACCCAACGCCGCGCCAGTTCAGCGACAAAATCCATGCGCTCGGGCGCTGCGCGGTAGCACACCACGTCAGACTGGCTGCGCTCGCTGCGCCAGGCCAGGTCCTTGAAGCTGATCGGCCGGCTGATGATGCGCCCATCCAGCTCGGGCAAGGCAATATGCATGGCCAGGTCGCGGGGGCCGAGCCCCTGTTCGCTTGCCTCCCAGCCGGGTTGATTATCCTGGGCGCAGATCGCCTGGATCACCGGGACGTTGCGCCGAAACGGTCGCAGATGCGGCGCTTCGGGGCTGGATTGGGCAAAGCCTGTGGTGTTGAGGATCACCGCGACTTGCACGTCGTCCAACAGGTCCTCGACCACTGTGAGGCAACCGGGCTCTTTCAAACTGGCCACTGCGATGGGCAATGGGTTCAGGCCCGCTGCCTGCAAGCGCTGGCAGAACACATCGATAAACCCGGTATTGGCCGCCTGCAAGTGGGAGCGGTAGAACAGCACCGCGGCCACGGGAAAGTCGGCGCGCCAATCCGCCTGCCAGTCATTGAGGCGGGCATTGGCTTTGTGCGGGTGATAGATCGCCGTACGCGGCAAGGTTTGTGGCTCGGCCCAGGCATAGTCGCGGCCCAGATGGGCGCTGGCCAGGCAGTGATAAAAGTCCAATGCATTGCCCAGGCCACCCTGGCGCAAAAAGTGCCACAGACGCTCGCGCTGTTCAGCAGCAACGGTGCTCAGGCCGCTGAGTTCCGGGTCTGGACGATCATCCCCCGGCACCAGGATCAACGTGACGCCACGCTCGGCCAGCTCTACCAGGCGCTCGATGCCGTAGCGCCAATAACCAATGCCGCCATGCAAGGAAATCAGGATGACCTTGGCGTGACGCAACACCTCATCGACGTACAGGTCGACCGAGGCGTGGTTCTGCACCTGCATCGGGTTGGCCAGGCGCAGGCTGGGGTAATCCTCGGGCAACTGCTGGGCGGCTTCGGCCAGCAGCGCCAGGCTGGAGTCACCGCTGCACAGGATCACCAGCTCGGCGGGGGTTTGGCCAAGGTCGGCAATATTGTCGTCCGCGACGAAACCACCGGGTTGGGTCCTGAGCAGGTGCATGGTTAAACGCTGAGGGCAGCGCGCAATTGCGCTTCAAGGCCAGCGGCGTCCAGCTCCTGACCGATCAGCACCAGGCGCGTGATACGCGCTTCATCGGCACCCCAGGCACGGTCGAAGTGCTTGTCAAAGCGTGTGCCCACGCCCTGGATCAGCAGGCGCATCGGCTTGTTCGGGATAGCAGCAAAGCCTTTGACGCGCAAAATGCCGTGTTGCACCACCAATTGGGTCAGGGCGTCCAGCAACAGTGCTTCGTCGGCTTGAGGCAGGTCGATGGAGATGGAGTCGAAAGCATCGTGATCGTGGTCGTCTTCGCCTTCATGGTGATGATCGTGATGGCTGTGGCGAGCGTCGATATGCTCTTCGGAGCCGGCACCCAGGCCGATCAGCACGTCCAATGGCAGGCGACCGCTGCTGGCTTCGATGATCTTAACCGCCGGCGGCAGCTCCTCGGCCACTTCCAGGCGCACGCGGGCCAGGTCTTCGGTGCTGATCAGGTCGGCTTTGTTGAGGATCACCAGGTCGGCGCTGGCCAGTTGGTCGGCGAACAGCTCGTGCAAAGGCGACTCGTGGTCCAGGTTCGGGTCCAGTTTGCGCTGGGCGTCGACTTGATCCGGGAACGCAGCGAAAGTGCCGGCGGCCACGGCCGGGCTGTCGACCACCGTGATCACCGCGTCAACCGTGCAGGCGCTGCGGATTTCCGGCCACTGGAACGCTTGCACCAGGGGTTTGGGCAAAGCCAGGCCCGAGGTTTCGATCAGGATATGGTCAAGGTCACCACGACGAGCGACCAGTTCGCGCATCACCGGGAAGAACTCTTCCTGCACGGTGCAGCACAGGCAGCCGTTGGCCAGTTCGTACACGCGGCCGTTGGCTTCTTCTTCGGTACACCCGATGGAGCATTGCTTGAGGATTTCGCCGTCAATGCCCAGTTCGCCGAACTCGTTGACGATCACGGCTATGCGACGGCCCTGGGCGTTATCGAGCATGTGGCGCAGCAACGTGGTCTTGCCCGAGCCGAGGAAGCCGGTAACGATGGTGACGGGGAGTTTGGCCAGTGTTTTCATCGGATGCCCTTTGGGGCGGGCATACGGGACGACAGGCCCTGCGGCGCGCGCAGCAGCGGATTTCGTCACCGGATCACCCCGCCCGGTTGAATTGGAAAATCGGTGACGAGGCAGGTCTCCTGGCTTGGGGCGTGCAGGTCTTGTGACCAACGCTGACTGCGCCTTCCCGCCGTCTCGGCAGTGGCGTGGCAGTCAACTGAACCCTTCACAGTTGCGGGGGCAGCCGCGGCTTGAACCGCGTTCCCTTCTTAGCTTCGACCTGGGCCGAAGAACCTCGAGGGTGCAAGGCTACGCAGTGCAACGGAGCGGGTCAATGTCGCGCCGCCTAAAGCATAAACTTACCCAGCCTGTGCCTTAACCAACTCAGTCTTTGTAAGGCTTGAGCCGATCCCGCAAAAGCGCCTGCAATATGATGTCATATTCAATACGGAACGGTCGCGCAGTCCGACACCACGCAGCAGTGCTCATTTCATACAGACACTCCTGCCCTTTCGCAATTAGCAGAGTGTTTTTGAAATGTGGCGAATTTTAATCCATTGGCTTCAGGAATGAATCATGCTGATATCGACTTCTAACGCGCCCACTCCCTTCGCTCTTTTTAACGATACAGGTGCAATCAATAACAAACCGCGAGTCAGTACTGACGCTGTTGAGGGTGCGCCGCAGGGTTCCCTGGCCAGCCCTCCGGCCGCACAGCACAATCATAGCAATCTGCCGCGATTCAAACGATCAGAGCCACTCTTGAGCAGCCTTGTAGAACAGCCCACCAGCGACCGCCCTAAGGTAGTCCATTACCAACAGGACGCTGTGATGAATAAGATAAAACAGCACTTTCGTGAGTACGCCACAGGCGAAAACGACCGTTTTGTAAACGTTAACGAATTGAAAGAAGCGGCAGGTCAGGTGCCAACCACCAGAACTTTTTCCGCCGAGGCAACCTTGTATGCCAAGATACTCCTGCAAAACCCTCGGGCACTTCGTGAGCTAGATATCGGCATTGGTGACAATGGCAGGCCCGGCGCAGAAGATGGAAGATTCGATATTGAAAACATCGAGCACATGCTCACAAAGCCCACTTTCGATGGGCAGCACTATGCCGTTTTGCTGCGTTATCGACCCAACTAACTAATCTGGTCAAGTTACACAGCCGGCGATGTTTGACACTTGATCGCAAGGCTTCGACAGGCAAGCGGTGCTCCTCAAGACGCATCTATTTGACGTACATCACTGCGTCATGCTCTCCTACACATCTTGTTTCGGGTGCCCTTCACAGGGTGAAACGGGAAACCGGTGAGTCGATGCGTCGACGAGTCCGGTGCTGCCCCCGCAACGGTAAGCGAGTGAAGTGTCACAGCCACTGTGCAAATGCATGGGAAGGCGATGCTGTCAGGACGTTCAAAAGTCCCCTCGCAAGCCCGGAGACCGGCCCGAAAATATCAGATAACAAACCCGCGGTGGGCGGGCGCTGTTCAGAACCCTGCGTGCCTGGCTCGCGGGGTTTTCATGCGCTCGTTTCACCCTGATACCTGAAAGGGACGCGCCATGTCGATCATCAGCAGCACTTCTCCCTCCGCCAGCAGCACTGCCACCTTGAGCCAACGCCTGACCGCCGCCATCGGTGCATCAATCCTTGGCGCGTGCCTGGTGTATTTCGCCGGTTTCTCCCATATCGAAGCCGTGCACAACGCGGCCCACGATACCCGCCACAGCGCCGCGTTCCCGTGCCACTGAGACCTGCCGACATGATCAAGCGTATTGCCCAAACCGCAGGGTTCACCGGCTTATTGGCCGCCCTGCTGCTGACCCTGCTGCAAAGCTTGTGGGTCGCGCCGTTGATTTTGCAGGCGGAGACCTTTGAAAAGGCTCCAGCTGTTGCCGAAGTCCCCCATGAACATGCTGCTGGCGCCGCTGCCCACACCCACGACGCCGAAGCCTGGGAGCCGGAAGATGGCTGGCAGCGCGTGCTGTCGACCACCGGTGGCAACCTGGTCGTTGCGGTCGGGTTTGCGCTGATGCTGGCCGGCCTGTACACCCTGCGCGCACCAACCCGTACAGCTCAAGGGCTACTGTGGGGCCTGGCCGGTTACGCGACATTCGTACTTGCGCCGACCTTGGGCCTGCCGCCTGAACTGCCGGGCACCGCCGCCGCTGATCTGGCGCAACGGCAGATCTGGTGGATCGGCACTGCCGCGTCTACCGCTGCTGGCATTGCTTTGCTGGTGTTCGGTCGCGGCTGGTTGCTCAAAGTGCTGGGCGTGGCGATCGTCGCCGTACCCCACGTGATTGGCGCTCCGCAGCCGGAAGTCCACTCCATGCTGGCCCCGGAGGCCCTCGAAGCCCAGTTCAAGATCGCATCGCAGTTGACCAATGTGGCGTTCTGGCTGGCCCTTGGTCTGATCAGTGCCTGGCTGTTTCGCCGTAACCGCGACGAACACTACTCGGCATGACCCTCGTCGTCGGCCTGGGTTGCCAGCGGGGTTGTGATGTCCGAACCCTGCTGGAACTCCTTGATAGCGCCCTCGCCGAAGGCGGCATTGAACGCCAACGCATTACCGCGCTGGCGAGCATTGATCGCAAACAGGCTGAGCCGGGGTTGGTGGCCCTGGCCCAATTGTTGAGCCTGCCCTTGCAGTGTTTCAGCGCCGAACAACTGGCCGGCTTTGAACATCGGCTGAGCCACAAATCAGACGTAGCATTTAGCCATACCGGCTGTTACGGCATCGCCGAAAGTGCCGCATTGGCCTTGGCCGAGCAACTCGCCCACGGCCCTGCCCACCTGCTCATCACCCGCAAGAAAACCATCCAGGCCACCCTTGCATTGGCCTGCGCCGGTTAAAATCCCGATAATTGCCGTTCTCGATCATGAGCAATCTTCATGCTCGCCCGTTTTTTCAACAGGAATTCCCCATGACCGTCTACTTCATCGGCGCAGGCCCCGGCGACCCGGAACTGATTACCGTCAAGGGCCAGCGGCTGATCCGCAGCTGCCCGGTGATCATCTACGCTGGCTCGCTGGTGCCTGCGGCAGTACTGGAAGGTCATCAGGCACACCAGGTGGTCAACAGTGCCGAGCTGCACCTGGAACAGATCATCGACGTGATCAAAGCCGCCCATGCGCAAGGCCAGGATGTGGCGCGCGTGCACTCCGGCGACCCGAGCCTTTATGGGGCGATTGGTGAGCAAATCCGTCACTTGCGCGAGCTGGGCATTCCCTTTCAGATCATTCCCGGGGTCACGGCGGTGGCTGCCTGCGCGGCGTTGCTGGAAACCGAACTGACCCTGCCGGACATTGCCCAGAGCGTGATCCTGACCCGTTATGCGGATAAAACCAGCATGCCGGCGGGTGAGGGCTTCGACAGCCTGGCCCGGCACGGCACGACAATGGCCATTCACTTGGGGGTCAATCATCTGGACAGGATCGTCGCTGAGCTGCTGCCGCACTATGGTGCAGATTGCCCGATCGCCGTGGTGCACCGCGCGACATGGCCGGACCAGGATTGGGTGGTGGGTTCGTTGAGTGATATTGCCCAGAAGGTCGCGACTAAAGGCTTTCGGCGTACGGCGCTGATTGTGGTCGGGCGGGTGTTGGCAAATGATAGCTTTGGCGAATCCTCGCTGTACCGCGCAGGTCACGCCCACCTCTATCGTCCTTGAAGATATGAACTGAACCACAGCCAATCCAAACTATCAGACAATCATCATAGCTGGCTGAATTTAGAGCATAAAAAACGGCGCTCACGGGGCGCCGTTTTTTTAGCTCGCAGTGAACACCTTACTCAGTAGTAGGCGTTTTCTTTCTGCGTGTGATCAGTCACGTCGCGCACACCCTTGAGCTCAGGAATACGCTCAAGCAAGGTGCGCTCGATGCCCTCGCGCAGAGTCACGTCCGCCTGGCCGCAACCCTGGCAGCCGCCGCCGAACTTCAATACCGCGATACCGTCATCCACTACGTCGATCAGGCTCACCTGACCGCCGTGGCTGGCCAGCCCCGGGTTGATCTCGGTTTGCAGGTAGTAGTTGATCCGCTCATTGACCGGGCTGTCGGCGTTAACGTTGGGCACCTTGGCGTTGGGCGCCTTGATAGTCAACTGGCCGCCCATGCGATCGGTGGCGTAGTCGACTACGGCGTCGTCAAGGAAAGCTTCGCTGAAGGCATCGATGTACGCGGTGAAGCTTTTCAGCCCCAGGGCGGTGTCTTCAGGCTTCTCTTCACCCGGCTTGCAGTAGGCAATGCAGGTCTCGGCGTACTGGGTGCCGGGCTGGGTGATAAAGACGCGGATGCCGATACCCGGGGTGTTCTGCTTGGACAGCAGGTCAGCCAGGTAATCGTGGGCGGCGTCGGTAATGGTTATGGCAGTCATGGAAACTCCTCACAGGCTTGCCGGCAGTTTACGCCAAATTATTACGCAGGTACAAAGTCCGAGCATTTTTGTCGGAAAAGCCCCCCTATCCCCCTGACCGATGGCGAACAACCGCCCCATTGCCCGTGAAAACAGATCGATCGCCAACGCCTGCCTTGCACCTAGTTATATAGGCCTCCCGCAAAATCATGCTGAATATAGTGAATCCTCTTCGGCTATTGGTTGTGAGGATTCAATGAATATTGCTATGCAGAGTTTCCATTTCAAGGGTTTGCCTGCACAGCCAGCGCATCTGGACCATTTGATTGATTACGTGACCGCACGCATCCCACTGAAGTCGTCACCCGCTTCTGATTGTTATTATTACCCCCCGCAAGATTCCGCATTGGGTCGCGAGTGCAAGGAAGCCTTTCGGGTGCTGAAAAAACTGCAGGAGGATGAAGACTTTCAACAGTTCCTCTGCAAGAAACCAGAGCCTGACAATTCCGTACTGGGGCGGGACTTTCTCTACGACCTGCTCTCGACAATGCTCAGCAGCACCCGCCCGCCGATGCCCGCTCTTCCCGAAGTTTTCAGCATCGACGACCACGCCGTGGTCCTTCGACATGTCCCCACTTATTGGTCCATCGACGTCGATGTATTGCTCGACATCAACCGCCGCGTGGGCAATGGACTCAAAGCCGATGGCTCGGTAAGGCTTGATCTGGTCTTCAAGTATTACTCCATCGCCCCCCCACAGCCCAAGACCACCGCACAGTGGAAATCGGTGCTCTATGGCCTGCAGGAGCACCGCGTTCTGCAGCGACTAGGACACGACGGCCACGTAAGCGACTTGGAGCATTTGTTGGATGCACCGGCCGACGAAACTATCAAGGAGGTGACCCGCCAAATCGAAAAGGAAACCGGCCGATCTCTGTTCCGTACAGTATTGCCTGAGCACTATTCCCCATCGCAGCAGGAACTGCTCGCAACGACACCAACGGTCTTGCTTGAGCAGATTCTCAACAGCCCGCAGAACCTGGCACTGGCCGAACGGATAGCCACGGCGTTGGGCTGGTATGGCAGCCAAAAGCACGAAAGTTGCCCACAGCCGGTTCTAGTGAAATTACTCTGGCGCGCGCTATGGCTGACGATCATCCCCGCACCTCAAGCGTCCATTGATAATGAATTGAAGTTGTTCATCTCAGCGGGAACTTATTATTCGTCGATCCGCAATTCTTTGGCCCGGCGCTTTGAAAACGCCCTGTCGATCAGCCCTGAGTCGACACCCTTGGTGATGTGCGTGGCCAAGGCCAATATCGCCAGCGAGGTATGGGTCGCCGATATTCCCCAGGACCTGCCCTACGGTGTCACCACTGCCTGGGTCAACTTCAGAAGCGGTTTCCTTCTGGCCGAAGCGCTGGCACCAGGCTCATCGCGCCACATGACCTTCGAACAATTGCTCAACCTGCCAGCGGCACACTTTCACGCCAACGCCGACAACCCCGAGCAGCAGGCGCTGATAGCGGCCGCCAAGCTGACGCCCACGGTGTATTGGGCACAAGCCAACGGATTGATTGCCACTCGGCAATCAGGCCCCTCCCGCGAAGAACTCAGCCAAGCCGTAGCCGCCCTGGAGCAACATGAGCATGAGGTGTTCAACGCGGTTCGCAATCTTGCCCTCAACCTGCCCAGTCGTTGGCGCTCGGCGTCAGACACCGAGTACGACAACGTCTTCCATGAGGCGCTTGAGACACCCAGGAATGCCTATAAGGTGCTGATCCAATCCCTGCTTGCCCACCTGGGTTCTGACACCCTTGATGTGGATCAAGACGAAATCACGGTGTACTCATTGCGAAAAGCCCTGGACAAGGTTCCGGTCGAATATGAAGACAAACGCAAGACCGATGCCGTTCGTTACCGGGCAGGTTTCATCCTTCGAATCGTAAAACCACGCCAGCCCTTCCAGGCCAACTACATCGAGGTGTTCCCCCTCGCCGGATTGATTCGTCGACGTCCTGACATCAAGACCCTGCCGCTGGACGGCAAGGTCGTAGAACTACGCGATGCGATGAGTTGGTGTAAATACAGGTTGGCCACCGAAGTCCCCTTTGATCCGAATGCCTACAAGGAGAGCAATACCCCTGTTGCAGGCCGCAAGGCCGAGTTGATCGTTGAGCAAGTCGGCGAAACATTGCCGGCCATCGATGCCCTGGGACGTCGAATCGAATCGTTCGCCCCTAATACCCTGTATGCCCCGCGCAGTGAACAATTGGCGAGTATGATCGCCCGAGAGCTGTTTTTCCGCGACGAAGAAGCGCTCCTGGAACAGACCCGCAAAAGCACACGGGAAATGGACATCGGCCGCGATGTACTGGAAGACATGACGTTCTGGGGCAAGGTATTTGTTCCCTTCTGGGCCGGCATTGACGACCTCGCATCCGGGGATCCCCAGCGCATCAAACCGGGGATCGCGAGCCTGACCATCGACTTCGTGTCTTTTGCCTTGCCGGTCGGAAGGTATGTTGCCGGCTCCAGCCGTCTGATCATCCAGGCCGGGAAAACCGGGTTGCGCCTGGCCTTGCCAAAACTCGCAAAACTGACAGGCACGCTGGTGATTTCAGTTCTGCAGGAACTCAACCCCCTGGCGGCGGTACCCAGCCTGCTCAGGCTGGCGCGCTTTGGACTGGCCAAGCTTGGCCGTATTGCCATGCGCCAGACGAAACGCGGGGTAGCCCTCCTACGCGATGGAACCCTCGCTGCCCGCCACATGAAGTCAGTTGACCCCACGACCTGGAAGCCACTTCAGGCCGGCGATCGACTCTTTACCGTCGACGGTTTCCCTGACATTCCGATGCGTAACGTCGGTAGCCTCGACGCGCCAGATTTTCGCCTCATCGATGCCGCGTCCAATAAAGCCTTCGGCCCGCGTTATCGCGAACCGATCACGGTGATCAGCAACAGCAGCCCGTTGATCCGTCAATACGCCGTCGCCCCTCAGTTGATCAGCGGTCTCAAACCCGACGCACGCGGTATCTTCTCCCGCGCGGACTACAACCAGAAGTTCATCTGCAATGTCGACGACAAGGGCAAGATCGCGGTGTATCAGGTACGTGACAATTCCTATGGATTTATCCAGGAAACCGCCGCGGGCGCCGACAACAGCTTCTCGGTGGTCATGGTCAACCCGAAGAACAATCGCGACCTGTCGATCACGCTATCCTCCGTAGAACCGGGGCATTGGTACTCAAGCCAGATCAAAGTCACGGGCGGCGCGCCGGATGTCACGAACGTCGTGACCCCCTCGATCCTGCAGAAATGGACCGAATCCAGTGAACACGCCTTGAAAAAAACCCTGGACACCTTCATCAAGACCTACAATCTGGACCCCACCGCATTCCGCCAATTTGTCAAAAGCCGCGACACGTTGACACCCCGAGGGCAACAGATGCTCGACCGTGCGGGAACCGCCCGTACCGCCATTACCCACGACCATCTGGAGCATTGGCGCAACAGCTCGCAACGAGAACGCAACAGCCTTACCCTTGAAGGCTTCGCCGCTGACCATAACCTGGACCCACGGGATTTGGCACAGTACGTCAACCTCGATGGCAGCTATCGCGCCGCCGGCAAAGTGCTCGCCAAGCATGCCAACGGTGGAGAATTCACCGTACTGACACCTGAACACCTGGACGAATGGCACAAGCACTACATTACCCCTGGTTCAAGGCATTCCGTGCTCACGTTTGTCGATGAGAAAAACCTCAATCCGGTGATCTGGAGCGCCTACGTCAATGACAATGGCAGCATGACCCGCGCCGGCAGGGAAATGTTGATCTTCGGGCAGAGGAGCCCGCTGGATCAACCGATCGCCAGGAAACGCCCCGCTCCGCCACCTACGGCAGGCGGCTCGAAACATCCGCGCCTGGATGAAGAGGCCGTCCCTGCCCGCCGGCGCTCCACTTCAATCACGGCGTCCTTTGACCATAAAATCAACAACAACGCACCGATCCTGCAGGACCCAAACGATGTCAGGCGCAGCTTGACCCTGGAACTGGAAGGCCCACTGCAAAACATCAAAATTACCGATGCCAACGGCTTTTTCGATGAGTTCATCGGCATGCAACATGTGGAAGTCAAGGAGGCTGCCACCAAGAGCATTCGCGAATGGATCTCCAAGGAGGGCAATCATCATCGCAAGCTCGATCGATTGCTGGAGGTCAAGAAACTCAACGAGGGCACGGAACGCGGACTCTCGGTCGTGGCCCGCACCGACATCAAGCGGTTCGATGTGCTGGGGCCGTACACCGGCAAGCTGCACTTGGACCAAGCTTCGGTGAATACCGAAATACTTGAAAAGGGTGAAGCGGCGGTCGGCACATATCTATTTCAGACCAACACCAGCGGTGCCAGCATTAGCGGCCACGGCAACAGTAATACGCTGAGCCTGATCAATGCGGTCAAGGTACCGGGCATTACCGATGTCGGTATCGAGAACGTCGGCTCCCTGTGCGTAGGTAAATACATGGTATTTATTGTCGCGTGGCGGGATATTCCGGCCGGGACCGAGTTATTGATGGACTATGGCAAAAGCTATTGGAAGTACTTGAAGCCCTGAGACCGGCCACTTGTAAAGCGCTTCGCCGACCAGATCCCTGGTCACCGAGGCGCTGTCGAAAGGGGTGCCGGAGCATCAACGCCAAACCAGCGTGTGAGCGTGCGGTAGGCAGGCCTCTCCAGCCATTGGTAACTCACAAATGCGCCCAGTCCGATGATGACGATACATCCAGGCAATATGGCGTAAGGGTCGATCCCCGTGCGGTCGGCGATCCAACGCCCGGCGCTGAGCACCAACACGTGGAGTAGATAGACCGAGTAGGAGCAATCCCCGAGCACCTTCAACAAGCGCGCGCCCTGGAAGTAAGGTTCCAGCGCCACGCAACTGAAGACCACTATCGCGCTGGGTACTCCCCACTCCAGGGCTCGGGGTATGTCCGCGCCATGATCAATAGCCACCAGGGCCGCTGCGATACCCAACAATGCCAGCCAAGGCTTGGCCCGGCATAGGCCGCGCCGATACAGCATGCCGATCACCACGCCCATCAGGAACTCGAAAATAATGTCCTCATGGTAGAAGCCACTGGCCAGGTCAACGGCGGGAGTGATGATGTAGCACACCAGATACAGCAGCGCTGCTAGCACCCACAAACGATAAGCCCCAGGCACCAGCAAGGCAAAGGCAAACAGGCAATAAAACAGCATCTCGAAATTCAGTGTCCACCCGACATCGAGCAGTGGGTAGACGCCGAAGCCTCCCGGGTTTTGGGCCGGTATAAAGAGCATCGACATGAGTACATGACCGGGTTCGAGCCGAGCCTCTGGAAAGATCGCAGGCACAACGGCAACCACGAGAATCATGAGCAGGGTATAGAACCAATACGCCGGAACAATCCTCGCCACGCGCATCAGCATGAAACGCCCGGGGTTCAGCGCTTTGTCGGCAGTCGCCAGGTAAATCACCAAGCCACTGATGACAAAGAACACATCCACCCCTATGGCGCCTTTTTCGACAAACAGAGACTCCAGCGCGTTGCTGGCTTCAAAGTTGAAAAACCCTTGCATGAAATGGTGGCCCACCACACTCCATGCCGCCAAGGCGCGTAGAAACTGCACTGAAATCAACATCGGTGTCCCCTGTCCAGTCCGTAGGTAGGTATCCGACTGCTTCAGCGCTCCCTTGGAGAAATGACCGGACCAATACAGTAGTTATAGATTCTCGTAGCGGTTCATGTCCAATACACCCTCTTCCACTGGCGTGGTTTCACGAATGTACCGCGACAAATCGTGGAAGTATTGCCAGAACTGCGGATGACTGCGGCGTACCCCCCAGCGATCGACTATTTTCTCAAACCGCTTGGCATCCTTGGCCTGCTCCATTTGCGTGACGAATTGCGGCACCTCTTGAGCTGGAATGTTGAACATGAAGTTCGGGTAACTGCTCATCACCCCCGGATAGATGGTCAGTGTGTCGAGGCCCGGCTGGTAGCGATAAGCCTCACCCAACAGGAAAGCCACGTTACTGTGGGCACGGTTACGCAGCATGCTGTAGACCACGCGCTGGCCACTCTGGGTTTCGATGCGCAGCATGGTGGCTTCGGGCAACTGGTCGATCACCTTGAGCCCCGCCGCCGGGCGCGATGTCAGGCGGCTAAGCGCCTGTTCGGCGTCCTGCAAGGCCGGGTCGATACCGGTGCGCGAGCAATAGGCCCCGGTGCAGCGGTTGATCGGGTCCGGGCTGACGTTCAAACCGCCGTAACGCGTCAGCAGTTGGTTGGCAAAATCGCGCTTGGGATCTTTCTCGTCCAGATGCAGCCCCGTGGGCTTGTCGTCATCAATGGCTTCATAGTCCAGCCACAACTTGAGCTTGCCACTGTTCTGGTACCAGTCGTCAAGGAAGTCCTCGCGGGTGTCGGCCGGCATCAGACGCAGGAAGTTCTGTTCGGCGCCGTTGCGGATCAGGTCGAAGTACAAGCGCGTCTGGGCCTGGTGCGACACATTGCCGAACACGTCGAAGTTGACTGCCAACTGGTAATAAGTGCGCTCCAGCAGTGGGTAATCGAACAGCCACATCGTCTGCGGCACCTCACCGATCAGGCCCTTGGTCACCGAGGCGCTGTCGAAATGGCGAAAGATGGTCAGCAAGGCATTGTCATTACCTGCCCACAAGCTCGACCAACTCGGCGGCGGCACATCTGCGTAGCTATCGCGGCGCAACGCCTCATACTGATTACGCTTGTCGCGATAGGCCAGCCACAGGCCCAGCACACTGCCCACATCATCGTTTTGCCCAGGCATGGCCAACAATGGCGTGGCCTGGCCGCGATAACGGGCATCGGTGATGTACAAGTCATGGTCCGGCTCCTGGAACAGCGTCCAGAAGTTGTCACGGATCACGTCCGTGGCGATCTGCCCACGGCATACAGGACCGCGGATGAAGGTGCGCACGAAGTATTCGGCGTTATCCAACATGAACTGATAACGCGCCTTGGCCGGTATGGCTTCGAAGGTTTCGAACGGGTTGGCACGGCGCCCCGGTCCGTAGCCCGGCAAGGCGCTCACCTGCCAGTCACCGGAATAGAAGAGGTCTTTGATCCGTGCCATTTTCACCGCGCTGAACGGGTAAGTGATGTGGGTTTTATGCACGATCACGCCCTGTACCGGCCACAGGCGGTAATAGACCTGAGTGCCTGGGTCATCGTTAGGACGACGGGTCGCGATCAGGTCGATCGGCTTCCCGCTCGGCGTACGCGAACGCACCCACTGGAAGTAATGCCCCGGCTCGCCATTCTCGAAGTAAATGTGGGCGAGGAACAAATGCTCGTACAGCCAGCGCGCCACCAGGCTTTCGCGGGCGCCCGGCTGGTTGAACAGGGTTTCCCATTGCTGCACCTGCAAGGCCTCCCTGGTGCTGGGAGCCAGACTCTGCTCATCAATCGGCGCACCGGAGGCCAGCCAGCGTTGCAGGGTCTGGTATTGCTGGTCGGTCAGGCCGGTAACTGCCAGCGGCATGCCCTCCTTGGGATGGGCGCCGGCATAGGCGTTGAACTCGCCGGGCGTCGCGCACATGTTTTGGCGGTTCAGGCCCAATACAATCTCGTCGGGCAGTTTGGCATTGGGTGGCAATGGCGCGTTATGCCCCAGCTCCAGCATACGTGCCATCAACGCAGCCTGGCTGCCCTGGGCATCCAGTACCGAATAGAAGCCCTTCTGCTGCCAGGCTTGTTTGCCGAACGCGTCATAGAACAGCCGTGTAGTCGGTGTGGCCTGGCTACGCTCGCCGTCGTACACCGGCACCTTGCTCGCGCCACGGGCCGCGCCCTCTGCGCTGCCAAGGTTGAGTTGGCAAGCAGAGTCGTAGCAGGCATGGCAGGCCACGCACTTCTCGGTGAAGATCGGTTGGATATCGCGGGTATAGGAAATCGCCGAAGCGGGGCCGTCAGCCTGCGCGGTACTGGCTATCAAGGCCAGGACGGCGCTGACGATCAAACGAAGTGACATGTATCGGGTCCCGATTCAAGGCGTGCGGTCTGTGAAGTGGCGGTGATTCTACCGGGCCATGACTGCCGACAACATGAGCGATATTCATGCAGAACCCTGACATGCTCTAAATCGGCACAGGTTTGCTATGATTCACGCCCTCCGTAATGCCTGACCAGAGTAGTCCCATGCCCGATCGTAGCGCTCGCCTGCAAGCCCTTCACAAAGCCCTCAAGGACCGTATCCTGATCCTCGACGGTGGCATGGGCACGATGATCCAGAGCTATAAGCTTGAGGAGCAGGACTACCGAGGCAAACGCTTCGCCGACTGGCCAAGCGACGTGAAGGGCAACAACGACCTGCTGGTCCTCACTCGTCCCGACGTGATCGGCGGAATCGAGAAGGCCTACCTGGACGCCGGCGCCGACATCCTTGAAACCAACACCTTCAACGCCACGCGGATCTCCATGGCCGACTATGGCATGGAAGAGCTGGCCTATGAACTGAACGTGGAAGGCGCCCGCCTGGCGCGCAAGGTGGCCGACGCCAAAACCCATGAGAACCCGGCCAAGCCGCGTTTTGTCGCCGGTGTACTGGGCCCGACCAGCCGTACCTGCTCACTGTCCCCGGACGTGAACAACCCTGGCTACCGCAACGTGACCTTCGATGAGCTGGTGGAAAACTACACCGAGGCCACCAAGGGCCTGATCGAAGGCGGTGCCGACCTGATCCTGATCGAAACCATCTTCGATACCCTCAACGCCAAGGCGGCGATCTTCGCCGTGCAAGGCGTGTTCGAAGAACTGAATATCGAACTGCCGATCATGATCTCCGGCACCATCACCGATGCCTCCGGCCGTACCCTGTCGGGCCAGACCACCGAAGCGTTCTGGAACTCCGTGGCCCACGCCAAGCCGATCTCGGTCGGTTTGAACTGCGCTCTGGGCGCAAGCGAGCTGCGCCCCTACCTGGAGGAGTTGTCGAACAAAGCCAACACCCACGTTTCGGCGCACCCCAACGCCGGCCTGCCCAACGAATTCGGCGAGTACGACGAACTGCCGTCACAAACCGCCAAGGTCATCGAAGAGTTCGCCCAGAGCGGTTTCCTGAATATCGTCGGCGGCTGCTGCGGCACCACACCGGGCCATATCGAAGCCATTGCCAAGGCCGTGGCCGGTTATGCGCCCCGCCCGATCCCGGACATTCCCAAGGCCTGTCGCCTGTCCGGCCTGGAGCCGTTCACCATCGATCGCAGCTCGTTGTTCGTCAACGTCGGCGAGCGTACCAACATTACCGGCTCGGCCAAGTTCGCTCGGCTGATCCGCGAAGACAACTACACCGAAGCCCTGGAAGTCGCCCTGCAGCAGGTGGAAGCCGGCGCCCAGGTGATCGACATCAACATGGATGAAGGCATGTTGGATTCGAAGAAGGCCATGGTCACCTTCCTCAATCTGATTGCCGGAGAGCCGGACATCTCCCGTGTGCCGATCATGATCGACTCCTCCAAGTGGGACGTGATCGAGGCCGGCCTCAAATGCATCCAGGGCAAGGGCATCGTCAACTCCATCAGCATGAAGGAAGGCGTCGAGCAGTTCATTCATCACGCCAAACTGTGCAAGCGTTACGGCGCTGCGGTGGTGGTGATGGCCTTCGACGAAGCCGGGCAGGCCGACACCGAAGCGCGTAAAAAAGAGATCTGCAAACGCTCCTACGACATTCTGGTGAATGAAGTCGGCTTCCCGCCGGAAGACATCATCTTCGACCCGAATATCTTCGCCGTCGCCACCGGTATCGAGGAGCACAACAACTACGCCGTCGATTTCATCAACGCCTGTGCCTACATCCGCGACGAACTGCCGTATGCGCTGACCTCCGGCGGCGTATCCAACGTGTCATTCTCGTTCCGCGGCAACAACCCGGTGCGTGAGGCGATCCACTCGGTGTTCCTGCTGTATGCGATCCGCAACGGCCTGACCATGGGTATCGTCAACGCCGGCCAGTTGGAGATCTACGACCAGATCCCGGTCGAGCTGCGTGACGCCGTGGAAGACGTGGTGCTTAACCGCACGCCGGAAGGCACCGACGCCCTGCTGGCGATTGCCGACAAGTACAAAGGCGACGGCAGCGTCAAGGAAGCCGAGACCGAGGAATGGCGTGGCTGGGACGTCAACAAGCGTCTGGAACATGCGCTGGTCAAGGGCATCACCACGCATATCGTCGAAGACACCGAAGAGTCGCGCCTGTCGTTCGCACGTCCGATCGAAGTGATCGAAGGCCCGCTGATGTCAGGCATGAACATCGTCGGCGACCTGTTCGGCGCCGGCAAAATGTTCCTGCCCCAGGTGGTGAAATCCGCCCGCGTAATGAAGCAGGCCGTGGCCCACTTGATCCCGTTTATCGAGCTGGAAAAAGGCGACAAGCCGGAGGCCAAGGGCAAGATCCTGATGGCCACGGTCAAAGGCGACGTGCATGACATCGGCAAGAACATCGTCGGCGTGGTGCTCGGGTGCAACGGCTATGACATCGTGGATTTGGGTGTAATGGTGCCTGCCGAGAAGATCCTGCAGGTGGCCAAGGAGCAGAAGTGCGACATCATCGGCCTGTCCGGCCTGATCACGCCGTCCCTGGATGAAATGGTGCATGTGGCCCGCGAGATGCAGCGCCAGGACTTCCACCTGCCGTTGATGATCGGTGGCGCGACCACCTCCAAGGCGCACACGGCAGTGAAAATCGAGCCCAAGTACAGCAATGACGCCGTGATCTACGTGACCGACGCCTCGCGCGCCGTGGGTGTGGCCACGCAGTTGCTGTCCAAGGAACTGAAGGCCGGTTTCGTCGAGAAAACCCGCCTGGAATACATCGACGTGCGTGAACGCACCTCCAACCGCAGTGCGCGTACCGAACGCCTGAGCTACCCGGCGGCCATCGCCAAGAAGCCGCAGTTCGACTGGAGCAGCTACACCCCGGTCAAACCGACCTTTACCGGCGCCAAGGTGCTGGACAATATCGACCTCAACGTCCTGGCCGAGTACATCGACTGGACGCCGTTCTTTATCTCCTGGGACCTGGCCGGCAAGTTCCCGCGCATCCTCGAAGACGAGGTGGTCGGTGAAGCCGCCACTGCGCTGTACGCCGATGCCCAGGAAATGCTCAAGAAGCTGATCGACGAGAAACTCATCAGCGCCCGCGCGGTGTTCGGTTTCTGGCCGACCAATCAGGTGCAGGACGATGACCTGGAAGTCTACGGCGACGACGGCCAGCCCATCGCCAAACTGCATCACCTGCGCCAACAAATCATCAAGACCGACGGCAAGCCGAATTTTTCCCTGGCCGACTTCGTCGCGCCCAAGGACAGCGGCGTGACCGACTACATCGGTGGTTTCATCACCACCGCCGGCATCGGTGCCGAGGAAGTGGCCAAGGCTTACCAGGACGCTGGCGACGACTACAACTCGATCATGGTCAAGGCCCTCGCCGACCGCCTGGCCGAAGCCTGCGCCGAATGGCTGCACCAGCAAGTGCGCAAAGAACACTGGGGCTATGCCAAGGATGAACAACTGGACAACGAGGCGCTGATCAAGGAGCAGTACAGCGGCATCCGCCCTGCCCCCGGCTACCCGGCTTGCCCGGATCACACCGAGAAAGCCCAGCTGTTCCAACTGCTGGACCCCGAGGCCCGTGAAATGCACGCCGGGCGCAGCGGGGTGTTCCTCACCGAGCACTATGCCATGTTCCCCGCAGCAGCAGTCAGCGGCTGGTACTTCGCCCACCCGCAGGCGCAGTACTTTGCCGTGGGTAAGGTCGACAAGGACCAGGTCGCCAGCTACACCGCGCGCAAAGGCCAGGACCTCAGCGTGACGGAGCGCTGGCTGGCGCCGAACCTGGGGTATGACAACTGAGGTTAAACCCCGACCACCCGGTGCGGCGCTCTTATAGTGCTGACTCAGGGGCGCCGGGACGGGCCCGGCTGAGGTGACGACGGAGCGGGCATGACAGGTTCCATGCCCGAAAACCGCTGTATCTCTGCCCGGGACAGCTCGATGCGTTTCTGAGTACGGGCGGCAGCCCGTTCGATCTCCAACTGACCAATGGCTTGCTCATAGCGCGCCATACTCTGGGCATCGCCCCGGTCGCTGTGTGCGTCCTCCAAGGCTTCATAACGGCGGGCCAGTTCGTCCTCAAGGGCCTCGAACTGTTCGGCGTAACGCTCATCCAGATAACGCAACCAGTACTCACGTTGAATCAGGCTTTCGACAAACGCATCGGTACTTTCAGTTGCCAGGATTTGTGCGCGTAACTGTGCCTGTAGCTCGGCATTGATCGGGTTTGCGAACGCCATGTAGGTCGGCTGTCCAGGCAGCTCCAGGCCGTCGGGCCAGCCGCGGGTCAAGCCGATCCGGTAACTCAAGCGCACCTCGGCCCGGTCCATGCCCACCGCGGCGGCTTCTGCCAGTTGATCGGCCCTGCTCAACCGAAACAACTGCCGCGACAGGTTCAGCAGCGCCCGGCCCCTGAGGTCGAGCCGTTGCTGTGGGATATCGCGCAAGGCGCGGTATTCGAACACCCGCACTTCCATCTCACTGAACGTGAGGATGCGGCCATCGATACAGGTGCCATGGGTTTCGGCTTCGATGAACAGGGTACCGCGCAACTCGGCATTTTCTGCGGCGTCCGCGATAACGCCCCATACCCGTTGCATGAGACTCGGGCGGTTGAGGTTGAATTCCGAGGTCAGGCGCAACAGCGAAATGAGGTGGAAAAACCGATCATGATCCTGCGCCTGTGCCAGTTGATTCCACAGCGCTGTTCGTTGTGTCGCCAACTCCGCTGAGGTATCGGCCAACCAGGGGTCAAGTGCCAGCTGCGCGGTATTTTGCAGCGGGTTTTCAATGCTCTCAGCCGGCAGGTAGCCGGCGTCCGGATCACTATCATCGTCGTCAGAACCAGAGCCCGAATCAGCATCGGAGTCCGGGTCCGACTCAGTGTCGGACCCGCCATAATTGCGACGATGGGCGCGGTCCAGTTCTGCTCGCGAAAAGCCCATGACCTCATTGGCCTCATGCGCCTCGGCGTAATTGCGCATTTGTTCAAGGGCTTGCGCGGTCAGGTTATGGTTATCGGCCAGGTCCGTACCTGACACCAAGCCGTCGTGCGCGCCTTCGAGTAGAGACTGCGGGAAGGACACCAGCGCATTGCCGCGCAGGTTCAGCTGGGTCAGGTGCTGCGACTCCAACGCACCCTCGGGCCAGCTTGCGATGTCGTTGTAGCTCACGTCCAGTGTCTCCAGGCGACTGAAGTCCCGCATATCAAAGGCCTGCAGGTTGTTATGATTCAGGTCCAACCAACGCAAGCGCTCACTGCGCAATCGAGCAGGCAACGACGGCGCTTGCGTGAAGGCATTGTAGGCCAGTTCCAGACGTTCAAGCTGCTCCATGCGTTGAACGGCTTCGGGCAGTGCTGTCAGCTCGTTACCGCTGAGTATCAACCGGTTCAATGGGGCAAAGGCGGCTAAAAACCCGTTGCTGCCTTGCGCAGTGAGCTTGACCCCCGTCAGATTGAGGCTGCGCACATGGGTAAACGGCACGGAGAGCGCGGGAAAATCACCAGGTTGGGTCGCCTGCAAGCTCAACGTCTCGACCTCGCCGGCCGGGCGCCCTTCTACCACAGCCCGAACCCAGGATTCGCGGATCGCCTGTGCGGGGGTTACTCGCTTCAGACTGTCGAGACTGTCGCCAAAAGCGCGCGCCTCGCGGGTAAACAACCAACCATTCAACTCACGCGTCAGCACGTCGTGGGTCTGATACCACCGAGCGACCTGCGTATCTATTTGCAGGTCGCTCAGCCCCGTCTCGCGCAGTTGCCTGACCCTGGCCATGGCTTGCTCTTGCGTCGAGAGCGGGCTTAACGCCCTTATCGCATTTTCCGGAACACCCTCAAAGTGCCCACTACCCGATGGCAAGGGCAGCAAATAGTGCGCTACCGAACCAGCGGTCTGCTTCGGGGGAAACACCAGGGGTTCCTGATCCAGCGCAAACCGACTCAACGCCCCCTCAGGCAATCCTTTGGTCGTCTCGATCCGACGCCGCGCTGCATTGAGTACCGTCGTGCCTTCGACGCTCAACGGGTTGCCTGCCAACTCAGTGCGCATCAACACATCTGAATCATCAAGCGCGAGCGGTGCAAGGCTCGTCAACTGATTGTCACGTAAGTCCAGGCAAGCCAATTGCGCGAGGTGTTCAGCACCTTGCGGCCATTCCCGTAGCATCGATTCGCGCAGGTTCAGCGCCGTCAGGCGGGTCAGTGCGCTGACGTCGAGGGTGCCCAGCCGGTTATATTGCAGGCTCAGCACTTGCAGCCTGTTCAACCCATTGAATTGAGCCTGTACTGTCGGGTTCACTACGATCTGGTTGTCGGACAAGTCCAGGTGTGTCAATTCCGGCAGGATGCCCGCACTGATCGGTACATCAGTGAGGCGACTGAAGCGCAGTTCAAGGCTTTGCGTTCCGGCGAACGCCTGGATGAAACCACTGAGCTGATCAGGCGGCACATCCTCCAGCCAATTCACCTTTTACGTTTTGACATGCGAAAAGGTACCGGCCGGCAACACCGGCAATTCGCGGATTTTTTCAGCGACCAGGGGATTGGTCGGCGACATTTTTGGATCCGGCAGTTCAAACATCGAAATATCGATATCGGTCGGCAGGCCATAGCGTTGGCATACCGCCCCGCGCCAGCTTTTCTTCAGCAACGCCAGGATGCTTGCATTCTGCCCGTCCCTCCAGCGCACCCGGAGTACGGGGACCAAAGAGGGTTCGTAGAACGGCTTGAAAATGCCGAGGTGTTCTTCACGCAGCGCTTGCACGGCGTTCATCCGCGTTTGTGGCGTGTTCCACAGGCCCATGACCACGTCCGTCATTCGACGGCCGACAGGGACCTCGCCCATCAGCAGGCTCAATTCTCCGCGCGCAAAGCCTCTGACCATTTCGTCCAGGTTCGCCAGGTGTGGCCCGAACGACCCCGCATAATTCCTGACGTGCTCATAGGCTGGCTTGAAGTCTTCATAGCTGAACGTCGACCAGTCCAGCGATAACCCGCTCCATAACCGCTCGTACCCGCTATAGAGCTCGGCAGGCAACGTGGCAATGGCGGTCTGGGCCAGATCCAGTCGCTCCAGAAGCGGCAGTTTCTGCACATAGGCGGGCCATTGCATTGGCACGTTGGGCGCCACGATCTTCAAGCGTTTCAAGCGTTGCAAGGGGCTTAAATCCAGGCCGTTGAGGACGTGGCCGTCGTAGGCGAAATAACCGAGCTCCAGGTGTTCAAGGCCGGCCAGTGCCGTCAATTGCGACGATAACTGCGCGGTCAACTGATGTGCATCGAAGCTGACTGCCAAATGTTTGAGCCCTGTGAACTGCGCCAACACCTGGGGCACGCGGGTCAACTTCGGGCTGGCATCCGTGGTTTCCACGGCTGGGAAATAGGGCGGCCGCAAGGTCAGTTTTTCAAGAGAGGGAAACTGGCTCAGAAACCCATCGATATTGGTGTCATGCAGGGCCGTACCGAGAACAGATAATTCACGCAAGTATGAAAAGTTCGCCGTCAATGAAGGCAACGGTTCATTGAGGGTCAACGCCAAGGCATCGGCACTCGACACTTTCCCGGCCAACCAAGAACGGCCCCAGCTACGCTTGAGCGCTTCCCCGGCGAGGAAATTGCTCTGACGATTGGCTACCGACGAGCGATTGACCCAATTATTGAGCGCGTCATGCAGCGCCTGGCGCTCTTCAAACAGTGCTTTCAACCTGCTGACGATTGCTCGGCCATCGTTCCCCGCCCGTACCAGCTCAAGGAAAAACGCATTGATCTGCACCTCATCCAGATCCGGATAGATTATGCGCACCTGATGAGCCAGCAGCGGGCTCACACTCGGCCCCCGCCCACTGGCCTGATAACCTATCAGTGTGTCGTTGATGCGCACCGGCGGCTTGAACCTGGGCACTTTCGGCTCCAGCCACGCCGAGGCCTCCAGACGCTGCGCATCGGCTTGCTCGATCAGTTTGCGTTGCAACACGGCGTGCTGGCTGACCTGCGGCACTCCCAGGCTCTGGCGCGCCTCATCGGGCAAGGCATGCATCAGCGAGGCGAAAAAGTTGTCGCCCTCCGGTGCCAGACTGTTGAGTGCTTCGCCCCGCTCATCGAACGCCTGGTAGCTGGGGCCGTGCTTGACCAAGTATTTTTTCTGCGCCGCGGTGGACGCACCAATGCTGTCGATCAGCGTGCCACGCGTGTGGGTGCTGCGCACTTCCAGGCGCAACGTATCCGGCCAGCCCGGCAGCGTTTGAAGGGCATGCAGCGCCAGCCGTCGGCTGTCGGCCGCGGCAATCGTCTCGCTACGCAGCCCGGCGTAGGCTCGGGCCAACCGTCCTTGTCGCGCATACCAGCGAGCTTCCTCGAGCATGTTCAAGGGTACGCGCGCGGTGGCGGCTAGCCGTTCAAGCTCATCGACACGGGCGTGGTCGAGCACCGTTTGCGCTGCCGCCTTGCTGAGCCCCGGGCAGGTGTGCTGCAGCAGGCTGATACGCTTGTCCAGCGGCTCGGTGCCGCCGTAGATACTGTCGAAAATCGCCGGCCTGCGCTGGCGCGCATAGTCGGCCAGTCGCTGGTTGAACCTCGCCTTGCGCGCGTCGAGGCTGCCTGGGCCGTCGGTGCCGAGCAACTGCACCCGCTCTGAATCGTCCAACGCCAATAGAATCCGCGCAGGCACTTCGCCGCCGAGAATATCGCTGCGCCCCACCTTGATCGGCAGCGCTGCGCGCCCTCCTTTAAACGAGCGGTGAGCACCATACTTGACCGACCGGCCGAAGGTACCGGCCCCCTCGAACACTTCCAGTACGCGCCCTCGCGGCCAACCGGGCATTTCAACGATCAACGGCAGCGCATACAGGTACAGGTCATCAATATCACGGGTACCCTCTAGTTGCTCGATCACCCGTGACACATCTGCATCCGCCTTGAACAGGCGCAGCGTATCAATCAGCTCGGGCGGCGCAAGCGTATGGTCCATATGCATCTTGCGCAGCGTGTTGTCGCTGACGCCGCTGACATCGGCGATCTTGAGCAACTCCTGGTCAGTGAATACCTCGGTTTGATGCCCCATGCGCCGCAACAGCGTCAACCGATCCCACTCCAGCGGGCGCTCCAGGGTATGCCGCCAGGCGCCGTGACCGTTGTGCTCAAGCACCGGTTGGTAGGCCTGGGGGTCGGTGGGGTGCTTGATCCGCCACTTCTGAATTGACTCATCAAAGTATTGCTCGTAAACCTGAGGGCCTTGGCGGATATAGGTCCTGCCCTCTTTCACATACTGCCCTTGGGCGTTGGGGTAGGCGGCGCGGTCCAGGGTCACGGGGTGTTCATAACCACTCAGGCTCGGCTTCCACAAGCGTACCTGGCCATCGGGCCGCTTAACCTCGCTCAGTGCCTCGATCACCGGCTCGGCCTTGGCCGCTCGCCAGCGACTGACGCCCGCCCCCACACCGGCCATCACGGCGATCTGTGCCAGGTTCTCGGCCACGTCAATCAAGTGCGCCTTGGCCGCCTGGCGGTCACCTTCGCCCCATTCAATCGCACCTTCCAGGGTTTCATAGAGCAACTGCCCGGCCATCACCCCCATCATGACCTCGCCCAGCACCGGTACGAACATCGACACCATGTTCAACCCCAGCATGCCGATTTCCAGCAGGTGCGCCAGCTTGGCGTCACGGGCCTTGGCATCCACGTCCGCGGTGGGCACGGCATGGGCCCGTGCATCTGCGATTACCTGCTCGCGGTGTTGCTCGTAGAAGTACTGCCAAGGGTCGATGTTCGCCGCCCAGATCCCTTTACCGCGCCGCGTGCGCGTTGAGGGATCAAGGAAAGGGTCGGGGTTGGGTTCAAGCTTGGCAGGCGCCTCGGGCGGCAACTCCTTGATGCCGGTGATGAAGTGCGGCGTGGTGAAATCCAGCAATTTCTTCCACGGTGAGCGCCAGATGTCGGTGGGTGAGTCGGCGGCTTTCTGGGTGAACTGGCTGAAGTAGTAGGGCCGCTTGTCGTAGGGCACGAAGCGACTGAAAAACTGCTGGTACGGCGTCGGCGAGGGATCATTGGCCTTGGCCGGGTCGCGGGCGGTGAACAGGCGCTTGAATTCAGCCTGCATTTGCCGCCAGCGGTAGCGCTTGAGCGGATGCTCAGGGTCCTGCGGCACATAGATGATCAGCTCGTCCGGGTAGCTGTATTTCTTGCAGATCGAGAACACCATGCAGCCGGTCATCCGCAGCCGCATCAGGCCCAGGGTCCTGAACCAGACCTGCTTGTCGCCCATCCAGGGATGAATTTCACCCTCGATCACCGACAGCAGCATGCGGTGATCGGCCGGCTCGATATCGCCGGTCAACAGTGCCTGCTCGGCGGCGGCCCTGACGGCGGCCTTCTGATTGGCGATGAACTGGTCACGTAGGGTGACTTGCGCGCTGGCGTCTTCGGGGTAGAAAAATGATTGCAGGTAGGCCTGGTATTTGGCGCCGATATTGAGGTTTCGACACAGCGTCAAAAACTCGCTGACCTTCAGGTTGATCGCCACCGAGTGGTAGGTGCCGGAGGTGCCGGTGGCTTGCATGAACCCGGAGGTCTTGTGGTAAGCGCCCTCCTTGCACTCGTAGGCCTCAAAGTTGTGCAAGGCCGCTTCCAGCAGGGGCAGTTTCAAAAACTCGAAATCCCCCGCCTCGACTTCGGCAATCCCCACCGCCAGCGGGCGGCGCAGGCACAACAGGGTTTTGTCGACATCGAGGTCCAGTCGGTACTGATCCTTCAGGGCTGTGAGCAGCAAGGGCCGGGCGAAGTCGTCGATGCCCTGGAAGGAGGCCATCGTCTTGTCCAGTTGCGTCTGGGTGGTGAGGTTGGCAAGAAAACGGCCGGTCACCTCATTGCGTTGCTCAGGCGTGGCGTTCGCGAGCCACGCTGGCATGACCGTGCTGGCGTCCTTGAGCGCCTGCTTGCGGGCCGGCGTCGCGCTGATCAGCCAATCAGGACTGCTGCGCTCCAGGAAGTCACCGTGCAGGCTTTGGGTGGCGTTGAGCTTTTTCACCGGCTCAGGTACGTCGTTGGTTGGCACGCCCGGCGAAGAAAGCTGGGATGAAGAGTCCATCGTGTCACTCCTTTGAAATGGACTGACAGCACATCACGGCGCCCGCTAGGCCAGGCGGTGCATATATGACGTCGTGCGCGTTCGGGGCGGGGCGCCGGCAGTGGTATTCCTGTACCGCCTGCGGGGTCACCACATTCGATTTCCTGTCGCTTCTATCAAACAGGTAAAAGGATTTCATCATGCCCACCCCGAGCACCCCCACGACCCTGAGCCAACTGCCCGCCCAGGCCATCCATGCGCATTTCGCTACGCGCCCGGCCTTGTATTCCGTGGTGTTCAACGCCCTGCGCAGCCGTATCCTGGAGCGCTACCCATCGCTCAAGCTGGACTTGGCTACGGTCAAGCTGGCCAGCCCGCCCCCCGATGGTGTGTACACCTATCGGTCGTTGATGGAAGTTGCCATCGCCCATGTGCTCAACCCACAGTTGCTCGACCTGCGGCCCAAACACGGAATGGCGTACTACCTGACGCAACAGATTCCCACGATCCTCAAGCCTGATGCCGCGCCGCTGATCGACATGCAGGCAATCGCAAGCATCATTGATGAACTGCCCGAATCGATTCACCTGTATTTCCAGGCTGCGCTGGCCGACTACTGGAGCGAAACCGACAGCCATGGCAGCAGCCGTTGGCAGTGGCTGGGCGAATTTCTCAACGGCCGGATGACGGCAATAGCCGCCAGCCAATCGAGCTTGAACCCGACCCAGCGGGACATGCTCAGGGTCGTCGCTACCTGGCCGGTGCAAGCCGCACGCCTGCCCCAATCCTCACCCGCCACCTATGTTTATTTGATTGAGAACACATTCACCCATGCCGGCGAACAGGTCAGCCTGCTAACCCCCGACCTGCTGCTGGTGCGCGACAAGCAGGTGCTGCTGTACAGCGTGGCCGGGGATATCCAGGCGTTTGACGGCCTCGATGACTTCGGTGTTGCCTGGGGAGCCAGGATGCAGGCGCGCTTCCAGTTCGACAGCCTTACGTGGCGGCGCAACGAACCGGACGGCAATGTGTTCGAGCAACAGGCCGGCCTGATCCTCAATCAGCAACTGGAAGACCTGGCGACATTGAAGTTTCAAGGCCAGGACGAAAGAACGCTTGAACGACGTCTGGAAAAACTCACCGATCCGGCGCTGCTGTTTACCCAGGTGCCGACAGCCGCTGAGCCGACCTTGCAGATGGTCAATGAGCAACTGCCGCAGTGGCTCGCCCAGGCCAGCGCCGCCGACCGCTTTGCCTACCATCGCCACGTACAGGACATGGCGCAGGTGCTGCAACGTAACCAGGGCCGCTCGTTCAACGAGGGCATTGAAAACATCTACGGTTTCAGCCGCGCCGCGCTGCGCAAGCAGATGCAAGCCGATCATGGCGACTGCGACCCTGACGAAGTGGTGCTGGACTTTGCCGTGGCCGCCGGTTATCCAGGCGGTGCCGGTATTATCGAGCATGTGCGCATGTCGCTGACGGAGTTGGCGCTGAAAAACCTGGCCGGCAAACCTAAAGGCACACTGACGCTCTCAGCCAAAGGCTCCCAGGCGCTGCCGACCTGGCTGGACGAAGACTACCTGCTGGGCAGTACCGGGCTGATCCAGCGTGTCGATATCGGCGCCACCTATCCACAAACAATCAAAGACACCTTGTTGTCCGACACGGTTGACGCACGCCGCCGGGAAACCCTGTTTACCCGCGAACTCAAGGTCAAGCTGCCGATGCAGGCACTGGAATACAAGATTCGCGGGCAGCATGGCGTCACCGTCACCGGTTATCGCTACGTCAAAGCGTTGATGGGTGAAATGCCCTCGGACCGAATCGTCGACGAACAGGAGATTGTCCTGCGCCCATTGGCCCTGTGCCGCAAACCCGGGGCCGCACCGGATGAAGTCAACAACGCGTTCATTATCGAGCCGCGTGATACGAGTGTCGGCCCGCACCTGCTGTACCAGCCGCTGTATGCCGAGGCCCTGCATGAATACCCGACCCGCCAGGCCCTGCTCGACGCACTGGCCGCACCCGGTGCGTTGCAAGACACGGTGCTGGCGTGGCTGAGCGACAAGGCCCGCCCCATCTATGACCATGGCGGCATCAAGGAACCGCACATCATTCGTTTCCTGCCCGGGGATGAATTCAGCATCCCTGAAAAGCCAGCCCCTGCGACGCTCGCCGTCGATGAAGGCGCGGGCGAATGGCTGCAATCGCAAGTCAACGGTCAACTGCTCAATCATCTGTTCGGCAGCACGGCACGGGCCTTGGTCGACCTGGCGGACCGCGAGTCGGTGTCCAACCACGAAAGCCGTTGGGCCGTCGTGATGGAAGGCGCGTGGCTGCTGTTCAATACCCTGCTGTTACCGCTGGTACAGGGCCCGGCCATGCTGGCTGGTTGGTTCATGGTGCTGGTCAGCAGCCTGGAGCAGGATCTGGCCGGCCTGGACAGCAACGATCCCACCACCCGTGAGCTGGCACTGATCGATCTGTTGCTCAACACCGCCATGGTACTGCTGCACGCCACCGCCCCTTCCGATCGGTCTCCACAGCCGTTGTCAGAGCACTCCGCGCAGGAGCATGCCCTGCACCTGGAAACGTGGCACCGCTCGGCGGGACTGCCACCTGCGCAAGAAGCGCCGATAGTGCGCCATGGCCCAGTTTCGCTGCCCGGGGAACCGCCGGCGACCGGTCACACGGCCCTGGACTTCGGCCACTCGATTGCCAGCCCTCAAGCCGGCGCGAAGTTGCTCAAGGCGCTGCTCGATGTGCAGGTGCCGTGGCCCACCCCGCTACCGTCCCCTCTACCACACGGTGTTCTCAAAGGGCTGTACTGGATTGACGGCAAGTGGCACGCCAGCATCGGCGGGTTGTTGTTTCAGGCGAACGTGGTGCCGGGTTTCAACGAGGTCTACCTGGTGCATCCGGACCATCCCCAGCATCCCGGCTTCAAGCTGGTCAGCGACGGGCAAGGGCATTGGCGGCTGGACCGGTGTGCCAGACTGGAGGGTGGCATGCCCAGAGAGAGTCTCAGTAAGTGGAAGTCAACACGTGACGAGCGTATACGCGTGTTAACACAAGCGTTTGACGCGCTCTTGATAGAGATGAATTCAGAATTGATCTCTACCACTGTGCTTGAGTCCACCTTGAATACCACCCGCGCCCATCTGGCCGACCAGGCAACACTTCTGAGAAAGGACTGGCTACTCCTCGGCACCTCAGCCAGCATCCAGCAGCTTCACGCCCAGGTCGCCAGGCGCCACGCGGCCAGACGAGTCGATACTGCACATGCCAGGGCCCAGTGGGAAACAGCACTCGACAACTTCCAGCAAAACGGCCAGACATTGATCCCTTTGATGCAACGAATCGAAGCCAAGGCCGATGAACTGATGCAAGCCGACCGCACAGATTCCACACGCAGGCAAACACGAGATAAGGCCACAAGAATCATCTATAGCTACTGGAGTTCGGTCTTTGCGTGTCTGGCGCAAAAAATGGCCGACACTCTGGTAAGCGACAACGGCGAAAACTCCGACGAGCTCGGTGAGCGCGCCAATCGAGAATTACCGGAAAACATCACCCATGCCTACGATGAGTACATCAACACCAAAACGCGCCAAGTAGCGGCCCTCAATCAAATGATCGAGCCGGCAGAACAGATCGAGACCTTCCTCAAACAAGCCGACCCTGCACTGCGCCCATTACTGTTGGAAGGAAATCCTTCCGACCAAGACATCTCCTCAGTGGCGATCAAACAGCATGCAATGCTGGTGTTCACTGATTTGGTGTTCAATCGCACCCATCGCCCAGTGAGGGTGATGGAATTTCCGTTCATCCGTGTCCTCACCGACCCCCAACTCGCAAGTATTGTGCTCGCACATACAGAAATGCGCACCACCTCAGGCTACTCGACGGTGGAGCAAATCGATGTCCTCAAGGGGGCCCTTGAGCGCTATGAACAACTGGAGAGTGCGGTTAATTCGTTGCACGACATGAACTCCGGCTTCGTGCGGGAGGCTTATCGCGAGTCATACCTGAAACACCTGGATGAGGCACGTTCGGGCCTCGAGGCGCAACTGGCAAACTTGATCCTCGTTGAAGAAAAGATTGTCCCCAGGCCGGCTCTCGACAAAACCAAACGACAAAAATCCGCCACCCGACGGGTGATCAAAACCGCAGACAAGAAGAGCCTGGTGGGTGACTTGCGCGCACATCAGCCCAATGAGCCGGGCAATTATGTCGATATTACGGAGCCACTCACCGGGGCAATCGTCGCGTCTTACCACGAACACGCCAGCGAAGGTGTTTGGAAAGTCGTCGAGCCCGCCAGTGTGCCGACAAAAATACCCGCGCCTGCGGTTCGGTCATTGAGAAGAATCAGGGCCGATGCAGAAGCCATCACACACGAGCGAACAGACATCGATGCACGCATTCGCTTCCAACAGCGCAAACTCCAGGAACCCAGTCAACGCGAGACAGTCAACCCCAGGGATTGGGAAGAGATGCTGAGTCAACATGCGGCAAAATTTTCAGCATTGGCCAAGGAGCTTGAGAGCGCGACTGGCGAAGAAGCCGCGGCCCTGCGCAAGCGCTACGATGACGCGGCAAAGGCTGCCTCTGAACAGGCTCACCAGGTGTGCGCCGAAGGGTATCTGCTACAGCGCCCCAAAGCCTCCAGGATCGACTATTTACACACGCATGGTTTTGTCGATATCAACCTGGTGAAAAAACGCATCCCACTGAAGGCCGGTGACTTTCTCACCGAATATGTCATACGGGACAAACGTAAAATCAAACCAGGAATAAAGTGGGAGGAAGCTAACCTTTGGTACGCACACTTCCATTACACCTCCGTCGACTCGCCCGTCTCACCGCCTAATTACGGCCACCTGAAGACCCCAGCAGAACGCCTGTTTACGCGCAAGCAACTGATGGAGCGGGACAAGGCCAATAACCGCGTCGTGATCTATCTGGATGACGCCCGGATCGATGCGCCGCTGGATCAGAAGCTGTTCCTGAACCTGGAGGTGTACGGTCGTTCTTGATCGTTTCCACTCGTGGGAACGATCAAGAAGCAGGGTTCAGAGGGCTGATACAAGCCAGCCGCGTGCTGCCCAATTGTCTATGCTCTGTAGGACAACCTTGCGCACGAGGGTTTTATGAACGATCCAGCCAACAACAAGCCGCCAACCTTCTGGCAAATGCTCCACAGCGTCCTGGCAGCGGCCTTTGGTGTTCAGAGCGGCAAGAACCGCACCCGTGACTTTACCCACGGCAAGCCCAGCCACTTTGTGATCCTGGGCCTGCTTTTCACGGCGGTATTTGCCTTGACGTTGTTCGGCATCGTCAAGCTTGTGCTGCACTTGGCCGGGGTTTAACGCAGCAGTAATTGCAGGCTGAACGGGTACCGGTAGGATGCCGGCTTGCCTACGGCCGACAGTGCGCGAAAATCCACCGACGGCGTCGACGCCTGCAACTGTCGCGCCTGGTCGGCATCGATCAGTTGGAACAATGCTTGTTGACGGTCGCGCGTGCCGGTCGCGCCGATATCGATACCCTTGGCATGGTCATTGATCAACACCATCGCCCATCCGCCCAAAGTGAAGTGCCCTGCCACCAAGGTACTCAGGCGCCCATCCAAGCGTGCCCTGAGGATTTCTGGCGAGCTATTGAGCGCACTGAACAACACGTCTTTACCCGGCACCCGCCCGCTGTCTTGCAGGGCCTGCATGGCACCCAGTGCCATTTCATCATTGGCCGACCACACCAATGCGGCCTGCGGGTAGCGTTTGAATAACAGTGTGGCCTGCTCAAAGGCACGCTGGCGGTTCCACTCACCGTAGACAAGCTGACGCAGACGCACTTGGGGGTGCTCGGCCAACGCACGGCGCAAACCTTTTTCACGCAACTGCGCAGCCGGGGTGTTCTTGGCTCCGGAAAACGCCAACAGCTCAAGGGATGCCCCTTGCGCGAGCGGGGCATGGTTGCCTAGCAGGTCGATGAGCATCAGGTAACCGGCCTGCTCATCGTCGGCCACCAGGCTGCCGATCCACTCAGCGTCTTTATGAGCATCCAGCAATTGCACCTGATCGCTGGTCAGTGCGTTATTCACAATCAGCAGCTTGACCCCACTGCCCCGGGCCATGCGCAAGATCGGCGGGGCTACATATTGCTCATTGACCAGCACCAGATAGTCGGGCCGCTGACTGCCCTGCAGCGTCTCACGGGCTTGTGCCAGGGTGTTATCGGCGTTCCGCTCGGAATAGCGCACGCGCAAATCCAGGCCGAGGTCCTTGGCGGCGGCCTGCATGAATTGCGCATAACTGACCCAAAAGGTTTCCGTGGACGAGCCTGGGTTAAGAAAAACCACCGACGCCGCCCGGGCCATCGCCCCGTACGTCGATCCTGCTAACCACATACACGTAATCAGAACCTTCAACATGGTTGTTTCGAGCCTGGAATATTGATCGCCATAATAGTGGCAATGCGACAGCAAATCGAGGCTCAGTCAACGCTCTTTTACTGGTGGCTGACCCAGAACACGGCCGTCCCGACCACCAAGATGATCAGGAACAGAATGGCCCAAGCATCCACGGTACTGTCAGGTTTACGGACTTTGGTGGAATTGCTCATTGCATCGCCTCTTGTCAGTTTTATAGGTGACGGCACTAAGACTCGACCACAGTAAAGACCAGAGTTGCCCCTATGACAAATGTGGGTATGGCGATAACAGTTCTCATTAGTCAGTTTGGTTATTTACATATACCCAAACATCACTTTTGCGCATATACGCAAACTGGTATCGTGCGCCGGCTCCGTTGGGAGTGCGCGGCCGTGCGCGCAGATTTGCCGAGAACAGGACCTATATGTACGTATACGACGAATACGATCAGCGCATCATCGAGGACCGCGTCAAGCAGTTCCGTGATCAGACCCGACGCTACTTAGCAGGTGAACTGAGCGAAGAAGAGTTCCGCCCTCTGCGCCTGCAAAATGGCCTTTATGTTCAGCGCTTTGCGCCGATGCTGCGGGTCGCCGTGCCCTATGGCCAGCTGACTTCGCGCCAGACGCGAATGATGGCCAGGATTGCCCGCGACTTCGACAAAGGCTATGCCCACATCAGTACCCGCCAGAATGTGCAGTTCAACTGGCCGGCCCTGGAAGACGTGCCGGACATCCTGGCTGAACTGGCCACTGTGCAAATGCACGCCATTCAGACCAGCGGTAACTGCCTGCGCAACGTGACCACCGATCAGTTTGCCGGCGTCGCTGCCGACGAGTTGATCGACCCACGGCCGTGGTGCGAGATCGTGCGCCAGTGGACTACCTTCCACCCTGAGTTCGCCTACCTGCCGCGCAAGTTCAAGATCGCCATCAACGGCTCGACCTCGGACCGCGCCGCCATCGAAGTGCACGATATCGGCCTGGAGCCGGTGTACAACGCTGCCGGTGAGCTGGGTTTCCGCGTGCTGGTGGGTGGTGGATTGGGCCGTACCCCGGTGGTCGGCGCGTTCATCAACGAGTTCCTGCCGTGGCAGGACCTGCTGAGTTACCTCGACGCCATCCTGCGGGTCTACAACCGCTACGGCCGTCGTGACAACAAGTACAAAGCCCGGATCAAGATCCTGGTCAAAGCGCTGACCCCTGAGGTGTTTGCCCAGAAAGTCGATGCCGAAATGGAACACCTGCGCGGCGGCCAGACCACCCTGACCGAAGCCGAAGTGCACCGCGTCGCCAAGCATTTTGTCGATCCTGAATATAAAGCCCTGAGCAACCAGGACGCCGAACTGGCCGCCCTTGACCAGCAACACCCAGGTTTCGCCCGCTGGCGCACGCGCAACACCCTGGCGCACAAGAAGCCAGGCTATGTGGCGGTGACCCTGTCGCTCAAGCCCACCGGCGTTGCCCCAGGCGATATCACCGACAAGCAGCTGGACGCCGTTGCCGACCTGGCCGAGCGCTACAGCTTTGGCCAACTGCGTACCTCCCACGAGCAGAACATCATTCTTGCGGACGTCGAGCAGAGCCAACTGTTCACCCTGTGGGGCGAGTTGCGCGAAGGCGGTTTTGCCACGCCGAACATTGGCCTGTTGACCGACATCATCTGCTGCCCGGGCGGCGACTTCTGCTCCCTGGCCAACGCCAAGTCGATCCCGATTGCCGAATCCATCCAGCGCCGTTTCGACGATCTGGACTACCTGTTCGACATCGGCGAGCTGGACCTGAACATCTCCGGTTGCATGAACGCCTGTGGTCACCACCACGTCGGCCACATCGGCATCCTGGGCGTGGACAAGAAAGGCGAAGAATTCTACCAAGTGTCCCTGGGTGGCAGCGCCAGCCGCGATGCGAGCCTGGGCAAGATCCTCGGCCCATCCTTCGCCCAGGAAGCCATGCCCGAGGTGATCGGCAAGCTGATCGACGTCTACATCGAACAGCGCACCGAAGATGAACGTTTCATCGACACCTACCAGCGCATTGGCATCGACCTGTTCAAGGAGCGCGTCTATGCAGCGAATCATTAAGAACAACGAAGTCGTCGACGAAACCTGGCACCTGCTGCCCAAGGACGCGAGCTTCGACGGCATCTCCAACTGCGACGACCTGATCGTGCCGCTGGCCCTGTGGCGCGAACACGGCCACGCCCTCAAGGCCCGCGATGGCGGCCTGGGCGTGTGGCTGGACGCCGATGAAGAAGCCGAGGAAATCGGCGCCGACGTGGAACACTTCCAGGTCATCGCCCTGAACTTCCCGGCGTTCACCGATGGCCGCAACTACTCGAACGCCCGCCTGCTACGTGACCGTTATGGCTACAAGGGCGAACTGCGGGCGATTGGCGATGTGCTGCGTGACCAGTTGTTCTACCTGCACCGCTGCGGGTTCGATGCCTTCGCCTTGCGCGCCGACAAAGACCCGTACGAAGCGCTGGAAAGTCTCAAGGACTTTTCGGTGACCTATCAGGCGGCCACTGACGAGCCGCTGCCGCTGTTCCGTCGACGCTGAGTATCAAAATGTGGGAGGGGGCTTGCCCCCGATAACGGAGTACCAGTCAACAGATTCGTTGCCTGATCCACCGCTATCGGGAGCAAGCCCCCTCCCACATTTGGTTCTGCTTGGCTCTGCAAATTTGGGTGGGCAGACCAAGGCCAACGTCGCCCCGTGCATTGCGCTGGTACGTGACCAGTGGTTCACCCCCCGGCGCCCCCGCCAATACCGCGTGGCCATGAAGCAATCTTCACACTATAGGGTGAGCATTCGCCGTAATCGAACTGTCCTCTACTGATCAGCAGTTTTTAACCTCACTGACGACTGGAGTTCCTTATGGCGAAAATCAACCTGGCCCAGCAACTGGCGACCACCCTTGAACAGGCGGGTATCAAGCGCATCTGGGGCCTGACCGGTGACAGTCTCAATGGCCTGACCGACGCACTGCGCAGCATGGACAGTATCGAGTGGATGCATGTGCGCCACGAAGAAGTCGCCGCCTTTGCCGCCGGTGCCGAAGCCGCCGCCACGGGGGAGTTGACGGTGTGTGCCGGCAGTTGCGGGCCGGGCAACCTGCATTTGATCAATGGTTTGTTCGACTGCCATCGCAACCATGTGCCGGTGCTGGCGATTGCTGCGCAAATTCCGTCGTCAGAGATCGGCCTCAACTATTTCCAGGAAACCCATCCCCAGGAACTGTTCAAGGAGTGCAGCCATTTCATCGAGCTGGTGAGCAACCCCGAGCAGATGCCCCAGGTGCTGCACCGTGCCATGCGCGCGGCAATCCTCAACCGCGGCGTAGCGGTGGTGGTGATTCCGGGGGATGTGTCGTTGCTTGAAGTGGAAGATAAACTCAAGCCCTGGCCAGCCCTGCACGCACCGCGCACCTTACCGGCTGAGCAGGACTTGCAACGCCTCAGCGAGATCCTTCAGGGCAGTGAAAAGGTCACCCTGCTGTGCGGCAGCGGCTGTGCCGGTGCCCACGACCAAGTCGTAGCGCTGGCCGATGCGCTCGGCGCGCCGGTGGTGCACGCGTTGCGCGGCAAGGAACATGTGGAGTGGGATAACCCGTTTGACGTGGGCATGACCGGCCTGATCGGTTTCAGTTCCGGTTACCACGCCATGCTCGACTGCGACACTTTGATCATGCTCGGCACCGACTTCCCCTACCGCCAGTTCTACCCCACCGATGCCAAGATCATTCAGGTTGATCGCGACCCGCAAGCCCTGGGACGACGCGCCACGCTGGATCTGGGCATCGCCGCCGATGTCAGGGAGACCATCGATGCCCTGCTGCCGCGCCTGACCCGCAAGACCGATCGCAGCTTTCTTGAGACCTCGTTGAAGCACTACGAGAAGGCCCGTCAGGGGCTGGATGACTTGGCGCAACCCTCCAAGGCGAATCGACCGATCCACCCCCAGTACGTCGCACGCTTGCTCAGCGAGTTGGCCGACGATGATGCGATCTTCACCGCCGACGTCGGCTCACCCACGGTGTGGGCGGCGCGTTATTTGAAGATGAATGGCAAACGCCGGCTGATCGGCTCGTTCAATCATGGCTCTATGGCCAACGCCATGCCCCAGGCCATCGGCGCCCAGGCGGCATTCCCTGGGCGCCAGGTGGTTTCAATGTCGGGCGATGGCGGGTTTACCATGTTGATGGGGGATTTCATTTCACTGGCGCAGTTGAATCTGCCGGTCAAACTCATTGTGTTCAATAACTCGTCCCTGGGGTTTGTGGCCATGGAAATGAAGGCTGCCGGGTACCTGGACACTGGCACCGAGTTGAAAAACCCGGACTTCGCGGCCATGTCCAATGCCATGGGCATCCTGGGGATTCGCGTGGAGCAATCCGAAGACCTCGAGCCGGCTTTGCGCCGCGCATTGGCCCATGATGGCCCGGTGCTGGTAGACGTGGTGACCGCCACTCAGGAACTGGTGATGCCGCCAAGTATCAAGCTGGAACAGGCCAAAGGGTTCAGCTTGTATATGCTCAAAGCGGTGATGAGTGGGCGCGGGGATGAGGTGATTGAACTGGCCCGGACCAACTGGCTGCGTTAAACGAAAAGGTGGGAGGGGCTTGCTCCTCCCACACCTGAGCGCATTGCCCGATCAAGCCTTCTGTTTTTCCACCCATTTGCCGTAGGCATCGATAAATGCTTGCAAGAATGGTTTGGTCTTTTCCGACACCTTGCCCGCCTCATCGAACACACTGCCCGCCCCACCCAGGTAAGCTTCCGGCTGCTGCATGCACCACACATCCAGGAACACCAGTGACTGGCGCAGGTGGTGATTGGCGCCGAAACCACCAATGGCACCCGGCGACACACTGATGATCGCACCAGGCTTGCCGCCCCAGGCGCTTTGCCCATATGGACGGGAACCTACGTCGATAGCGTTCTTCAACGCTGCCGGTACGGAGCGGTTGTATTCCGGGGTCACGAACAGCACCGCGTCGGATGAACTCACCTGTTGGCGGAAAGTACTGTAGGCTGCGGGCGGTGTTGCACCGTCGATGTCCTCGTTGTAGAGCGGCAAGTCGCCGATTTCAACAATGTTCAACTTGAGATTGGCAGGCGCCAGCTCGGCCAAGGCCAGGGCGACCTTGCGGTTGATCGACGCTTTTCTCAAGCTGCCCACCAGGACGGCAATCGTGTAGACCTTGCTCATTGAGGTTTCCCGACTTCTGAATAAAGGAGCTTGTAGTTATAAAGGCTTAGCGGCGTGTTCACCAGAGGGTTTCGATGATTACCGGGGCGTTTTCCTTGCAGTAATCTGCGTAGGAAGTGTCTGAAAATATCAGCGAATAGTATTTTTTTCTTATAGGTAAACTACCCCGCTCCCTGACGGTCTACAGAACCGCAAATCGAGCGTTTATCTCCAGAGGTTCTAAACAGATGGCAGCAGTACTAGTCGGACAGTTCCATGCCAGAGACGCGGAAGGCCGCGTATATTCGGTGCATGAGTTCCAGGAATCCAACCCGGCGCAAGGCGACCTGGCTGGCTCGACGCCCACCACCACCACCTACAAGCTGGCCATTGGCGACCGTGTAGAGAAACTGGAAGGCGATGAATTCAAACTGATCCAGTCGGGGACCATTCTCGTCCGCGAATCGAAAACTACCCTGGCATCATAAGGGTCCCCGTTTGTACACCCGCTCAGTCCTGGCCATCGATGGCGTTGACTGGGCCGGGGCCATCAAGGACTGCGGATCTGCGTCACTTCGATGCCCTGCTCACTTTGTTTGAGCGTCACCACCAGTTGCCCTCTCTCCCCCTCCACCGCGTACATCGAGCGCTTGTAGCCCGACCGGTTGGACGCGGGGTACGCCTCCACTTGCTTGATCAAGGTAACCGCCAACACGGTGCCGACCTGCTCGTTCACTTTTTCCTGGGAACGGATGAACGTTTCAAGTGCAAGGCCTTCGGATGGGTGTTGCGTGGGGTCGTTGAAGAGGTAAGCCGCCACGCATCCCACGGTCACAAGAACCACGAGTTGCTTGGCCGTCACCCCGAAGAACGTCGAGGGTAGAGGCATTTGAGACCAGACCTGTTTTTTGTTGTAAGTACCGGCAAGCCGGCATTGGTCGTTACTGATCAGACACACCATTCTAATGAGGTCATGGCCGAGCGCCATAGGCCGGGGCGACCCGCGCAGTCTTTTTTGCGCCTGAGGGCTTGCACCATTGAATACCCATCGCGCTGCACATAGACTCCGGCCATGCGTTTACGTCATATCGAAGTGATTCAGGCCATCTTGCAAACCGGACACCTGGGCACGGCCGCCGAATGGTTGCAACTCTCTGTGGGTGAAGTAGACGCAATCCTGAAAGACGCCGAGTTGCAGCTGGGGTTCATGCTGTTTGCCAGCGTGCGCGGTCGGCTCCAGGCAACACGGGAAACGCTGGAGTTGCAGACGCACATTGCCCAACTGTACGAAGCCTTTGAGCCAGTACAGCGATTGGCCAGCCGTTTGAAACACCATCACGCTCCAACCCTGCGTGCCCTTTGCACCCCGCCCCTGGCCAACCAGCTGTTGCCGCAAAGCATCGCCATGCTGCGCAGACGTTTCCAGGATACGCCGTGCAATCTGTCGAGCCAGCCGACCCGGGAGATCGTCAGGAGCCTGCTGCTGCACGAAGCGGATGTGGGCCTGAGCCTGCATGACCCGGAACATGCGCAAATCCAAAGCACGGTGCTGGCCCAGGGCAAGCTGCAATTGCTCGCGCCCCATGGCTGGCTCAAACCCAGGCAGAAGTACATTGCACTGCAAGACCTGGCCGGGCAGTCGCTGATCGGGCTTGAGGGGCATGACCCGCTCAGCCGCCTGCTGGATGCCAAGCTGCAAGCCCTGCGCCCGCTGCCGGTGGTGCAAACGCGGGTGCAGACGTACCAGATGATGCGCAGCATGGTCGAGGCCGGAGAAGGCTTGGCGATTGTCGACCCCTTTACCGCCTTTGGTGCAAGGGAGGCCGGGCTGGATGTATGCCCGGTGTCGCCCCCCATACTGGTCAGCCTCTATGCACTGACCCTGAAGGACGGTGCGACGTCACCGGCCTTGAATGCGCTGCTGGAAATAGTCACCCAGAAAGCCGAAAGCCTGGCTTGCAACGACACCAAACCCTTGTAGAAGCGAGTTCAGACTGCTTCCACCTCGGTCTTGAACAACCGATACCAGAAAATCGCCACCTCGCGGGTTTGTGGATCAATCCCGCGATAACGCAGTTGGTCTATCCCGCCCATCACGTACCCGCAGCGCTCATACAGGCGGCAGGCACCCAGATTATTGTTCTGGGTTTCCAGCATCATGCCCGGCAGGTTTTTCTTGCGGGCCCAGAACTGCGCCACATCCAGCAGCGCCTTGGCCACGCCATGGCGTCGCGCCGGCAACACCACGGCCAACTCATCAACATGCGCAAAACCATTCCAGTTGGTGCTGACCACAATGTGCCCTACCGCACGGTCATCCAGGTAGGCCATGAAGATCGCACTGTCGGCGGCATCGCGAAAGCTGGCGAACTCTTCCGGGTCGATGCCATAGCATTTGCGATACGGCAGGACGCGCTCAACCGGCCATTGCTCGACGCGCTGGCCCATCTGCGGTACGCCATAGGCGCTAACCTCGAAACTGAAGTCATTGCCCCATACATAGGCATCAAAACCTTCGTCGGCGACGCGCACACTGAGCCCTGGGTACTTCGGGTTCATCACAGCTTGCTGCATAAACATTCTTAACCCTTGATGCAATCGACGGTGTAACGACGGCCACTGCCGTCATCTTCGTGTTGCAGCCCATGAACATCGGCGACAAAACCGGGGAAACTGCTATCGAACGTGCGGGCAAATGCCAGGTAGTCGATGATTGAACGCGTTGATTCGGTAAAGCGCTCGCCGGGCATTATCAATGGAATGCCCGGTGGATAAGGCACCAGCATTACGGCTGCGATGCGTCCTGGCAAGGCATCGATGGATACCGCTTCAACTTCGCCTCTGACCAGTTGGTCGTAGGCATCGGCGGGTTTCATCGCGATCTGCGGCAATACCGTGTACATGCGCTTGAGATGCTTGGCGGTGGCGTTGCTACGGTAACAGCTGTGCAACTGGTCGCAAAGATCGCGCAGGCCCAAGCCCTGATAACGTACCGGCCCCTGGGCGTATACCGAGGGCAAGCAACTGGCCAGGCTGACGTTGGCATCGTAACTGCGCTTGAACTCCAGCAACTCGGTGAGCAAGGTGCTCCACTTGCCTTTGGTGATCCCCATGGAAAACAACACGAGGAACGAATAAAGCCCGGTTTTTTCCACCACCAGGCCGCGCTCCCAGAGAAACTTGCTGACCACCGCGGCGGGAATCCCACAATCGCTCAAGGCGCCACCTGCATTGAGGCCAGGCATCACCAGGGTGACTTTGATCGGGTCCAGCAAGACATAATCTTCAGCCACATCGCCAAAGCCGTGCCAATCATCCAGGGGATGCAATAGCCAGTCCGCCGTGGCAACGCGGTCGATACCCGCCACCGATTGTGGCTGCCAGATCGAAAACCACCAATCCTCGGCAGCAATATGCTGGCGCAGATTGGCCAGCGCGCGGCGGAAACTCAGGGCCTCGTCGAACATTTCCTGCAACAGCGAGCGCCCGGCGGGGCCTTCCATCATCGCCGAAGCGACATCCAGCGAAGCGATGATGCTGTATTGCGGTGAAGTCGAGATGTGCATCATGAAGGCTTCGTTGAAACGGTCACGGTCCAGCTGCCGTGCGCCGCCATCCTGCACATGAATCATCGATGCCTGGCTGAATGCGGCCAGCAGTTTGTGGGTGGAGTGGGTGGTAAATACCAGCGGGCTGTCTGGTGTGCGCGAGGTGCCCATGCCATAGCGCCCGGCGAAAAACTCGTGAAATGCCGCATAGGCATACCAGGCTTCATCGAAGTGCAGCACCTCTACGCTATTACCCAATTGCTGCTTGATCAGTTCGGCGTTGTAGCACAGGCCGTCGTAGGTGGAATTGGTCACCACCGCCAGCTTCACCTTGGGTGGCCGGCCATATGCCAACGGGCTGGCGTCGATCTTGGCGCGGATTGACTCGGGGCTGAATTCGCTCAGGGGGATCGGGCCGATGATCCCCAGTTCGTTGCGCTCCGGGCACAGGTACAGCGGGATAGCGCCGGTCATGATGATCGAGTGCAGCACTGACTTGTGGCAGTTGCGGTCCACCAACACCAGGTCGTCGCGACCGACCATGGAATGCCAGACGATCTTGTTGGCGGTGGAGGTGCCATTGATGACGAAGAACGTATGGTCGGCGCCAAAGTTGCGCGCGGCGCGGGCCTCGGCTTCGGCCAGGGGCCCGGTATGATCGAGCAGCGAGCCCAGTTCAGGGACGGAAACAGACAAGTCCGAGCGCAGGGTGTTCTCCCCGAAGAACTGGTGAAACGCCTGCCCCACCGGGCTTTTACGATACGCCACGCCACCGCCATGGCCAGGGGTGTGCCAGGAGTAATTGGAATCGGCGGTGTGCTGCACCAAGGCCTTGAAGAACGGCGGTAACAGGCCGTCCAGGTAAGTGCGTGCAGAGCGGGCGACCTGGCGCGCCAGGAACGGCACGGTGTCTTCGAACAGATAAAGAATGCCGCGTAGCTGGTTAAGCTCGCTCATCGCATCGGCCGGCGCGTTTTCCAGGGTGACTTGCTCACCCAGGGCAAAGATCGGCAGGTTGGGTGCCCTCACCCGCGCCAGGCGGATCAGCTCGACCATGTTTTGCAGCAGGTGGGTATTTTCCCCGGCGCCTTCTGCTGCGATCAACATGCACGCCAAACCGTGATGGGTGGAAGCCACCAACCGCCCTTCGGCGTAGTCCACCGCAGAAAATATACTGAAGCCCTCTTGTTCCAACTCCCTGGCGATGCCTCGAACCCGGTCACCGGCAACGGTGTCGGCCTTGATGTCACGGTGCACGATAAGAATAGGGAACTTGAGGTCTTTGTACATGAGCGCTCTTACTCCGGAGGGCTTTGCACTCAGGGTAGAAGCTGGAAGCGAATGTGGCGAATGAAGATTTTGTTGGCAGTGGTGATCACATGTGGAAGCGCGCTTGCCTCACTGCCAGTCAGCTATGGAGAGGGTGCAGGCAATAGGCCCCTTGTGGCGAGGGAGCTTGCTCCCTCGCCACAGTACCTGCCGCAACTACTGTTGCGTAAGTTGAGTCCACAACGCCGGCGCACCCGCCGCCTTGGCAATCGCTTCCAACCGCGCCACGTGCTCGGCCAGGTCCTGCTCGCTGGCGCGGATGATCGGCGTAGGCTTGCGATCGGCCGGCAGGCGGCGGATTTCCGAAGGGCGATTGCCGGAGCCTTCTGCCGAGCCGCTGCCATCAGAGGCATTACCAGCCAGGGACAGGCTGGTTTGCCCGCCGGTCATGGTCAGGTAAACGTCGGCCAGGATCTCGGAGTCGAGCAAGGCGCCGTGCAGTTCACGGCCGGAGTTATCGACACCATAACGCTTGCACAAGGCATCCAGGCTGTTGCGTTGGCCCGGGTGACGCTCACGGGCCATCATCAAGGTATCGAGGATCGTGCAGTGCTGGGAAATGTCCGCACGGTCCGTCTGCCCCATCAGGGCAAATTCGTTGTTGATGAAGCCGATGTCGAACGCCGCGTTATGGATGATCAACTGGGCGCCGTTGATGAACTCGAAGAACTCATCAGCGACTTCGGCAAAGCGTGGCTTGCCCTTGAGGAATTCATCGGTGATGCCGTGGACGCCGATCGCGCCTTCGTCACTGTCACGGTCCGGTTGCAGGTAAACGTGGAAGTGGCGGCCGGTCAGGCGGCGCCCCATCAGTTCGACGCAACCGATTTCGATGATCCGGTGACCATCGGTCACCGGCATGCCGGTGGTTTCGGTATCGAGTACAACAGATCGGATGGCCATCAGGGTTCAGCTCTCAACGGTGTGGTGTGCAATGTGATGTGGTGAATCAAAGGGCGCGATGTTAACACGTGAGCTGATTCAGCTCTGCTTGTAGCCGCGCACTTCATCCACGCCACGATTGGCCAACTGGTCGGCGCGTTCGTTGCCAGGGTGGCCGATGTGCCCACGCACCCATTTCCAGGTGATGTCGTGACGGTTGCATTGCTCGTCGAGCAACTGCCACAAGTCAGCATTCTTGACCGGCTCCTTGGCCGCCGTCTTCCAACCGCGCTTCTTCCAGTTGACCATCCACTCGTTGATGCCCTTCATCACGTATTGCGAGTCGGTCACCAGCAAGACGTTGCAGCGCCGCTTGAGCTCTTCCAGGCCACGAATAGCGCCCATCAGCTCCATGCGGTTATTGGTGGTATTGGCTTCACCGCCCCACAGTTCCTTCTCCACGCCCTTGCACACCAGCAAGGCGCCCCAACCGCCGGGGCCGGGGTTGCCCTTGCAGGCGCCATCGGTGAAGAGTTCTACGCTATCGGTCATCGGTTGTATCCATCAAAACGGGCTGGCGGTAATCGACCGACAGTATCCCGAGGCCGGACAAACCGGCCTGAAATCAAAAAAGGGTTCAGCGTTCGCTTTGCTTGCGGTTGACCTTGGCCATCGGCATCGGCACGAGCTTGCCAATGGGCTGGCGCGCAACCTGGCGCACCGGCCGCAACCCGACCACGATCTTGCGCGCTACCAGTAGATAGAAGCCGCCGCCGGATAATTGCCAGGCACCCGCACGGCGTTCCCAGCCGGCCAGGCGGCCCTGCCACTTGGCTGTCGCAAGCGGCGGACGATAGCACCCGAAGCGACGTTTCTCCAGCGCAAAGCCCAGCAGGTTCAGCCAGTCTCCCACCCGCGATGGCGAGATGCAGCGCGCCTGACGCAGGCCATCATGGGCGAATACACGGCGCAAGCCCCAACTGCTCCAGGGGTTGATACCGACAATCAGCAAATGGCCACCTGGGCGCACGCTGCTCGCGGCTTCGCGCAGCAACCCATGGGGCGACAGGCAGAAATCCAGGCCATGCTGCAGCACCACCACATCAGCGGCGTGCTCGCTCAAGGGCCAGGCCTGTTCCTCACAGACGATTTCCACCCCCGGCAGCGGCGCGCCCAGGCGAACATTGCGTTGCACCTGGGGCGCCGAAGGCGGCGTCTGGGCCGAGGGGCCGTAATGCACCAGATAGCCGCCAAAGAACCGGCCCAGCTCGTCGTCGAGCATACGCCGCTCTTCGTCCAGCAGAAATTGTCCAATCGGCCCGGACAACCATTCGCGGGCCGCGCTGATCAGGGCCAGCCACTCAGGATCGGCCTGGGCGAACGCTTTATCAGTCATTGCATTCTCCAACTCGCCTAGACGTTCTAAGATGCACCAATGTGTTCAGCTTGGCGAATCGAAGAATGATACAGATCAGTGCCCTACCCGCCTTCACCGACAACTACATCTGGTTGTTACAAGACCCTTCCACCCTGCGCTGCGCCGTGGTCGACCCCGGCGATGCCGCGCCGGTGCTGGCCTGGCTCAAGCAGAACACCGAGTGGACCCTCAGCGACATTCTGGTCACCCACCATCACCATGATCATGTGGGCGGTGTCGAGCAACTGAAAAATATTACCGGCGCCAAGGTCTACGGCCCGGCCAATGAAAAGATTCCGGCGCGAGATGTAGCCCTGCACGACAATGACCGCATCAACGTGCTGGGCTGGGACTTCGACGTGTACGCCGTGCCGGGGCACACGCTGGGGCATATCGCTTTTTACCATCAGGGCGTGTTGTTGTGTGGCGATACGCTGTTCGCTGCCGGTTGCGGCCGCCTGTTCGAGGGCACGCCTGAGCAGATGCATGCTTCCCTGCAGCGCCTGGCCACCCTGCCTGCCGATACACTTGTGTACTGCACCCATGAATACACACAAAGCAACCTCAAGTTTGCCCAGGCTGTTGAACCGGACAACATCGATATCGCCGAACGGGTGGAAAATGTTGCCCAACTTCGCGCCCGTGGCGAGATCACGCTGCCTTCGAGCCTGGCGCTGGAAAAACTCACGAATCCCTTTTTGCGCACCGCTGAAACATCCGTTAAACAAAAAGCGGACGAACGGAATGGCCGCGACAACCGCTCTGGGGCCGAGGTGTTTGCTAGCTTGAGGGCTTGGAAAGATAAGTTCTAAGAGGATGCAATCTGATACGTAATTTCTGAATGGTTGACCGGAACCAAAGCGCTTTCTAGAATCGCCCGACATTTTTGCCCGGAACTTACTTCCAGCCAATGTCGTCATCTATTCGTAAATCCATTTCTTCAGACGCATTGACCCGCCTGGCTCAAGCCGTGGCGGTGGCCGTTTCCGCAACTCTGGCGGGCTGCCAATCGACCAATTACGCTGCACAATCCACCGTGCAACCCAAACCCAATCTTGCTGCCAAGATCAAGCAAAAACCTATTTGGCTATCAGAGAAGCCCAGCCCCGAAGTACCCCAGGATGTCTGGGAACGCATGCGTCGGGGCTTTCAATTGCAGGACGGTGTCGGCGTCAACCCACGCATCGAGCAACAGCGTCTGTGGTTCGCCAGCAACCCGTCCTTTCTGGAGAACGCCGGTGAACGCGGCAGCCTCTACATTCATTACATCGTCGAACGCCTTGAAGAACGCAACATGCCTCTGGAGCTGGCCCTGCTGCCAGTGATTGAAAGTGCCTACAACCCGATGGCTTATTCGCGCAGCGATGCGGTCGGCTTGTGGCAGTTCATTCCCTCCACCGGGCGCTACTTCAACCTGCGCCAGACCCGTGCCTACGACGGCCGCCGCGACATTACCGCCTCCACCACCGCCGCCCTGGACTATCTGACACGTCTGCATGACATGTTCAACGGCGACTGGCTGCTGGCATTGGCGGCTTATAACGCCGGCGAAGGTACGGTCAGCCGGGCGATCGAGCGCAACGAAAAGCTCGGCCTGCCTACCGATTACTGGAACCTGCCCCTGCCCCAGGAAACCAAGGACTATGTGCCCAAGTTCCTGGCCCTGTCCCAGGTGGTTCTGGCGCCAGAGGCCTACGGCGTCAACCTGAACCCGATTGCCAACACGCCGTACTTCGAAGTGGTTGAAGTCAAGCAAAGCATGGACCTGTCACGGGTTGCCGCGTTGGCCGAAATCGACGAAGACGAACTGTTCCAGCTCAACCCGGCCCTGAAACAACGCACCACCCTGGACGGCCCCCAGCATTTGCTGGTGCCGACCTCCAAGGCGCAGCTGCTCACCAGCACCCTTTCGACGATGAAGCCGGAAGAATTGCTGAGCATGCGCCCCAAGAAGCCGGTGTTCGACGAAGTCGAGACCAAGTCGGTGGCCGGACGTACCCGCAGCTACAAGGTGCGCAGTGGCGATAACCTTACCTTGATCGCCAAGGCCAACAAGGTCGACGTGCATGACCTGCAACGCTGGAACAAGCTCAACGGCCAGGCACTCAAGGTCGGCCAGACCCTGGTGATGCAGGACACCCGCAAGGCCGCAGCGAAAAAACCGGTGCAGTACAAGGTCAAGAAAGGCGACTCGTTGTACATGGTCGCCAAGCGTTTCAACGTTGAGATGCAACATCTCAAGCGTTGGAACCCGCGCACCGGCCAGGCGTTAAAGCCAGGGCAGATGCTGGTGGTTTCCGGGCCAAGATAAAGCCCTCAAGAACACCGGAGGCTAATGTGGGAGGGGGCTTGCTCCCGATAGCAGTGGGTCAGTCAGCCTATGTATTGGCTGACATGCCGCTATCGGGAGCAAGTCGAGTCGTCGCACCGCCCCTCCCACATTGGATCGCCATCGCCCTAACTGGCTTTTTCCAACCGGAACAAGCTGTTACTGTACCGATCATAAAGCCCAAGCCGCCTGGATCGGATCTCTGACTTGAAGCGTCCTCTCCTTCTACTAACAAGTCTGGCCTTGAGCTTTGCTGCGAACGCGACGATTACCGAGAGCCACGGTTACGCGCAGTTCGGCTCACTCAAGTACCCGGCCAAATTCACCCATTACGATTGGGTAAACCCTGCAGCGCCCAAAGGCGGCACGCTGCGGGTTATGGCCTTTGGCACGTTCGACACGCTCAACCCCTATACCTTCAAGGGCACCAGCCCGGTTTCCACCGGCAATTTCCTGCAATATGGCGTCAATGAGCTGAACGAACCCTTGATGGTCGGCACCGGCCAGTACGCGCCGTCGGGCGACGAGCCCACTTCCAGCTATGGCCTGATTGCCCAGTCGGTGGAATACAGCGAGGACCGCAGTTGGGTGGTGTTCAACCTGCGCCCCGAAGCGCGCTTTCACGACGGCAAGCCGATCACCGCCGCAGACGTGGCGTTTTCCTATCGCACGCTGTTGACCGAAGGCCATCCGCAATACCGTACGAGCCTGCAGGAAGTGGCCCGGGTCGATATTCTCAACCGCCACCGCATCCGTTTTGTATTCAAGCGTGCGGGCAACCCGTTGCTGATCCTGCGCCTGGGCGAATTGCCGGTGCTGCCCCTGCACTACTGGAAGAGCCGCGATTTCAAGGCCACCACCTTCGAGCCGCCGCTGGGCAGCGGGCCATACCGCATCACCAAGGTCGCCCCTGGGCGGCAGTTGGTGTTTGAACGGGTCAAGAATTACTGGGGCAAGGACCTGCCGGTCAACCGAGGCTTCTACAACTACGACAAGGTCGAGGTGGAGTTCTATCGCGACAGCGACGTGGCTTTTGAAGCCTTCAAGGCTGGTGAATTCGACATTTATATCGAGCATCAGGCCAAGAACTGGGCCACGGGCTACAACTTCCCGGCGGTCAATCGTGGCGATGTGATCAAGGCGCAGATTGCCCACCAGATCCCCACCCAGAGCCAGGGCCTGTTCATGAATACCCGGCGGCCCGCCTTCAGCCAGGCCAAGGTCCGCGAAGCCCTGGGGTTGATGTTCGACTTCGAGTGGACCAACCGCACCCTGTTCAGCAGCGCCTACAAGCGTTCGGTGAGCTATTACCCCAACAGCGAATTCTCGGCCACCGGCCTGCCCGTGGGCCATGAGTGGCTGATGCTCTCGCCCTATCGCGACCAACTGCCGGCCGCACTGTTTACCCAGCCGTTCAGCCTGCCGCAGACCGACGGTCGCGGTATCCCCCGCGACACGCTGCGTCGCGCCCTGGCACTGCTTGGCGAAGCCGGCTGGAAACTGTCGGGCCAACGCCTGCTCAACAAGGATGGGCAACCGCTGCGCCTGGAGATCCTGTTGGTCAACCCGAACCTTGAGCGCATCCTGCAACCTTATGTCGAAAATCTGACCCGCATCGGCATCGACGCCCGCTTGCGCACCGTCGACCGGGCACAGTACAAACAGCGCCTCGATCAATTCGATTTCGACATGATTCTGATGACCCTCAACCAGACCTTGAGCCCGGGTCTGGAGCAGTGGCAGTACTTTCACTCCAGCCAGGCCACGATCAAAGGCAGCAAGAACTACGCCGGCATCGCCAACCCGGTGGTCGACCACCTGTTGGATCAACTGCTGGCGGCGCAGACCCGCGAAGAACAACTGGCGGCCGGCCGCGCCCTGGACCGCGTGCTGCTGTGGCAGCACTACAGCATTCCCAACTGGTACCTCAACTATCATCGCCTGGCGTACCGCAACCGGTTCGCCTTCGTTACCACGCCGCCCTATAGCCTGGGCCTGAGTGCGTGGTGGCTGAAAGCTTCGGAGAAAGCCCAATGATGTCTTTGCGTACTACCCTGCTCGCCAGCCTGTTGCTGTGCACCGCGGCCCAAGCCGCCCCGCAACACGCGCTGACCCTCTACAACGAGCCCCCCAAGTACCCCGCCGACTTCAAGCATTTCGACTACGTCAACCCCGACGCCCCCAAAGGCGGCACCTTCCGCGAATCGGCCATGGGCGGCTTCGACAGCCTCAACCCCTACATCAGCAAGGGTGTGCCGGCGGATAACCTGCCGTTGATCTACGACACCCTGGCCATGCAAAGCCTGGACGAGCCCATTACCGAATACGGGCTGGTGGCGGGCAAGATCGAAAAAGCCCCGGACAACAGTTGGGTGCGTTTCTACCTGCGCCCCGAAGCGCGCTTCCACGATGGCCATCCGATGCGCGCCGAGGACGTGGTGTTTACCTTCCAGACCCTGATCAAGGACGGTAACCCGCTTTACCGCAACTACTACGCCGATGTCGACGAAGTCGTGGCCGAAGACCCGTTGCGTGTGCTGTTCAAGTTCAAGCGCACCAACAACCGCGAATTGCCGCTGATACTCGGGCAGTTGCCAGTGCTGCCCAAGCACTGGTGGGCGACTCGCGACTTCTCCAAGGGCAACCTGGAAGCGCCCCTGGGCAGCGGGCCGTACCAGGTGTCGGAGGTCAAGCCCGGACGCATGATTCGCTACGAGCGGGTCAAGGACTACTGGGCCAGGGACCTGCCGGTGAACAAGGGCTTCTACAATTTCGACACCCGCATCACGGATTACTACCGTGACAGCACCGTGTCCCTGGAAGCCTTGAAGGCCGGGCAATTCGATTACTGGCTGGAGTTCAGCGCAAAGAACTGGGCCAACGCCTACAACATTCCAGCGGTGACCCAGGGCCGACTGATCAAGGAAGAAATCCCCAACGGCAACCCCACCGGCATGCAGGGCTTTGTGTTCAATATGCGCAAGCCGATGTTTCAGGATGTGCGGGTGCGCAAGGCGATCAGCCTGCTACTGGATTTCGAATGGAGCAACAAGCAGCTGTTCAACGGCGCGTACACCCGAACCCGCAGCTATTTCGAAAACTCGGAAATGGCCGCCACCGGTTTACCTGGCCCGGATGAACTGGCGATCCTTGAGCCTTTGCGCGACAAGATCCCGCCCGAAGTCTTCACTCAGGCCTTCGAACCTTCCAAAACCGATGGCAGCGGCATGATCCGCACCCAGCAGCGCGAGGCTTACCAGCTGTTGCAAGCTGCCGGCTGGAAGATTGTCGATGACAAGATGGTCGACAGCACCGGCAAACCGGTGACTATCGAATTCCTGCTGGCCCAGACCGAATTCGAACGCATCCTGCTGCCGTTCAAGCGCAACCTGTCCGACCTGGGCATCGACCTGGTGATTCGCCGAGTGGATGTCTCGCAGTTCGTCAACCGCCTGCGCTCACGGGATTTCGACATGCTGGTGGGCAGCTTCCCACAGTCCACCTCGCCGGGTAACGAGCAGCGCGAATTCTGGAAATCGTCCAGCGCCGACAAGCCCGGCAGCCGTAACTACATGGGTCTCAAGGATCCGGCCGTTGACCAACTGGTCGAAGAGCTGATCGATGCCGGCTCGCGCCAAAGCCTGATTGCCCACGCCAGGGCGCTCGACCGCGTACTCCAGTTTGGTTACTACGTGGTGCCCAACTGGCACATCAAGACCTTCCGCGTGGCGTACTGGGACCACTTGGGCCATCCCAAGGTCTCGCCACGCTACGACGTGGGCATGGCCACCTGGTGGGCCAAACCCGACGTCAAACCAGCGGTCTCCCTGGACACCACACAAAACGCCGATGCGGCGAGCGGAGGCGATTGAATGCTGGCCTATATTGTTCGCCGCCTGTTGCTGATCATTCCCACGCTGTTCGGGATTCTGCTGATCAATTTCGTCATCATCCAGGCTGCCCCCGGCGGGCCGGTGGAGCAAATGATCGCCAAGCTGGAAGGCTTCGACGGCGCCACCAGCCGCATTGCCGGGGGCGGGGGCGGGGCCGAAGTCGCGGTGGCCGGTTCCAGCTACCGTGGCGCCCAGGGCCTGGACCCGGCGCTGATCAAGGAAATCGAAAAGATGTACGGCTTCGACAAATCGGCGCCGGAACGCTTGTGGATCATGGTCAAGAACTACGCCCGGCTGGATTTTGGCGACAGTTTTTTTCGTGACGCCAAGGTCATCGACCTGATCAAGGAAAAGATGCCGGTGTCCATCTCTCTCGGGTTATGGAGCACCCTGATCATGTACCTGGTGTCGATTCCGCTGGGGATCGCCAAGGCCACGCGACACGGCAGCCACTTCGATGTGTGGACCAGCTCGGCCATCATCGTGGGTTATGCGATTCCGGCGTTCCTGTTTGCGATCTTGCTGATCGTGGTGTTTGCCGGCGGCAGTTATTTCGACTGGTTCCCCTTGCGCGGGCTGACCTCCAACAACTTCGACGAGTTGAGCGTTGGCGGCAAGATCCTCGATTACTTCTGGCACTTGGCGCTGCCTGTCACCGCACTGGTGATCGGCAACTTCGCGACCATGACCCTGCTGACCAAGAACAGCTTTCTCGACGAGATCAACAAGCAATACGTGGTCACTGCCAAGGCCAAAGGGCTGACCAACCACCGCGTGCTCTACGGCCACGTCTTCCGCAATGCGATGCTGCTGGTGATCGCCGGCTTCCCCTCGGCTTTCATCGGCATCTTCTTTACCGGCTCGCTGCTGGTGGAGGTGATCTTCTCCCTCGACGGCCTGGGCCTGATGAGCTTTGAAGCGGCCATCAACCGCGACTATCCGGTGGTATTCGGCACGCTGTTTATCTTCACCCTGCTGGGGCTGGTCGTGAAACTGATCGGTGACCTCACCTATACCCTGGTCGATCCGCGTATCGACTTCGCCAGCCGGGAGCATTGAGATGAACCTGTCCCCCCTCAATCGCCGCCGGTTCGAGCGGTTCAAGGCCAACAAACGTGGCTGGTGGTCGCTGTGGCTGTTCCTGATCCTGTTCGGGCTGAGCCTGGGCGCCGAGCTGATCGCCAACGACAAACCCCTGGCCGTGCATTACGACGGCGACTGGTATTTCCCGGCGCTCAAGCGCTACCCCGAGACCACCTTCGGCGGCGAATTCCCCCTGGAAGCCAACTACAAGAGCCCGTATATCCAGGAACTGCTCAAGGCCAAGGACGCCTGGACCTTGTGGGCGCCGATCCCGTTCAGCTACCAGAGCATCAACTACGACCTGAAGGTCCCCGCCCCTGCGCCCCCTTCAAGCGTCAACCTGCTGGGTACCGATGACCAGGGGCGTGACGTACTGGCGCGGGTGATCTACGGCTTTCGCGTATCGGTGCTGTTTGCCCTGACCCTGACCGTGCTCAGCTCGATCATCGGCGTGATTGCCGGCGCGTTGCAGGGGTTCTATGGCGGCTGGGTCGACCTGGCCGGGCAACGCTTTCTGGAGATCTGGTCGGGGCTGCCGGTGCTCTACCTGCTGATCATCCTCGCCAGTTTCGTGCAACCCAACTTCTGGTGGCTGCTGGGGATCATGCTGCTGTTTTCCTGGATGAGCCTGGTGGATGTGGTGCGCGCCGAGTTCCTGCGCGGGCGCAACCTTGAGTACGTGCGCGCAGCACGGGCGCTGGGCATGCAGAACGGCGCGATCATGTTCCGCCATATCCTGCCCAATGCAATGGTCTCGACCATGACCTTTCTGCCGTTCATCCTTACCGGCGCCATCGGCACCCTCACCGCCCTGGATTTCCTTGGCTTCGGCCTGCCGGCGGGTTCGCCGTCGCTGGGTGAACTGGTGGCCCAGGGTAAATCCAACCTGCAAGCGCCGTGGCTGGGCATGAGTGCCTTTGCCGTACTGGCGATCATGTTGAGCCTGCTGGTGTTTATCGGCGAGTCCGCTCGCGATGCGTTCGACCCGAGGAAATGAGATGAATCCGGACAATCTGATCGAAATCCGTGACCTCAGTGTCGAGTTTGTCACCGGTGAACATCACCACCGCGTGGTCAACCAGGTGAGTTTTGACATCAAGCGTGGTGAGACCCTGGCACTGGTCGGCGAAAGCGGCTCCGGAAAGTCGGTAACGGCCCACTCGATCCTGCGGCTGCTGCCCTACCCGTTGGCGCGACACCCGTCCGGCACTATCGAATACGCCGAGCAAGACCTGCTGACCCTTAAAGAAAAGACCCTGCGGCATATTCGCGGCAACCGCATTGCGATGATCTTCCAGGAACCGATGACCTCGTTGAACCCGCTGCACTCCATCGAGAAGCAGATCAACGAAGTACTCGGCCTGCACAAGGGCCTGACGGGCAAGGCCGCCACCCGGCGCACCCTGGAATTGCTGGAGCTGGTGGGCATCCCCGAACCGCACAAACGCCTCAAGGCGCTGCCCCACGAATTGTCCGGCGGCCAGCGCCAGCGGGTGATGATCGCCATGGCGTTGGCCAATGAGCCGGAACTGCTGATAGCCGATGAGCCGACCACGGCCCTGGATGTCACCGTGCAGTTGAAGATCCTGGAGTTGCTCAAGGAGTTGCAGGCGCGGCTGGGCATGGCGCTGTTGCTGATCAGCCACGACCTCAACCTGGTGCGACGCATCGCCCATCGCGTGTGCGTGATGCAGCAAGGTTGCATCGTGGAGCAGGCCGAGTGCGAGACATTGTTCCAGTCGCCCCAGCACCCCTATACCCAGGAATTATTGGCAGCAGAGCCCAGCGGCGGGCCGGCCGGCAATGAGGTCGGCCCACCGTTGCTGGAAGTAGACGACCTGAAAGTCTGGTTCCCGATCAAGAAAGGCTTTTTGCGCAACACCGTGGATTACGTCAAGGCGGTGGACGGCATCAATTTCAGCCTGCCCCAGGGGCAAACCCTGGGCATCGTCGGTGAAAGTGGCTCGGGCAAGTCCACCCTGGGCCTGGCGATTTTGCGCCTGATCGGCAGCAAGGGCGGGATACGCTTCGAAGGCCAGCAACTGGACACGCTTACCCAGCAACAGGTGCGCCCGTTGCGCCGGGAAATGCAGGTGGTGTTCCAGGACCCATTCGGCAGCCTGAGCCCGCGCATGTGCGTCAGCGAAATCGTCGGCGAGGGCTTGCGCATCCACAAGATGGGCACGCCTGACGAGCAGGAAGCAGCGATTATCGCAGCGCTCAGGGAAGTGGGCCTGGACCCCGAATCCCGTCATCGCTACCCCCACGAATTCTCCGGTGGCCAACGCCAACGTATCGCCATCGCCCGCGCCCTGGTGCTCAAGCCGCGCCTGATTCTGCTGGACGAGCCCACCTCGGCCCTGGACCGCACGGTACAACGCCAGGTGGTTGAATTGCTGCGCGGCTTGCAGGCCAAGTACAACCTGACGTACCTGTTTATCAGCCATGACCTGGCGGTGGTGAAGGCGCTCAGCCACCAACTGATGGTGGTCAAGCAAGGCCAGGTGGTGGAGCAAGGCGATGCCAAGGCGATTTTTGCCGACCCACAACATGCCTACACCCGCCAATTGCTCAAGGCCGCCTTTTTGGTACCTGCCTGACATCACATCAAGGCTGACGCCACTGGCGGTGTGTGTAAAGATCAGCCCTCGATCTCTCAAGGGATGGAGCCACCGCCATGTCGCTGAACACCACTGCCCGCCCCGCTCAGGCGCCTTGTTTCTGGCGCGACGAACGCTTGCCGTTTATCGAGGCGCGCACCATTGCCGACGGGCGCAAAGTCACCTATACCCGGCACGCCCATGAGCACTTTTCCATCGGCGCGATCACCGCCGGGCGCAGCTATTACCACTACGACACACAGACGTTCGAGATCAGCGCAGGCACCGTGGTGCTGATGAACCCCGGCGACGTGCACGCCTGTAACCCTATCCAGAATGAGCATTGGTCCTACCATATGCTCTACCTGGACACACCCTGGCTGACCGACCTGCAGCACCAGTTGGGTTTCAGCACCGACCAGGGTTACCGCCCGTTCAGCACCCCCTATACCCTAAACGTCTCGCTGTATAACGGCTTATTGGCGTTGTACCGACTGCTGGTGGATGAGCAGGCCGAACTGCTGCACAAACAGAGCGCGCTGGTAGGTTACTTCAGCGAAGTCCAGCAGCGTTTGAACCCGTCTCTTACACCGATACGGGAGGTCAATCACAAGCTGGAGCGTGCAGCGGACTTCATCCGTGAACACTGCACCGAGGCGTTGAAGCTGGAGGACATTTGCCTGGCAGCCGAGCTATCGCCGTCGTACCTGATTCGCGCCTTCAAGCAGTATTACGGGCTGACACCCCATGCCTTCCTGGTCAATCGCCGTATCCAGTTCGCCCGCGCTCGATTGCGCGACGGCGAACTGATTGCCGATGTCGCCCTGGCCGCAGGCTTTGCCGACCAGGCGCACTTCCAGCGCACGTTCAAACAGCACTTTGCCGCCACGCCCGGGCAGTACCGCGAGAACCTCAAGCCATCAGCAAATAACCCACACTGGCCACCAGCAACGCGGCCATTGAGCGGTTGAACAGGCGCACGCCCTGCGGGTTGTTCAAGTAGCGACGTAAGAACGTCCCGGCATACGCCCAGCACGCTACCGACAGGTAGCAAATCACCAGGTAAAGCGCCGCAAACAGCCATACCTGCCCCGCATCGCCATCGGCCACGAACAGCCCCATCCCGGCCACGCAGGCCAGCCAGGCTTTGGGGTTGAGCCATTGCATGATCGCGCCGTACAGCATCGATGGCGCGGTAGCGGCGCCTTCAGCGTCAAGTCGACCGTCATCCATCGCCAGTTTCCAAGCCATATACAACAGGAAAGCCACCCCGCCCCACTGGATCACCTGAGTCAGTATCGGCCAGCGCACCAGCACTTCATGCAGCCCCAGGCCGATCAGCACCAGCAGTAAAGTGAAGCCGACTGCCGCGCCGAACACATGTTTCTGGCTGGCGGCAAAGCCAAAGCGTGCACCGCTGCTCAGGGCAACCACGTTGACCGGGCCAGGGGTAATGGAGGTGGCCAGGGCGAAAGCAGCCATGGAAATGATCAAGCTCATTGCAGTCCCTTCTTGTTAAGTCAAACACAGGTGACTTCACGGTAAAGGCTCAGACACTGCGGATATTGAACAAAATGCCCCTTGGTGAACATTTGTGGTGATTCTGTAAAGGCGTGATTCCAGGCCTAGACTCACTCTTCATGTCAACACTCAAGCACCTGCTGGTACTGCTCCCGCTGATCATCATGTCCAGTCTGCCCACGCCCAGCCCGACCTGTGCATTGCCCCAACGTGACGAAAAAACGGTCATCGACGAAAACGACGTTGGCGCCTCGTGAGACCATGACGGACCAGACCTGCCGCTAGCCAATCGCCGAGTGGTGGGGAAAGAGCGTCTGGCTATCCGGTCGTTCCCACCGCCGGATCAAACCACCGCCGCCCGCTCGCGCACAAAGCGCGGCAACTGATCACCCGGCAATGCCTTGCTGAAATACCACCCCTGGATAAACAACTCAGGCCCCGTACTCAAGAACGCCAGTTGCTCGGCAGTCTCCACCCCCTCCACTACCACGCCCAGGTTCAACGCCTCACAAAACCGCAACATGCCGGTCAGCACCTGGGCGCCCTTGGGGTCGCGCTGGGCCACCACAAAACTGCGGTCGATCTTAATAAAGTCCACAGGAAACTGGTGCAGGTAACTCAACGCGGAAAACCCGGTGCCAAAATCATCGAGATACACTTTTGCTCCGGTGGCCTGCAGTTTATGGATGGTTTGGCGGGCGGCGGGAATATCGCTGACCAGCGCATCTTCGGTGATTTCCACCGACACCCGGCCATCCGCCTGGGCAAGAATTTCCACCAGGCGATCACCATAGGCAGCGTCCTTCAAGGTGGCACTGGAAATGTTGATGGTCATGGGCAGTTCAAAACCGATCTTGCGCCACTTCTGATACTGGCGCACGGCCTGGGACGCCACCCACACGTCCACGTCCGGCATCAGCCTGGCTTGCGCCAGCCATTGCAGGAACTCCCAGGGTGAATGCACCGTGCCGTGGCTGTCCCGGGCGCGCATCAATGCCTCGCACCCGGTGCACAAGCCGGTACGGGTAGACACCTGGGGTTGGAATTCAAGGTAGAACTCGTAATCGCTGATCTGCTGGATCCGGCTCAATTCAACGGCCTGCCGCGCCAGGGTCCGGTGGGAGGCCATTACCGGATCGAACTCCAGCAGGCGGCCTTTTTCTTCGAGGCCGCGAAAGGTCATGTCCAGAGACTTGAGATAAACCGTGCCACCGTCGATGGACTGACGATGAATGGCCCGCACGTAGGGCGCATACACCAGCGTGCCCATGCCCAACAGCAACACTTGCAGGGCCACAGCCGCCACGTCGCCATGGGTGCTGAGGTAGGCATTGAGCAGCACCGGCGCGGTAAACGGCACGCTGGCCACCGCCGGCGAGACCCAGCCCAATTGCACCACCGTCAAAGCCACCATCGCGTTGAACGCCGGCACCAGTAGAAACGGTATGAACAAACGCGGGTTGAGAATGATCGGCAAGCCAAACAACAGCACCTCGCTGACGTTGAATAACGACAACGGCAAGCTGGCGATCGCCAGCAACCGCATGAAGTGGCTGCGGGAAAATATCAGGATCGCCAGCAGCAGGCACAAGGTCGCGCCCGATCCGCCGATAAACGCAAAACTGCCGAGCAGGCCGTTATTGAGCAGGTATTGGACCGGCTGTCCCGCCGCCAGCGCCGCACCGTTGAGCACCACGGCCTGGTCCAGTACATCGAACAACGGCTGCATGGCATAGACGCCGTGAATGCCGAAGAACCACAGCAGCGAATTCATCAGCGTTACAAACAACCCAGTGCTGTAAGGCGATTGCAACGCATCGAGCACCTGAGGCCCCTGCAATTGCGCCACGTAGGGAATCAGCAACAGCAACGTCAGTATCATCACCAGTGACAACGCCGTGATCGCGCCAGGGATCACCATGTTGATGGTGCCCTTGAGGTTATGCCCAACCAGGTCTTCGTTGACCAGGCGTGTCCAGCGAAAACGGTGCAGCCAGGCAATGACAGGCACATTGATCAAGGGCGAAGCGATGGCAATAAACAGCAGGAAGGTGGCCGACGCCCGGGGATACTCGCGCAATACAAACGTGGCAACCACCACGTGGGCCAGGCACAGGAAGGCGACCGGCAGCTGGGGCAGGCGATGCTGGATCGCCAACATGTAACCGATGGAGGCCGCAACCAGCAAGGGAATCACCGAGCTGATCTGGTTGTGCAACCCCGCCAGGAAACTCACTACCTGGGGGGCGAACCCCAACGCCTGGGCGCACTCGGACAGGATCAGGAATCCGGCGGATACCAACAAACACGGCAGTATCCACAACAACCCCTCGCGAATCGCACGCAACGACTCGGTGCTGGCCAAGACCGCCAGGCGCTGGGTAAGGAAAAGTTTGAACAGCGTTTGCGCCATGAGCCGTCCTCTGCCCGTCACCTATTGCCGCTGGAAGCCAGGGCCGGAAACACACGCTAACGCTACACGCCCTGAGTGCAGGAGCGAAAGACTTTTGCCAACCCGTACCGCGCTTCTTGGGATAAAACGCACGATAGCCGCACCTATTTCTTACCGAATTATCGAACTTTCTGACTTGAAGCAACCCCTAAGGCTATCTGAGTCGGTATCATCCGCGTCTGTCTGCGTGTTAAAGGATGTTACAACTTGCAAACCAGCAGGTACGCAGTCAGGGAATCAGGCCTGGAACGACAACAGGCACAAAGGAGAGAGCTTCACTATGCAAGACAAGCGGTCAAGCAACATGCGTCCCCTATTTGTCACCATTTTGCTGTGGTTGTGCAGTGTGGTGCTGCTGTTTGTAATCAAGAATGTCATTGAGCTGTTCACCGGGCCAGTCGCTGAAACCTGGGTTGACCTGGCATTGGTGCTAGTCGCTTACCTGATGTTCTTCTTGCTGGCGCCGTTGCAGAACTGGATGCGACGCAGAGCCCGCAAACGTGCGCGCCTTCACCCCAGCGCGCACTCAGGCGATTCCAAGTCCCGTCCTTCGCACTAAGGGCATGCCTTTGTCAGCACCCAGCGATACTTACCAGCTTGCCTTGGACAGGTTTTTGCGCGATCAGCCACATATCGCCGCTGAGCTGGACAACCTCAACCCGTTGGCCGCCCAGGCCAGGGGGGAAACCCTGGCGCAGTATCGCGCCGAGCGCTTGCACGAAGCGTTCGAAGCCCACGCGGAGCAGCAACACCTGTTCGCCTGGGAACTGACCCTTAAACTGACGGCCGACTCCATCGAAACCTTCGAGGCCCAGCGCCGCGAAGTGCATAAAGAAGTCGCACAGATGGCCGGTATGGACTGGGTGGAGTATTGCCAGCTGCATGGCCTGGCGGTCTGACCTTTACCCTACAAGTACCAGCGTGGCCGGCTACAGGCCATCACTTGGCGCAATTCGGCGACTGTTACGGTTCGACGCTGCGGATCTATCGCCAACGCCGAATGTAATGCCGGCCAGCAGTGCCTGGGTAATTGCGCGGGCCGGGCCAGCCGGTCAGTGAAAGAGCGTGCGCCGATGCGCTGGCCACTAGCCAGCTCATACACAATGCAAGCCATGCCGTATACGTCCGCAGCGCCGCTCAGCGCACCGCCGTCCAGTAATTCCGGGGCAGCGTAGGCGGGTGTCCAGGCATTGAAACGAGTACGGCTGACACTTGGCAAACCCATCGCCTCCTGCGTCTGAGCATGCCCCAGGCCAAAATCGAACAAACATACGCCCTCCTCTCCCACCATGACGTTGGCGGGTTTCACATCGCCATGCAGGACGTTCTTCTGGTGGATGTAGGCCAAAGCATCCAGCAACTGCAGCGCGATGGGTTGCAGTTCCTGCCAGGGCAAACCATAGGGGCACTCCAGCAGCAGCCGGTCGAGGGTCACCCCTTGCAGCAGCTCCATGGTGAAAAACGCAATTTTGCTGTGGGTGTCGACCTCAAAGGAAAACACCCGTACCACACGGTCGTGTCGCAGGCTGCGAGCCAACGCAAACTCGCCGTACAACAGCACATGCGCGTCGGGGCACTGGGAAATGGACTCGCCCAGCAGCTTAAGTGCCACCCTGGAGCAAGGCTGGCCCAATTGCTCATGCAACAGATCGCGCGCGCGGTACACCACACCCATGCCGCCGCTGCCCAGGACGTGCTCAAGGTGATAACGCCCTGCCAGCAGACGGGATGGTGCGACCGCCAGGTTCAAGGTTGCACCACAACTGCGGTCAGGTCATCTCGCACCGGCCTGCGCAACGCCCCGGCGAATAATTGTTCCACCGCCTGCCGGGGCGTTCTCCTGCTCAACGCCCGTCCCACCTCGACATGGCTGAGGGTCTGATACAGGCCATCGCTGCACAGCAGGAATACATCCCCAGGGCGAGTACTGAGCTCCAATACCTCAAGGTCCAAACGCGAGCGCGCACCAACGGCGCGGGTCAAGGCCCTGGCATCGGGGTGCGCCTGGGCTTGCGCCACGCTGATATGACGCTCGTCCATGAGGCGCCGCAGCAGCGAGTGATCCTTGGACAACTGGTAGAGGTTCTGGCCCCGCCATAGATAGCAGCGACTGTCTCCGGCCCAGACACAGGCTGCCCGACCATTCTCCAACAGCAAGGCAACCACGGTACTGCCCATCGTCGCGCCATCATTTGTGTCGGGCTCTGTCCACGCGCGCCGCAATCGCTGGTTAACGCCTTGCAAACTTTCCCGAACGGCATTGATCCGTTGATGGAGGTTGCCATGAGCCGGCACTGAAGCCAGGTGGCTGACCACCCAACGACTGGCGACATCACCGTGCCGATAGCCGCCCATTCCGTCCGCCACAGCCCAGCAACCGCCATGCGGGTTGTCCAGAAACGCATCTTCATTACGCAGTCGCGCCTGCCCTCGCTGGGTGCGCCCGGCACTGCGCCAATGGGCGCCGGCCTGGCTCACAGTTGCTCCGGCAATCGAAAGGTGCGCCATGTGTCCATATCAAACGGCCCTGGCGTGCGCTGGCTGGTCAGCAGGTAATTGGCGCGCAGACCGGCGAGGTCTGCCTTGAAAATCTGCATATTTGCACCACTTGCGGGTTCTTTCTGCAGCAGATCGAAAAACCGGAACAGCGACCAGGCCCCTGCGTTTTTCTCGATGCCCAACGGGCGCTGCTCCGTACCTCTGTCCAGCACAAGGCTGCTGCGCCCATTCTCTGCCTCGGTGGGCCAATGAAACGCCATGGGCGTGATCGGGCCGTGCCGATATTCCAACTGCTGGTCGCCAAACCGCAGTACGGCTCGGCTGACCGATTGGTCCAGGCTGTAGGGCGCCAAGGTAAATCGCACAGATAACTCCCCCGAGTCCTCGCTGAAAAAGCCGCGGCGGATTACCTGGGTTTTCGTCAGTTGGTCCAGCAGCGAGCGCGAAACCGGCAAACTCTGGCCATCCAACCCACGCAACCTGTAGCGGCTGCCATCGGCGCTGATGAAAGGCCGAAGATATCCCTCATAAAAACGTGCCATTACCCCCTGCGGCTTGAAGAACTCCTGAAAATCATGCAGCGCAACATCACTGCTTGCATGGGCATTGAATGGATAACGTCGGCGAAGGGCCTTGGCATAAAGGCTATGTACGTCGCTTTGATACCGTTGATTGACATGCACATACGCCTGCTCCAGCAAATGCCGCCAACTGTCGTCGGCCACGCCCTCGAACCAACCGGCAAGCGGCAGCGGCAGACGCGCAGCAGCATCACGCAAATTGCCCAGTACATCCTGCTGCCCCTCCATACGCTGTCGAGCCCGCAGGAAGGCCGCCTGTTCTGGCGCACTGTCACGGTTCAATGCCGTGAGTTGCAGGTGCAGCTCACCGAGCAAACGCAACGCCTGGGCCAGCTCTGCGCCGGGGTTGTGCTGCTCATCGAGCAACTGATGCAAGGGTTCAAACCGCTGCTGCAATGCCCGCCGTGGCGCATCGTCAAAAACCGACTGCCCATCCGTCAACGTCGCCTTGGCCAGCCCTGCCAGCTCTCCCGAATGCTGGGACACCTTATCCAGCAGCACATGGCCTGGCAGCAAACGAGTGTTTTCCCGCAACTGCTGCAATAGCCGAATCAACGGGGACTGTGCCGAGGTCAGGCTCATGAGCTGGTCGGCATCCTGGCGCAGGCTGTCGGTCTGTTGCAGCCTGACTCGTCCGAGTACGTCGCTCCAGGCATCGGCATACTCACTGAAGTAGCGTTGCTGCAGTTCTGCCATCAACCGCCGCAGATCCTGTGGCCCCAGGTCGGTGCCCTGCCCCAGCACCCAATTATCCTGAGCGATGGCATTGACCAGCCTCGGGCCCTGCGCCTCAAAGTACTGCACATATCTTTTTGTATAGAAACCGGGAACAGGCGGGTCGATCGTGGCAAATACCTTACCCTCGGCCAGGCGCAACGGTTCCAGGTTGCGCGCTTGTTCGCGCAATACTCGATACACGCCATCGGCCAAAGATTCCCCTCTCAGCACTTCGCGGGCCTGGGCCACTCGTTCATCGTTGAGCGGTGTGACAAACGGCCGTTCAAGCAGCCGTGCCAAGTGCTCTCCCAGACGCTTCTGCGTGGGCATATCCCCGGCAAAACGCACCGACCAAAGGCCTGTCACATGCTGTGCCAGCCAGGTGGCGTCACGGCGCTCGCGCAGATTGAGCATCAAATACGCACGCAGGTTATCCAATAACCGTTCGCGGTCCCCCAGGCTTGCGTCTATCTGTTCTTCAAGCTGCGCGGTTATCCAGACCAGCAGTTGCTGTTGCAGCGCCTGCTCATAAGCCTGGTCTACCCAGGCACGACTCACCTCGCCCTGATACAGGCCGAGGCGCTCGACCAAGCGCACATCCTGCGCCGCCGGAAACACCCGGGTCGCCGCCAACCGCGCATCCAACAGCCCCAACAACGCCGGGCTTTCATCGTTTTGAGTCCCTGTGGCCGGCATCGTCTGGGCGACCAATGCCGCCAGTTGGACCAGGCGTAGCTGGTTGACGCTGTAGCTGTACATCCACAGGCCACCGACACCGCCAAGAATCAGCGCGACTGTCATCGCTTGCAGGCCCTGGCGCTGACGGATGCGCTGCTGCTCCTGGGCTTGCAGGCTGGCAAGACCGGCTTCGGCAAAGATCACCTGGCTGAACAGCCCCCTCACAAAACGTGCATGCCTGTCATCGGCACAGGTCAGGAAGAACCCTCGCAAACCATTGATGGGTTGGTAGCGATGAGCAGAAAAGGCCATTTCAGCGAACAGGCTTACACGTTCACCGACGCGTGCCGCCTGTTGGGGAAACTCCAGGATCTGACCACGACGTTCAACGTTGCCCTCCTGGTGCAGTCGCGCAATCAGCTCACCGTTCAAACGCTGCAACAATCCCTCGACGGCCTCGTGCACCTGAGTAATTTCAGCCATGCCGCTGCCGACGTCCAGTGGCTGCCCCAGCAGACTGTCGGCACTTTCCCCATGGGGTGAATCAAAGAACTCAGCGAATCCCGGCAATCGATCGGCCTGGGTCAACACCAGATAGATCGGCACATCCACATGTAGCGTTTGCCGGATCTCCTGCAAGCGCGCGTGCACACGACGGGCATGGTGATCCAGGTCGTACTCGCTGGTGTTGAGCAACGTGTCTACTGACAGCGCCACTACCACGCCGTTGAGCGGGCGCACCCGGCGGCGCCACCTGAGGAGATTCAGCAGGGTGGCCCAGCTTGCGGCATCCACTGCACTGTCAGGTTGGGTCAGATAGCGCCCCGGGGTGTCGACGAGTACGCCTTCGTCGGCGAAATACCACTCGCAATGAGCACTGCTGCTCGTCGGTCGCCTGTCAGCGTGTTCAGGCGATAACTGCAAGCCGGCTGCCGCCAGCAGCTGCGTCTTGCCACTGCCCGGCTCACCAATCAACAGGTACCAGGGCAACTCATGGCGCCAACGCGCGCTGCGCTCTCCATAACGGCTGGAGGTTTTCAGCAGGTGAACCGCATCCTTGAACCGAGTGCGTACGCAGCGGGATTCGTTCTCCACACGTGTCGACGGCTGCTGGCGGGGCTGGCGCTCAGACCGTGGACGCCGGGCGGCACGACCACCGCCGGCAAGGACCATCACCAACCCCCAAAGCAGAAACACGACACTGATGGTGACCAGGCGAGCCGTCGCGCCCTGCCAAACAGGCTGATCATTCACCGCCAGCAGCGGCCCCCAAAACCACACCACTGCCGCACACGAAAGCGCCAGCAACAGGCTCCAAACCCAAATCCGGCCCAGCACGGCGCCCACACCCTTGAAGAATGCGCTCATTCTTTGCTCCCTGCGTTTACAAGGACGTGCGGATCAAATCCGACGCCGAAAATTGAAGCGGTTGCAGCGCGTTCGCGCGCTCCTTGCTCAGCACCCAGGCAAATCCTGTGTACATTGCAAGCAAGCAAACCAGGGTGAAGATGACCAACCAGGTAACGGGAACAACGCACAACCCCGTACGCCGGCTCGCCCCGTGCATCGCGGGCACGGTTGGCGCCGGCGACGGCTCCCCGCGTACGTGCCGGATCTGGCGATACAAGGCATCGCGAACACCCTCCAGTTGCGACATGCCGCGCTCCATCACTCGGTATTTGCCCTCGAACCCCATGGATAGGCACAGGTAAAGCAGCTCCAGCATCGGCAGGTTCTTCACCGGGTCGCGTGATAGACGCTCCAGCAGTTGGAAAACTTTTTCGCCCCCGAAGGTTTCGTTATGAAAGCGGCTCAACAGGCTAACCTTCGACCATTCACTCTGTGCCCCCCACGCCGTAGTAACAACCGCCTCATCGATCACACTGCACAACACATAACGCGCAGACATGACTTGGCTGCTTTCAACACCACCCTGCAAGGCGCGGGTTTCGAATTGAGTCACCGTCAATGACAATCGGTCGTTGAGCGTGCCCAGGTCTTCGCGACCAGAGCAGACCCTGAGCGCCACGATCTCGGACAACACCGCCCAAGCCGCAGCCACCAGCGGGTTGAGCCCAGCCTTGAAGCTCGACGCATCGAGCATACGGCCGGCATAGATCATGCGATCTTCCAGCTGCTCATAGCGTGGCGGCGATGGGAAGTCCGTCAATGCCCCCTGTGCAGGCCCATGACCCTCGCGGTCGAGCAGCACGGTTCTTTCATCCTGTGTGTACTCACTGTCCATGGCATTCAATTCCTGATGGCCCAAAAGTTGAGTTCAAGCCCGGCGAAGTCACCGCCTACGTGGAACGCGAAACCGCCCGACTGCTGCAATTGCGCGATTTCGGGGGCACTCATATCGAGGATGAAGTAGGTCTTGCCGGCATGAAACGGAATCTGCCGCGGCGCCACTGGCAGCGGCTTGACCTTGATACCGGCCAGGTGCAGGTTGACCAACTCACGTATGCGCTCTACCGGCCCGACTTTCAGGTGTGCCGGCAGGCGCTGGCGCAGTTCCTCTGCCTCACACTGCGCGGTGGCTGCCAGGATGAAAGTGGCCGTGCCGAGCAATTTCAACTCGTTGACCGGGCAGACCAGAACGCCGTACTGGCGTGGTTGCAATGTCAATTCGATCGCATGTTGCTCAAGCACCACCGACAGGACGGCGCGTAGGCGCTCCATCAACCCACGAAAACTGGCGCCCTGGTCGCTGTGTCGATAATGCACGTCCAGCTGCGCGCGTTTACTGTCACAGGCGAACGTTGATAGCTCGCCGAGCATCGACACCAACAGGCGGAACAGCGCTTCGGGTCGAACCAAGGCCTGGCTCAGGCAGTGCCGCAGCGCAAGTTCGGTACGATTGATCACCTGCAGCATCAGGAAATCACCGAGTTGTGTGCTTGCAGCCGTGCTCTCGCCACGAATGCGCGCCGCGATGGCATCGCCGCGGCTGGCAAGCAGACCGACGACTTCGTTAAGGCACGACGCCAAGTAGCCATGCTCCTGCACGAAAATGAAGGTCGGGATGAACGCGGTATCCAGGCTCACGCCCCCTTCACCGCTGACGTCCAGTACCTGGGCAACCTTGAGTTTGACGAAGCTCTGATCACCCGCCTGCTCGCCCAATACAAGGCGTAAGTCGGGCCGTGCGCAGCTGATTCGGCAACGCGCATCTACACCCAGGTTGGAGTCTCCCACTTCCACTTCGCATCGCAGGTAACGCGCCACAACATCGCTCTGTTCAGGCTGGCGGACCTCAAGGTGATTGCCGCTGGCCAGGGGCAGTGCCAGGTAAATGCCCTGCCTGCCCGCATCAGTTGGCACCTGCAACACCAGCGGTTCCATAGCGGCACTCAAATCAAACAAGCTACCGTCCGGCAAGACGCCACTCGCCTGGTTGACCACCAGCTTGCCCAGCTTTAGGTATTGCTCATTCAATTCCAGCGTAAGGAAGCCCCAGGCATCACTGCCCAACAGGCGCGTCTGGTTGAGTTGCTGCTGGTAATAGCGGTCGTTGTGCTGCAAGTGCTGTGGCCGCAGCAACATGCCTTCTTGCCAGATCACTTTATGAACAGGCATCTCAGCGCACCTCCATCCCGGCGAGCGAGTCGACGACGCGTATACCGTCCTGGTCCAGCACCAGATCGGCACGGTTGCGCTGGTGCATAGTCACGGGGATCAACTGCCGCCATTGAACGTGCGGCAAGTCTCGGTAAGCCGCCAACACCCCTACAAAACGACTGTCGGGACCGATACGGAGTTTGAGCGCCAGGTGGTCACCTGGACGCAGCTCGACTTCTTCACTGCTTACCCAGTCCTTTGCCAGCAATTGCTGCGCCTTGTCATACAGGCTGAAGAAGTCGGCATGTTCGAAGGCTACGCCATGGCGCAGTTCGATCAACTGCACCACCACGGGAGAGGGGCGACCGTGCAGGTCAGGGTTGACGTGCTCGTTGGCGGTCAACACAACGTCCAGCTTGGTCAGCGTGGAAAAAGGCGATACGGCGCTGCAACCCGCCAAGAAACCAAACAAAAGCAACACCAAAGCACGGGTAGCTCGATACATGAATATCATCCTGAAAAATCAATGTGCAGGGAGGAGATCAGGCGCACCTGTTCTTCATAGGCCGTGGCGAAATCGCCGTTCAACGGGCGATCGTTCAACGGCCCTTGCGCCACCAAACGCTGGTAGTGACGCTGGTAAGCACGCCAACGCGCGCCATCGGTGAAAAATCGTGGCGGCTTGCCCTGAGATTCAAAGCACCAGGCCAAATGGTTCGGCTCGAAGGCCGTGTACACCTTGTTCACGGTGCTGCGACAGGCAGCCTGCAGCGCGACCTGATGTACCTGCAGCTCCCGATGAGCCAGACCAATGGCCCGCGAGGCGGGCATTTGGCCCAAAGCCCCTGTATCCAGCAGTGCGGATAACGCCGCGTTGGTGTCGCTGAACATTTTCAAAGGGTTCCGGGCTGCGCCCTGACTGTCGAACGACGACCTCCCCCATTCGTGATGCAACTCTTCACGCGTGCGCAGGGCTTGTTGCAGCCCCTGGATCGTCAAGCGAAACAACCCCGCCACCTTGATCGCCAGTACCTCCCTGGCCGCTGGGTCGAGTGCGTCGAGCCCCACGCCCAAGGCCGCCGCGAACTGTGACCAGAACACTTCATCAGTCGAGGGTGCCATTGCACTAACGTGCACCGCAGCAACCTCTACCCCGGGTTCTGCCCGGCGCGGGAATGTCACATGCTCCCTATCGGTCCCGTGGCGTTCGGCCCACACCCCTTGCTCATCAACGGCCTCGCTCAATGCTGCCAGGTCATCCGAGATGGCCTGCTGCTGGTGCTCCAGGTCCAGCGCGTGCAGAGGGTCCAGGGACAGGAAGGCATCATCGGGAATCGGTACTGCCACACTGGCACGCAGCTCGCCGCAAGGTCGTGCGGGTTGCAACAAACGCGCACGTAGCACCAACGCCCCAAGTTCGAATACATCGCCATCATTGATCAATCGCGCCTGCCCCTTGCGCAGGCGTTCAGCACTGCCTGCCACGCCAATACCGTTGCGGCTGATATCAGTCAGGAAATAGCGTCCCTCACGGTAACCGACTAATCCATGGTGACTGGAGAGCACGCGGCTGGGGTCGGGTATCACCCAGTCACATCCGGGGCCGCGGCCAATCACGCCGCCCACTGCGTCAAATACTTTGTGGGCCGAGGGTTCGGCGCTGGCGCTGTCGACCGTACAGACCTCAAACACAAGCTGCATCGTCATGATCCCTCTATTCATCGGCCACGAATAACTGCCTGTGGGTCACCCAGAGGACGGTACTCGGCATCATCGAACACGTAGTTGGCGTTACAGCCACCCAGCAAACACAACACAAGCAACACGGCGTGCCATGGACGGTCAGGCATCAGGTTTCTCCCACAGTAAAAATCAAGTGCACCACTAGCATTTCCCCCTGGCATCGCCGACGGGGATATTCAAGCGTGCAAGACGGTAAAGCAGCGTGCGTCGGGCAACCCCTAGCTCCCGCGCGGTACGGGTGCGATTGCCATGGTTCTTGTGCAAGCAATCGAGCAGGAACACTCGCTCTACTCGTTCCATGCGCTGGCGCAGCGTCACATCGTCGCTCGCGGCCGGCGCCGCAGTCGGTGGCAGCGCCAGGTGCTCCGGCAAGATCACGCCGGCGTCACACAACAACACGGCACGCTCAACCATGCATTTAAGCTCGCGTACGTTGCCGGGAAAGGCGTGGCCGGACAGTTGATCAAGGGCCAGGGTGGACCAATCCACGGGTGACCTCTCCAGCGCCGCGCACGCCTCGTCAGTGAAATAGCGCGCCAGTTGCAGCAGGTCGCCGTCTCGCTCGCGCAGGGCCGGTAACGTGATCGGAAACTGCACGAGCCGGTAATAGAGGTCTTCGCGAAAGCGCCCCTCGGCGACCATCGCAGCGAGGTCGCGATGAGTGGCCGCAATGATCCGCACGTCGACCTTATGCGCCGCGCTGGCACCCAGCGGCCGGACCTCGCCCTCCTGCAAGGCCCGCAGCAATTTGGCTTGCAGTGCCAGCGGCATGTCGCCGATTTCATCCAGCAGCAACGTACCGCCGTGCGCGGCATCAAACAGACCCGCATGATTGCGCTCGGCCCCCGTGAACGCACCTTTGCGATAACCGAAGAGCTCGCTCTCAAGCAGCCCTTCAGGGAACGCTGCGCAGTTCTGCACGACGAAGGCTTTCTCCCGGCGCGGGCCGGCCGCATGAATGGCCCGAGCTACCACTTCCTTGCCGGTACCGGTCTCGCCGCACAGCAGTACGGTATACGGGGTATGCAGGACTTTACTGATCAAATGGCACGTCTGTTTCATCGCCGCACTGGAGCCAATCAATCCGTACTCCCTGGCCAATGGCTTGTTGCACCTGAGCCTTGAATCAACGTTGGGCTGCATACTGCGCAGTACCAGCAGCTGGTTCACGGCGAAGCTGCCCAACTGCGCCAGGGAGGTGGCGTAGCCTTGCAACTGGCCCGGCTGTTGCCGAGCGCACAGCAGCACACCGGCGACCCGCTCACCACGATTGAGCAACGGCACGCTCAACAGCGCCCGCCAGGGCTTCACCGGTACGGGCAGGAAATTAACGTCATGGCAACTGCTCTGCACATCTTCCAGGCTCAGGACAGCACCTTGGCTCAAGGTATGGTTCAACAGGGGTGGATGGTGCAGATCAGAATCTGCGACCGCGACGACCATCGATGCCGCCTCGGACAAATGTTGGGCAATCAGTTCAAGGCGACCGGTCACTTCATTGAGCAGGTAAAACTGGCTGAGTTCGCACTGGCTCAGTTGTGCCACACCGGCGACGAGCGCGTCAGGCAGCGCCTGTTCATCACGGTACAACGCCAGGCGTGTAAAGCAGGCGGCCAGCGCATTGGCGTATACCAGTGGGTCGGACAATTCGCCTGGCAGGTCCACATTCATCATGATCATCAACCCCTGTGAAAATTGCCGGCAAGCGTAACCACGCCGTCGGCCTGTTCATGCGCCAGCCAGGTAGTCCAGCCCAGGCGGCAAAGCGTGTTTTCGCCGATGTGCAACGGCCTGACCTCGCCCGGCGCCAACGTCAGGCGCAGGTCGTATTCCAGAGGGTCGCGCAGGGTCAGTCGCACCAGCGCGCACAGCCGCTGGTACGCCTCAGCGATAGGCAGAAAATCATGTAACCGCTGCCAACCCAGCGCCAGAAGATGCACCCTGAACTTACCGCTGCGGTCAGCGATGCGATGCCCCAGGACAAGGTCCTGACCAAGGGCACTGTTGGCCCGCCCCAGATGATTGCATTGCAACTGGCTGACCTCGACCGTGCGCTCCACCCATTGCTCGATAAACAACGCGTCGTGCTTGAAGTAGTAACGCAGGACAGCCTCGATCAGCGCAGCCGAGTGCACTCGCAAACTCAGCAGGCCCAGATAAGGCAGCAGGCGCTTGCAATCAAGCTGCGAAGCACTGCGAATTGCGCTGTCGCCCAGCCCCATCAAGGCAAACATCTGCTCGGAAAACCTGTCGTTAGCACCTGCCCGGAAACACGCCCGATAACGGTATTTGCGCCAGATCGGCAACATCAAGCGCTGCAGGCGATGATGGAACAGATCAAGGAAATCTCGAGTCGGGTTGCCGCCCGAACGCTCGGCAAACGCTTGCTCGGCGTAAAACGCAGGTAGCGGCGAGCCAGCACCGAATAACCCCAATACGTTGAGACGCAAGCGAGCGCGCAAGGCCCCGTGCTCGCTGAAAAACTCCACACGGTCGATATCGTGCGCGGCAAACCCAAAACCGGGGTTGGCCTGGAACTCCAATTGGTCATACAGCGCCTCGTCATCCAGCAGCGGATGGGCCTCGCGCAGTCGTTCGATGACCTGCACAATCGCCTGAAATAGCGTGTACTCACGAATCACACGGCAAAGTTGAGTCAAAACAGCGGTTGCTGCCCCATCCGGGATGGCCATAGGTACACGTCTCCTTGTGTGCTGATGACCCGCAACTCGTGATACGAATTGAGGCTTGCATAGAGCGCAAAGAACTGATTGAGAACAGAGGCGAATACAAACAGATCGCCCTGACCGACAAAGCCCTGGGAATCAACCGTCAGCTCGACCTGCAAGCCTCGAACAGGCAGACCGCGGTGCAGACGGTCCACTGCCTCATGGCGAATGGAGCGCAAAGCGCTCAACCTTTTCTGACTGACCTTCAGCGCCTGTCGATCGTGATAGCGCGGCAAGTCGTAGGTTTGGAGTATCACTTTCAAGGCATTGATATCGGTCAACGACAGATAGTTGACCGACATATTGCTGATGAGCTTCCACAAAAAATCCTGGTCCAGTGGCGGCGCAAAGCTCGCTGTGGGTGTGGTGATGTTGCAAAACCCCAATGACTCCGGGGTCTGTTCCCCGGGCAGGGTGATTTCGCCTGCACGAAGTTGGCGCGGCAGGTTGCAATTGGTACAGGTCAGTTCGACCGACAGGGTTTCCTGGCCCTGTTCGCGGCGGCTGGGGAATCCCATCCAGGTATCAAGCCCGCCATGCTGTACCGACGAACGCTGGCGAATGCTGTAACTGGAGGGTGCCGCCGAAGCCTCGTGATCGCAGTCATGTTCAAACGACTCGAACGGCACATAGGTCTGATAGCCCAACCCGCCGGGGCGCCACCCGGTGACCTGGTCCACGGAAAACACACTGGCATTGCCCGGTGTATATTCCCCAGGTACCAACAGGTACTCATCCTGTTTACCGTCCAGGCGAATGGGGATCGCATCCTGTTTGAACAGGTTGACGATGGGCGTGCAATACAGCTTCACGTTGTCCAGGGTCGGACGCTGGGGTTCACGGCCCTGGGTGTGAAGTTCGAAGCGCATCACCATGCCATGCGCCTCCCGGAGCAGCTCGTCAGGCAGCGTGTGCACCACGTTCAGCCCTTCGACGTCGACAAACAGGTATTTCTCGGGAAAAGCGAAGTACTCCTGCAGATGCCGATAACCATCAAAGGTGTTCTGCGGATAAGGAATCAGCGCCTGCTCCGGGGAAAACCCCACTGGCTGAACCTGGCCGGCACTGAGGCGCAGCGTCACAGGTTGCCCGTCGCGGGTCCTCACCGGTACACCCTCGTGATCCAGCAGCGACAGGCAGATACTGTCGACATGGCGCAACAGGCTGAGGTACAGGCCCTGACTGATGTAGTGGTCGCCAGCCAAGTGCAGCCTCAGCGAATCAAATGCCAACTCACTGAAGTTACCTTGGGTACTCATGGTCAGTTGCAATTCCAGCCAGGCCCCCTCGCCCTGGCAGCGGTATTCCAGGCCACTGAGTTGCAGGGGCATGATGTCGGTGGCATAGCATGTGCGGAACCGGCAACGCTCACCCTTGATGGGAGCGCTTTCCACGGCGGTGTCCCGGGCCACTCGAACACTGGGGCCGGCACGTTTCAAGGGGTCGAATTGCAGGATGCTGAAGGCCGGTGTTGGCCGCATGTAATGGGGCCATAACAAGTGCATCAACGAATGCGTCAGCTCCGGCAGTTCGTCATCCAGCTTTTGTCGCAGGCGAGCGGTCAGAAATGCAAACCCCTCCAGTAAACGCTCGACATCCGGGTCCTGGCCGGCCTCAGCAAGAAACGGCGCCAGAGCTGGATTGCGCTCGGAAAAACGCCGCCCTTGTTGGCGCAGGCCGCTGAGTTCACTTTGAAAGTAGCGGTTAAACGTCATGGACAAAAACCTCTACCCGCCCGGCTTGCGCAAGACGGGCCTGAAACACGACCGGTTGCAGGACGCCGTCGATAACTCGCTCAGCTTCAATTGCAAATGCCAGGACCAGGGACCCACGCACATCGGGCAACAGCCTGACATGCACATTCGCCAGTCGCGGTTCGTAGGCCTGGATAAAACGCTCGATATGCAGCCGCGACTGAGTCAATGACTCATGCAGGCTCAGTCGCATGTCGTTGAGATCAGGCAAACCATAATCAGCCAGTGTCTGGACACTGCCCGCACGTGTGCTGAGCATTTTCCCCAGATGTGCGGCGATGGACGCCACAGGACACCCTCGCGTCGATGCACCGCATTCAAGACGCTCGAAAAGGCTGTTGTGCTGAACCATGCCCTGGCCTCTGCTCATTCTTTATCGAGCTTGCCAACCAGGGACAAGGTGAAGTCTGCCCCCATGTACTTGAAATGCGGGCGCACCGTCACGTTGACGCGGTACCAGCCGGGCTCGCCCTCGACGTCGCTGACGACGATGCGCGCGGCACGCAGTGGGCGCCGTCCACGCACTTCAGCGCTGGGGTTATCCTGGTCCGCCACATATTGGCGAACCCACTTGTTGAGTTCCTGCTCAAGGTCCGTGCGCTCTTTCCAAGCGCCCAACTGTTCGCGTTGCAGAACCTTGAGGTAATGGGCCAGGCGGTTGACCACCATCATGTAGGGCAATTGGGTGCCCAAGCGGTAATTCAGTTCTGCCGCCCTGCCTTCTTCACTGATGCCAAAGGATTTGGGCTTTTGCACGGAGCTGGCGGAAAAGAACGCTGCATTGTCGCTGCCCTTGCGCATGGTCAAGGCGATGAACCCTTCTTGCGCCAGCTCGTATTCGCGCCGATCCGATACCAGCACTTCGGTAGGGATCTTGGTTTCAATCTCGCCCATGCTCTGGAAGTGATGCAGTGGGAGGTCCTCGACGGCCCCGCCGCTTTGCGGCCCGATGATATTCGGGCACCAGCGAAAGCGAGCGAAACTGTCTGTCAGGCGTGTGGCAAAGGCATAGGCGGTATTGCCCCACAGGTAATGCTCGTGGCTGTTAACCACGTTTTCCTGATACGCAAAGGTCTTGACTGGGCACTCAAGGGGGTCATACGGGGTGCGCAACAGAAAGCGCGGGACAGTAAGGCCAATGTAACGGGCGTCTTCGCTCTGGCGAAAGCTTTGCCATTTGGCAAACTGCGGCCCTTCGAAGTGATCCCGCAGGTCTTTCAGGTCGGGCAGCCCGGTGAAGCTTTCCAAGCCAAAGAAACTCGGCCCCGCCGCAGCAATAAAGGGGGCGTGAGCCATGCTGGCGACGCTGGAGGCGTATTGCATCAGCTTTACATCGGGCGCACTGGGCGAGAGAAAATAATTGGCAATGATCGCACCCACCGGCTGCCCACCGAACTGACCGTATTCAGCGCTGTAAACATGCTTGTAAAGCCCGGACTGAGTGATTTCCGAGGAATCCTCGAAATCATCCAGCAGGTCTTCGCGTGAGACATTCAACAGCTCGATCTTGATGTTCTCGCGAAAATTGGTGCGGTCGACCAGCAACTGCAACCCCCGCCAGGAAGCTTCCAGCGCCTGGAAGTCGGGATGGTGCAGGATCTCATCCATTTGCTGGCTGAGCTTGGTATCGATTTCGGCGATCATCCGGTCGACCAGGCGTTTCTTTACCGGTTCGTCACGGTTGTGTGGCTTGAGCAACTCCGCGATAAACGCCGATACGCCGCGCTTGGCGATGCCGTAAGCCTCGTCGTCGGCGCTCAGCAATGTCTGGGCGGTGATGTTGTCGAGGATGCTGCAGGTGTGGATAGTCTGTACCGATTGCAGCTCGTGTTGAATCGTGGTCATGGTATCAGTGTCCTTTTACTGAAAATGTCAGGCGTCTGGGCTGGGCAGCCCAAGCTCGGCCAGAACTCGTGCGCGGGAATCACCATGGGTCAATGCCTGCTCGATCGCCTTGCGAAAGCTTGGGGTGTTGCCCAATGGTCCCTTGAGCGCCACCAGTGCTTCACGCAGTGCCATCAGCTTTTGCAACTCCGGGATCTGCTCGACAAGATTCGCGGGATTGAAGTCTTTCATCGCGTTGATGCGAACCTGGATCGCCAGTTCTTCCACGTCGGCTTGATCCTGGAGGCGATTGGGTACGTTCAGCGTCAAGCTCACTGCTTGCTTGGCCAACACCTCGTCGAGGGTGTGCTTGTCGATACCGATGGGCTTGCGATCTTCCAGCTTGCGCAGGTCCGCACGTTTGGAAAAATCCCCCAGCACCAGCAGCTTCAACGGTAGCTCGACCTCTTCCTGGGCACCGCCGAGGGCGGGTTTGAAGGTAATATTGATACGTTCCTTGGGGGCTACCGAACCGTCTTTGGCCATGGTGCTTTTCCTTTTATTTGATGAGGCGCTATTGAAGTACTGCTTCCAGGTCGAAATGACACAACCGGCGATGCAGGGCATCCTTGCCGTCGCGTATGGCTTGGCTTTGAGGTAACAGGTCGTAGCAGCGGTACAGGAGCTGAGCGACTTGCAGGGCCAACGCCGGCTCCCAACTTTCCAGGCCCGTGCGCTGTAATTGAAGATCGAGTTGCTCCAGCTGGATCCTGGCCAGCTCGTGTTTGCCGGCCGCCATGCACAGCCTGGCCAGCGCCAGGCGCCAATGAAAACGGCAGCGATCACTGCCCGCGCCCTGCAAGCCTTGCTTGATCACACCCACCGCGGCTTTGAGCCCGTCCTTGCGCAGACAAGGCATTACCGCTTCCAACGCCGCGTCCCAGGGTTGGGTCGTCAGGTCGGTCACGACTTCACTGGGCGCAGGCTTGCGCACATGGCGCATCACGTGCAGCGCAATCCACTCGGCTGTCGCAGTGTCGGCAAAGGGGGTGCCGTCGTCGAAGCGGTACTCCGTCAGGTTTGGCAGGCGCTGCAGCAGCAGCGCGAAATGTATCTCCAGTTCGGCCATGGCCAGGTCCGCGTGCAAGCCGTCCAGACACTCCCAGGCCATGCGCAAACCATCGAACCAGAACAACGCACCGGCCAGACTGACTTCCAGTTCGAACAACACATCGGCGTAATGGCCTTGGCTCAAGCGCTCCTGATAACGCTTGAGCTTGTCGGCGGCCAATGGGCGCAGCGCGGTTATGCGTTCACTGTTGGCGTCGGGGTAGTTGACGAGCATCAGCCACGCTAAGGTTCGGCCCAGGCGCAAAGCCCGCAGGTCGGTGGCGTTCTGGCGCAACCACCAGGCGCATAAAGGCCGGGCCTGTTCCTGTAATGAGCGCAGTAATTTGTGCGCCTCTTTTTCGCTGTTGACCGATTGCTCGGGGGTGGGCAACTGGACCGCCGCTTGCCTCACGCCGGGAATAGCACCCGCGCGCCCATCAGCTTCTGGCGCCCCTTGCGTGGCATCGGCCAGGCGCTCCGCCAATTGCCGTCGAATCGGCAGCAGCACGGGAGCATCACTCCCCAGATGTTGGGCCCATAGTTGGTCCAGATGTTCGAGGTGTTCCAGCAACGCTTGAAATAAAGGCTGTTGATCATTGAGCGAGATTTTTTTTGCAAACGCTTGCTCAAGGCGCGACACCAACCAGCCAAACACCGCAATGCGGGTACGCAGTTTGCCAGGGTAGACGTGCACCCAATGGTGCTCGCAGAGCTCACGCAGCACACCGAGGCCGGCCAGCAATCCAGCCAATGAATCACGCTGATACAAGGCCCAGGTCAACCAGCAGGCGACACGCAGATCCTTGGAGTGCTCACGCAGCAGGCATTCGCTGATTTCGCTGACCCGCTGCCAATCCGGCAGCCCATTGCCATGAACCGACTGCGCTTTGCCAAGTTCGCCTTCCAGCGCTTCGAACTCGTTGGAAAAGCGCATATCAATGCCCACGAAACTACCTGGCGAACAGGCTGCTCGTGCAAGTAGCAAATAATAGGCATACAGTTCTTTTGAATGACTCATTTTCGGCCGCACACAACCATCCAAGGCAAAATAGGCAAACTTAACGCCATTGAAGTACGTATCAGAAAGCCCTTAAGTTCCGTTCAAACATATCGAGACACAAGAACCTTAGCCATGCATAAAGCAATGAGCAAGCGACGGACCAAAACTTAAGAAACATCCTACGCGCCGCTATAATCTTGGCCTGCGCAGCTATTTGCGCACACATTCGAGTAACAACAACTCTGTTAGCTCGGCCAGCCGTATACTTCACCGTAAAAACACGTGAGCAACTAAGTGCGCATCGATGCGCAACTTTTATAACTAAAAATAGCCCATAGCCCGGAATAAAAACCCAATACGCAGCGCACCAAACAGTGCTCGCCCTTATTTCATTGAACTTCACACTTTCAGGCACGCTTCTTGTTATAGGTTATAGGCACCTACCCGTTCAGCCATTTCGCTGTTCGGCAAAACCTACTCAACCCGGCAAGGAAACCAATCATGCCAACACCCGCGTACCTCTCCATCACCGGAGTCAAACAAGGTTTGATCACGGCAGGCACATTTACTCAGGACTCGGTAGGCAACATTTATCAGGAAGGTCATGAGGATCAGATACTGGTCCAGGCATTTGCCCATCAGGTGATCATTCCTCGCGATCCGCAATCGGGCCAGCCGACAGGTCAGCGCGTGCACAAGCCGCTGATGATCAGCAAGGTTTTCGATAAATCGTCACCGTTGCTGTTCAGCGCCCTGACCAGCGGTGAAGAAGTCTCCTGCCGCCTCGAATGGCTGCGCACCTCGTCCGCCGGAACCCAGGAGCACTACTTCACCATTGAACTGGAGGGTGCGACTATCGTGGACATCCAGTCACGCATGCCCAACTGCCAGGACCCCGACAACGCCCACTTCACTCATCTGGAGGATGTGCACTTCACCTATCGCAAGATCATCTGGACTCACGAAGTGGCCGGAACTTCCGGCTCGGACGACTGGCGCAGCCCAGTGGCCGGCTAACCACGGCTAGAGCGGGAACAGCTGCCAGGGAAGGCGCCGTTCCTGCTGGCCGGTTACACCATCGCCAATGGGTGCTTACGCTTGGGCGCTGCGAACACACGATCGATAGCGTCCAGGTCATGTTCATCCAACACCAGCTTCGCAGCTGCGGCGTTGAGTCGGATGTGTTCAGGTGTGACCGCCTTGGGGATTGCGATGACACCCTCCTGGCGCAGGACCCACGCCAGCGATACCTGGGCCGGTGTGACCTCATGGCGACGTGCGATCTGCTTGAGGGTCGGGCTCGACAGCAGCTCACCACCCTGGGCGATGGGACAATAAGCCATCAGTGGTAAATGATGCTGTTGCCACCATGGCAACAGGTCGAACTCGATCCCGCGCTCTTCAATGTTGTAGAGCACTTGATTGGTCGCACATGCAGGGGATGCGAGCTCCTGCAGGTCTGCCACATCGAAGTTGGAAACACCCCAGCGGCCGATTTTGCCGGCCTCGCGCAAACGCTCGAACGCTTCGACAGTTTCTTCAAGTGGGTACTGGCCGCGCCAGTGCAACAGATACAAATCAATGTAATCGGTGCCAAGGCGCTGAAGGCTGGCTTCGCAGGCGCGAGGCACCCCCTTTTGGCTGGCGTTATGCGGATAGACCTTGCTGACCAGAAATACCTGGTCGCGCTTGCCACGAATCGCCTCTGCGACCACCTCTTCGGCACCGCCGTCGCCATACATCTCGGCGGTATCGATGAGCGTCAGGCCCTCATCGATACCCAGTTGCAGCGCAGCAACTTCGGCGCGGCGCCGGCTTGGGTCTTCGCCCATGCGCCAGGTCCCCTGGCCGATGACAGGGACGGGAACACCGGCCAGATCAATGGTACGCATGACAACCTCCTGGTGAGTGTGCTGATTAACAATGTGGCATTGAGCGGACAAAAGGGTTCAATCGCAGTATGGTTGCCCTTTCGCCAGTCGCCAGGAATCACCGGTAATGCTGTTTGTCGTCATGCTCGGGGGCAAGCATCCACGGGCAAAAATCGAAGTACACGATGTAGTGTTCGCCGTGGCGGATACGTTGCAGGCCAGCTACCCGCAATTGCGCGACGCCTGGTTTGGCAGCCCCAAGGGTGTGCACATCGACTCATGGATGGCGGTCGACGGCGTCGACGGCTGGAAAGTTGAACTGAGCCATCTGGCGCCTCATGGCGAAGCGCCCCGCCTGTACTTCATCAACCTCGGTGGCTATGAAGCCCATAGCTTCGGCGAGGCCCATCACTACCTGCTGGTAGTCGCTCGTAACAAACAGCAGGCCATGAGCCAGGGCAAGCAGCAGATGCTGCGCCACTGGTCCCAGGCCCACACCGACGGCGTGCTGGATATTGACGACTGCCTGCCGATCGACTTGGTGGACGGCCGTTATATCCACCTGGTGCAGGGGCCGCACCAACCGATCGTGCAGCGCAACGACTACATCGTGTTGCCTTGAACCGCCACGCTGAAAAAGGCAGGACTGAACAACAGCGGAACTTTGCCAGGAAATAACCGCCTGAATCCGGTACGCTCACCGTTTTTTTACTCTAGGAGTTATTCCCCATGGCCAAAGCCACCGCCCGTCACATCCTCGTTTCCACTGAAGACAAGTGCAACGAACTCAAGGCCCAAATCGAAGGCGGCGCTGATTTCGCAGAAATCGCCAAAGCCAATTCGTCCTGCCCATCCAGCCGCCAGGGCGGTGACCTGGGTTCGTTCGGCCCAGGCCAAATGGTCAAGGAATTCGACACTGTCGTATTCAGCGCCCCGGTCAATACCGTGCAGGGCCCGGTGAAAACCCAGTTCGGTTATCACCTGCTGGAAGTCACCAGCCGCCAGGATTGATTCAATCGGCGCAGATGCGATAAACAACGGCCCGCCCTTTGGCGGGCCGTTGTGCATGTGATGACTGGCGATGCCCAGGCCGTTAGCGTACAAATCCCTATTCTTCTTAACCCGGCGTTCAAGGCTGATAATGCGATTGGCTTTTTCATCTCTGCTCTGCTCCACCTTGGCCCTGCTGATGGCCAGCACTGCGGCGATCGCAGCCCCGCAAACCTACCTGACGGTTTACGGCGAGCCCGCCAAGTACCCCGCCGGTTTCAGCCACTTCGACTATGCCAACCCCAACGCGCCCAAGGGCGGCAGCCTGCGGCGCTCGGCGCTGGAGGTCGGGCGGTTTGATCATGTGCTGCCGTATATCGACAAAGGTATTGGCGTGTCTCAGGTCGACGGCTGGGTGTATGCGCCCCTGGCGCTGCGCTCGCTGGATGAGCCCTACACCGTTTATGGCCTGGTGGCAGAAAAAATGGAGCGCGCCGACGACGGCCTGTCGCTACGTTTCTACCTCAATCCCAAGGCGCGCTTCGCCGACGGTACCCCGATTACAGCCGAAGACGTGCGCTACAGCTTCGATCTGCTGATGACCCAAGGCAGCCTGCGCTTTCGCACGTTGTTTGCCGACGTCAAGCACGTCGAAGTCGAAGGCGAGCGTCAGGTACGCTTCGACTTCTCCAGCAACGACAACCGCACCCTGCCCCTGGATATCGCCACCTTGCCGGTGTTCCCGGAGCATTGGTGGAAGACCCGCGACTTTGCCAATGGCGGCGGCTACGAAGCCCCGCTGGGCAGCGGCCCGTACAAGGTCAGCAAGATCGACTCCGGCAGCACCATCACCTTTATCCGCGATCCGGATTGGTGGGGCAAGGATTTGCCGGTCAGCCGTGGCCTGTACAACTTCGATCACCTGAGCCTGGAATACTTCGGCGACACCGAAGTGGCGCGCCAGGTGCTGCGCGGCGGCGCCTACGACTTCAACCGTGAATTCTCCGCCACCGGCTATTCCATCGGCTACAACGGCCCGGCCCTGGACGATGGTCGCCTGCAGCGCGCACACCTGGCCAAAGAGATGCCGCAACCGGCCCAAGGCTATGTGTTCAACGTGCAGAAGCCGATTTTCAAAGATCGCCGCGTGCGCCAAGCCTTGGCGATGCTGTGGGATTTCGAATGGGCCAACCGGCAAATGATGCGCAACCTGTACATCCGCCAGCAAAGCTACTTTTCCAACAGCCCGCTGGCGGCCAGCCAATTGCCGACCCAGGAAGAACTGGCGATCCTGGAGCCGTTGCGCGGGCAAATCCCGGATGAAGTGTTTACCCAGGTGTTCAAGGCCCCGGTCACCGACGGCAGCGGCATGATCCGCGATAAACAACTGCAAGCCCTGGCACTGCTTGAGGACGCTGGCTGGAAACCGGTGGGTGACAAACTCGTCAACGCCCAGGGCGAGCCGCTGGAGTTCACCTTCCTCAACGTCCAGAACGGGCTTGAGCGCCTGTTGCTGCCCTACAAGCGCAACCTGGCGCAGATCGGCATCACCCTCAATATCCGCCGCATCGACTCGTCGCAGTACGTGAACCGCCTGATGGCCCGTGACTACGACATGATCGTCACCGGTTTTCCGGTCACCACCTCGCCCGGCATGGAGCTGTACAACTACTTCGGCTCCGCCGCTGCGTTCGATCCGGGCGCCAACAACTACATCGCACTCAAGGATCCGGCCGTCGATACGCTGATCAACGGTTTGGTGAAGGCCGACACCCAGGCGCAGATGCTCACCTACGCCCACGCCCTGGACCGTGTGCTGCAATGGAATTACCTGTGGATCCCCAACTATTACCCCCCGGGCACCTCCGCCGCGTGGTGGAACCGTTTCGGCCGCCCGGCGATCGAGGCGAAGAATGACGAAGCCCTGGAAACCTGGTGGGAAGTCAGCCCCACGCCACTGACTAACGAGCAAATGCAGGCCGAGCTTAAAAAACGCGGAGGAGCCCGTTGATGTTTGCCTATATCGTACGGCGCCTGCTGCTGATCATCCCGACGCTGGTGATCATCCTGCTGGTGAACTTCGTGATCGTGCAGGCCGCGCCCGGCGGGCCGGTGGAACAGGCCATTGCCCATCTGCAAGGCATTGGCGGCGGCGGTGTAGCGGGCGCATCCGGCGAAGGTATCAGCGGCTCGCGGGCCAGTCGTGGCCTGGACCCGAAGCTGATCAAGGACATCGAAAAACAATACGGCTTCGATAAGTCCGCACCGGAACGCCTGTGGCTGATGCTCAAGAACTACGCCCAGCTGGACTTCGGCAACAGTTTCTTTCGCGGCGCGACGGTGACCGACCTGATCCTGGAAAAGATGCCAGTTACCATTTCCCTTGGCCTGTGGGCGACGCTGATCACCTATCTGGTGTCGATACCCTTGGGGATACGCAAGGCCGTGCGCCATGGCAGCAGCTTTGACATGTGGAGCAGCACGGCCATCGTGATCGGTTACGCGATGCCGGCGTTCCTGTTTGCGATGTTTCTGATTGTGGTATTCGCCGGCGGTACGTCGCTGAACTGGTTCCCGGTGCGCGGGCTGGTGTCGGAAAACTTTGCCGAACTGAGCACCGTGGGCAAGATTGCCGACTATTTCTGGCACCTGGTTCTGCCGGTGACGGCGCTGGTGATCGGCGGGTTTGCCACCTTGACCATCCTCACCAAGAACTCGTTCCTCAATGAGGTTACCCGCCAGTACGTGGTGACCGCCCGTGCCAAGGGCCTGAGCGAACGCCGGGTGCTGTATGGCCATGTGTTTCGCAATGCCATGCTGCTGGTGATCTCGGGGATTCCCCAAGCGTTTATCAGCGTATTTTTTGCCGGCTCACTGCTGATCGAAGTGATCTTCTCCCTCGACGGCCTGGGCCGCATGAGCTACGAGGCGGCAGTGTCCCGTGACTACCCGGTGGTATTCGGCTCGCTGTTTATCTTCACCCTGTTCGGCCTTTTGATAAAACTCATCGGTGACCTCTGCTACACCCTGGTGGACCCGCGTATCGACTTTGCTGCGAGGAACGCCTGATGCTTGACCTGTCTCCCGTTGCGCGTCGGCGTTTCGAACGCTTCAAGAAAAACCGGCGTGGCTGGTGGTCGCTGTGGTTGTTTATCGGCCTGTTTATCCTGACGCTGGGCGGCGAGTTGATCGCCAATGACAAACCCTTGGTGCTCAGCTTCAAGAACGAACTGTATTTCCCGGTGTTCAAGCGCTACACCGAACAGCAGTTCGGCGGGCAGCTGCCGTTCCAGGCCGATTACCGCAGTGACTATGTGCAAAAGCTGATCAAGCAGGACGGCGGCTGGATGCTGTTCCCGCCGATTCCCTTCAGCGACGACACCCCCAATTATGAGCTGACCCGCCCTGCCCCGAGCCCACCGTCGGCGGTGAACTGGCTGGGCACCGATGACCAGTCCCGCGATGTACTGGCGCGGGTGATCTTCGGCGCAAGGGTGTCGATCCTGTTTGCCCTGGCCTTGACCGCCATCAGCGCCGCCATCGGCATTGCCGCCGGGGCGTTGCAGGGTTACTACGGCGGCTGGGTGGATTTGCTCGGGCAGCGCATTCTGGAGGTGTGGTCCGGCCTGCCGGTGCTGTACTTGCTGATTATCCTGTCGGGGTTCGTCGAGCCGAATTTCTGGTGGTTGCTGGGGATCATGGCGCTGTTTTCCTGGCTGGCGCTGGTGGATGTGGTGCGCGCCGAGTTCCTGCGCGGGCGCAACCTGGAGTACGTCAAGGCCGCGCGCGCCCTGGGCCTGGGCGACGCCAAGATCATTCGCCGGCATATCCTGCCCAATGCCATGACCGCGACGCTGAGCTATCTGCCGTTTATCTTGACCGGGGCGATATCCACCTTGAGCGCCCTGGATTTCCTCGGCTTCGGTATGCCGGCTGGCAGCGCGTCCCTGGGTGAGCTGATCGCCCAGGGCAAGCAGAACCTGCAAGCCCCCTGGCTGGGCCTGACCGCGTTTTTCACCTTGGCGCTGATCCTGTCGTTGCTGGTGTTTATCGGCGAGGCGTTGCGTGACGCCTTCGACCCTCGCTCATGAGTAATTGCCTATGAACCTGATCGAAATCCGCGACCTGTGCGTCGCGTTCAGCGGCCAGACCGTGGTACGCAATCTGAGCCTGGATGTGCGCCCCGGCGAGTGCCTGGCGCTGGTGGGTGAGTCGGGCTCGGGCAAGTCAGTGACCGCCCATTCAATCCTGCAACTGCTGCCGCAAGCCGGTACCGAAACCACGGGCTCGATCAAGTATCGTGGCCAGGAGTTGATCGGTGCAGCGCCGTCTACCCTGCAAAAACTGCGCGGTAACCGAATTGCGATGATCTTCCAGGAGCCGATGACGTCCCTGAACCCGTTGCACAGCATCGAAAAGCAGATCGGCGAAACCCTGCTGCTGCACAAGGGCCTGGGCGGCAAGCAGGCGCGGGCGCGGATTCTCGAACTGCTGGAGCTGGTGGGTATCCAGAAACCCCAGGAACGGCTCAAGGCCTACCCGCATCAGTTGTCCGGCGGCCAGCGCCAGCGGGTGATGATCGCCATGGCCCTGGCCTGCGAGCCGGAGTTGCTGATTGCCGACGAGCCCACCACCGCGCTGGACGTGACCGTGCAGCGCAAGATCCTGCTGCTGCTCAAGTCTTTGCAGCAACGCCTGGGCATGTCGCTGCTGCTGATCAGCCATGACCTTAACCTGGTGCGCAGTATCGCCCAGCGGGTCTGCGTGATGCGCGCCGGGGAAATTGTCGAGCAGGCTGACTGCCAGACCTTGTTCACGGCCCCACAGCACCCTTACAGCCGCCTGCTGCTGGACGCCGAGCCCACGGGCGATGCGCTGTGCAGCGATGCGCGCGAGACGGTGTTGCAAGTAGACAACCTCAACGTCGATTTCCCCTTGGGCGGCGGGTTGTTTCGGCGCAAGACCTGGCTGCGTGCGGTCGACGGCATCAGCCTCAGCGTGCAGCGCGGCAAGACCCTGGGGATTGTCGGTGAGTCCGGCTCAGGCAAATCGACGTTGGGCCAGGCGATCCTGCGTTTGCTTGACTCCACCGGCAGCATCCGCTTCCAGGGTGAGGCCCTCGACCCGCTCAACCATCAGCAGATGCGCCCGTGGCGCAAGCAGATGCAGGTGGTGTTCCAGGACCCCTATGGCAGCCTCAGCCCGCGCATGTCGGTCGAGCAGATCATCAGCGAAGGCCTGGAAGTGCATGCGCCATGCAGCCTGGCCGAGCGCGATGCCCAGGTGATCCAGGTGCTCAAGGACGTGGGCCTCGACCCCGCCAGCCGGCATCGCTACCCCCATGAGTTTTCCGGTGGCCAGCGCCAACGCATCGCCATCGCCCGCGCCCTGGTGCTCAAACCGGCGCTGATGCTGCTCGACGAACCCACTTCGGCCCTGGACCGTACGGTGCAGAAACAAGTGGTGGCGTTGCTGCGTGAACTGCAGGACAAATATGGCCTGACTTACCTGTTTATCAGCCATGACCTGGCCGTGGTGCGCGCCATGGCCCATGACATGATCGTGGTCAAGGATGGCAAGGTAGTGGAGCGCGGTGCCAGTCATGATGTGTTTGATTCGCCCCAGCACCCCTATACCAAAGAACTGCTGGCTGCAGCGCACATCCCTTTGTGATGATCAACAGGATTCTGCCTCCATGAGTACCAGCCTCAAGGATTATCAACACGTTCGCGGCCTGGCCATTCAGTCGTTGTTCGAGATCATCGAGCAGTCCAGCGAAGGCACGGTCATCGTCGACCGCGACGCGAACATCGTGTGGATGAACGAGCGCTACGCCAGGCGTTTCGGCCTGCACAGCGCCGATGAGGCCATCGGCCAGCCCTGCGAGCAGGTGATTTCCAACAGCCTGTTGCGCCAGGTGGTGCACAACGACCGGCCGATACTGCTGGATATCCAGGACACCCCCAAGGGCCCGCTGGTGGTGATGCGCCTGCCAATCCACGATGATACCGGAGCGGTGATCGGCGCGATTGGCTTTGCGCTGTTCGATGAGTTGCGCAACCTGTCACCGCTGATCGAGCGCTACCTGAGCATGCAGCAAGAGCTGGCCTCGACGCGCTCGCTGCTGCGCTCGCGGCAAAGCAAATACAACTTCGCGCATTTTATCGGCACCAGCGCCGCCAGCCTGGAGGTCAAGCGCCGGGCGCGGCGCAGTGCGAGTGCCGAGTCGCCGGTGTTGCTGCTGGGGGAAACCGGCACCGGCAAGGAACTGCTGGCCCAGGCTATCCACGGTGCGTCACCGCGGGCGCACAAAGCCTTCGTGAGCATCAACAGCGCCGCGATTCCCCATGACCTGCTCGAAGCGGAGTTCTTCGGCACCGCCCCCGGCGCGTTTACCGGCGCCGACCGCAAGGGTCGCCCCGGCAAGTTCCAGATCGCCCAGGGCGGCACGCTGTTTCTCGATGAAATTGGCGACATGCCGCTGCCGCTGCAAAGCAAATTGCTGCGGGTGTTGCAGGAAAAGGAATTCGAACCGGTGGGTTCCAACGAGATGCTGCACAGCGATGTGCGGGTGATTGCCGCGACATCCATGGACCTGGAGGCAGCGATCAAACGTGGCGAGTTTCGTGCGGATTTGTATTACCGCCTCAACGTACTGCCGATCCAGGTACCGCCGTTGCGTGAACGGCTGGAGGATATTCCGGCGCTGAGCGAGGCGATCCTCGAAGAGCTGCGCAGCCAGCACGAACTGGACCCTGAGGCGCTGGTGTTGCTCGCACAACATGCATGGCCGGGCAATATCCGTGAACTGCGCAATGTGCTGGAGCGGGCGGCGTTGCTCAGTGATGACCTGATGTTGAATGCCGCGCAGGTTCGTGCAGCGATTGGTACGTTCAGCCCAGTAGTCCGTGGCCCGGTGGGCGCGATCGAGGGTGAAACCTTTGCGGCGGCGCGGGAGCGGTTTGATCGGCAGGTGATTGGTGCGGCGTTGCAGGCGTGTACCGGGAATGTGGTAGAGGCCGCCAGGCAGTTGGGGCTTGGCCGGTCGACGCTGTACAAGAAAATGGTGGCGCTGGGGCTAACTCAGTCTCCATATTGAGACCCAATTCTCAATACAAAGACAATCCATTGTGAGAGGGGCTTGCTCCCGATGGCAGTGTGTCAGGCCGAGCATCTGTACCTGACCCACTGCTATCGGGAGCAAGCCCCCTCCCACATTAGGTATTTGTTTGTCTCAAAATAGAGATAAAACTTCAAAGCGCTGTTGAAAATTCTGAAAATATCGTTGTTTTTCAAATAGTTAATAACATGGCACACATCTAGCTATAGCCCTCCCACCGCTTCACCCCACAACAATAACAATCCGATGGAGACACACCATGAGTGTGATCATTGCCCTGGCCGCGCTCGCGCTGCTGATGCTGGCTGCGTACCGTGGCTATAGCGTTATCCTGTTCGCCCCCATTGCCGCCCTCGGCGCGGTGCTGCTCACCGACCCCTCCGCCGTCGCCCCTGCCTTTACCGGGGTGTTCATGGAAAAGATGGTCGGTTTTATCAAGCTGTATTTCCCGGTGTTTCTGCTCGGTGCGGTGTTCGGCAAGCTCATTGAGTTGTCGGGTTTCTCGCGCTCGATCGTGGCGGCTGCGATCCGCTTGCTGGGCACGCGCCAGGCAATGCTGGTGATCGTGCTGGTCTGCGCCCTGCTCACTTACGGCGGCGTGTCGCTGTTCGTGGTGGTGTTTGCCGTGTACCCGTTCGCGGCGGAGATGTTTCGCCAGAGCAATATCCCCAAGCGCCTGATCCCGGCAACCATCGCCCTCGGCGCGTTCTCGTTCACCATGGACGCCCTGCCCGGCACGCCGCAGATCCAGAACATCATCCCCAGTACCTTCTTCAACACCACTGCCTGGGCGGCGCCGTGGCTGGGGCTGATCGGCACGATCTTCGTGTTTTGCACCGGTATGCTCTACCTGGCCCGCCAGCGCAACAAGGCCCAGCGGGCCGGGGAAGGTTATGGCACCGAGTTGCGTAACGAGCCGGAAACCGCCGAGAACCTCAGCCTGCCCAATCCCTGGATCGCGCTGTCGCCGTTGATTCTGGTCGGGGTAATGAACCTGCTGTTTACCCACTGGATCCCGCAGTGGTACGGCAAGACCCACAGCCTCAGCCTGCCGGGAATGAGCGCGCCGGTGACCACCGAAATCGCCAAGCTCACCGCGATCTGGGCGGTGCAGGCGGCGTTGCTGGTGGGGATTATCGTGGTACTGGTGTTCGGCTTCTCCGCGATCAAAAGCAAGCTGGCCGAAGGCAGTAAAAGTGCGGTCAGCGGCGCGCTGCTGGCGGCAATGAACACCGCCTCGGAATATGGCTTTGGCGCAGTAATCGCCTCGCTGCCAGGCTTTCTGGTACTGGCGGACTGGCTCAAGGGCATCCCCAACCCGCTGGTCAACGAAGCAATTACCGTGACCCTGCTGGCGGGCATCACCGGCTCGGCTTCCGGCGGCATGAGCATTGCCCTGGCGGCGATGTCCGAGAGCTTTATTTCAGCGGCCCATGCGGCCAATATCCCTCTTGAAGTGCTGCACCGGGTCGCGGCCATGGCCAGCGGCGGCATGGACACCCTGCCCCACAACGGCGCGGTGATCACGCTGCTGGCGGTCACCGGCTTGACCCACCGCGAAGCCTACAAGGACATTTTCGGCATCACGATTATCAAGACCCTCGCGGTGTTCGTGGTGATCGGTACTTTCTATGCCACCGGCATTGTGTGAGGTTTTCATGACGACTTTGAATGGCAAGACCGCCCTGGTCACCGGCTCCACCAGCGGCATCGGCTTAGGGATAGCATTGAGCCTGGCCAAGGCCGGCGCCAACCTGATTCTCAACGGCTTTGGCGACGTCAGCGCGGTGATCGCCCAGGTGCAGGCGTTTGGTGGCAAGGTCGGGCATCACCCGGCGGATGTCAGCGACCCGGCGCAGATCGCCGACATGCTCGCCTACGCCGAGCGCGAGTTCGGTGGCGTGGATATTCTGGTCAACAATGCCGGCATCCAGCATGTGGCGGCGGTGGAAGACTTCCCGGTGGAGCGCTGGGACTCGATTATCGCGATCAACCTGTCCTCGGTGTTCCACAGTACACGTTTGAGCCTGCCGGGCATGAAGGCCAAGGGCTGGGGGCGTATCGTCAATATCGCCTCGGTGCACGGCCAGGTCGGCTCAGTGGGCAAGGCTGCCTACGTGGCGGCCAAGCATGGCGTGATCGGCCTGACCAAGGTGGTGGGCCTGGAAACCGCCACCAGCAATGTGACCTGCAATGCGATCTGCCCGGGCTGGGTGCTGACGCCGCTGGTGCAGAAGCAGATTGATGATCGCGTGGCCAGTGGGATCGACCCGCAACAGGCGCAGCAGGATTTGCTGGCTGAAAAGCAGCCGTCCCTGGAGTTTGTGACGCCGTCGCAGTTGGGTGAGCTGGTGCTGTTTTTGTGCAGCGAGGCTGGCGCCCAGGTGCGCGGTGCGGCGTGGAATATCGACGGTGGCTGGCTGGCCCAATAACCCCCCAGACACCGGAGATCAGAATGTGGGAGGGGGCTTGCTCCCGATGGCAGTGTGTCAGGGTAGACATTTGTAACTGAACCACCGCTATCGGGAGCAAGCCCCCGCCCACATTGGAACGCTATTGTTTGGAAGACCGATACTAGAACAAGAGATTTCGCTATGTCCGACATCCTCTGGCAACCCTCGCCCGAACGCATCGCCAACACACGGATGGACCAGTTCCGCCGCTTCATCAACCAACGCCACGGCCTGCACCTCCACGACTACCCTGCCCTGCACCAATGGAGCATCGACCAGCGCCCGGACTTCTGGCGGGCGATTGTGGCGTTCTTCGACGTGCAGTTTCGCAGCCCGCCCAGCGTCACACTGATCGAAGACATCGAGATGCCCAGCGCCCAATGGTTTCCCGGTGCCACCCTGAACTTTGCCGAACACCTGTTGCGCCGCCGCGACAATCATCCTGCGGTGGTGGCTGTCAGCGAAGACGGCCAACGTGAACAGTTGAGCTATGCGCAACTGGCGGAACATGTTGCCGGCCTGCAAAAAAGCTTGCGGGCAGCCGGGGTGGGCATGGGTGACCGGGTGGCCGCGTGCATGCCCAACACCTGGCAAACCCTGGTGGGTATGCTTGCCACTACCAGCCTCGGCGCGATCTGGTCATGCTCTTCGCCGGATTTCGGCACCCAGGGCGTCATCGATCGATTCGGCCAGATCGAACCCAAAGTGCTGATTACCTGCGCCGGCTACCGCTATGCAGGCAAAAACATCGACCAGAGCGCCAAGCTCAATGAAATCCTTGCGCGCCTGCCCTCCCTGCAACAGCTGATCATCGTGCCGTACGCCCGGCCTCAGGCACAGGTCGACGATTACCTGAGCCAAGCCCGGGTCACGCTGTGGGACGACTTCTATCAGGCCGGCGGCGTGCCTGAATTTGTCGCAGTGCCGTTCGATCATCCGCTGTATATCCTCTATTCCAGCGGCACCACCGGCATCCCCAAATGCATCATCCATGGCACCGGCGGCGTGCTGCTCACCCACCTCAAGGAACACGGCCTGCACGCCGACCTGAGCCGCGAGGACTGCCTGTTCTACTACACCACCTGCGGCTGGATGATGTGGAACTGGCTGGTGTCGGTGCTGGCGATAGGCGCCACGGCGGTGCTGTATGACGGCTCACCGTTCCACCCTGGCCCCGAGCGTTTGATCGACTTGATCGACGCGGAAAAAATCAGTGTATTCGGCACCAGCCCCAAGTTCCTCGCCACCCTGGAGAAGGCCGGGTTGCAGCCACGCCTGAGCCACGACCTGAGCAGCCTCAAAGGCCTGATTTCCACCGGCTCGCCGCTGTCACCCCAGAGCTACGACTATGTGTACCGCGAGATCAAGAACGAGCTGTGCCTGTCGTCGATGTCCGGTGGCACCGATATCGTCTCCTGCTTCGTGATCGGCAACCCGGTGCTGCCGGTGCGGCGCGGTGAGATGCAATGCAAGAGCCTGGCCATGGCCATCGAGGTGTGGGACGACCAGGGCCGGCCGCTGATCGGGGAAAAAGGCGAACTGGTCTGCACCCGGCACTTTCCGGCCATGCCCATTGGGCTGTGGAACGACCCGCACCAGCACAAGCTGCGCGCCTCCTATTTCAGCCAGTTCCCCGGCGTATGGGCCCAGGGTGATTATGCTGAGCAGCGGGCCAATGGCAGCCTGCTGATTCATGGGCGCTCAGACGCGGTGCTCAACCCTGGCGGCGTACGCATCGGCACCGCCGAAATATACCGCCAAGTGGAAAAAATCCCACAGGTGCTGGAAAGCCTCGCCATCGGCCAGCGCTGGCAGGACGATGTGCGTGTGGTGCTGTTTGTGCGCCTCGATGACGGCGTCGAGCTGGATGAAGCGCTGCAACAGCAGATCCGCCAGGTGATCCGTGCCAACACCACGCCGCGCCACGTACCGGCCAAGATCCTCGCTGTCACGGATATCCCTCGCACCATCAGCGGCAAGATCGTGGAGTTGGCGGTGCGCAACGTGGTACATGGGGAGCCGGTAAAGAACACCGATGCCCTCGCCAATCCCGAGGCATTGGAGCAGTTTCGCCGACGCCCTGAACTGGATTTTTAGATGAAAGGTTTCAGCGCTGAACCGCTGTTTTGAAGAAAAGCCGTCAATGCGTGCTATTTTTCCGGGGTAGTCATCCATTGATGATCCTTGGGACAATGGATGTGGTTATTTTTCAAAGCGTCGTGCTCAGGGCTTTTTTTCATGAATGGAACATCCACCGGTAGCGAAGCCGCTGCATTGATCAAGCGGCTGGACTGGGCGCAAAGCCCCCTCGGTGAGGCCACTGATTGGCCGCAGAGCCTGCGTACCGCCGTCGATATCGTCGTGCATTCGCCGATGCCGATGGTGCTGTTGTGGGGCCCGCAACTCATACAACTTTATAACGATGGCTTTGCCCAACTGGTGGGCAACAAGCACCCCGGCGCCCTGGGCCAGCCTGCGCACCAGACCTGGCCGGAGCTGCAAAGCTTCGCTGCGCCGGTGTACGACGCGGTGCTCGGCGGCCAGGTGCGCACCTTCAGCGAGCAGCGTTTTGTCTTGCAACGCGAATGTCGCGACACCGAAATCTGGCTCGACCTGACCTACAGCCCGGTGCGCGACGAAAGTGGCCAGGTGGCAGGCATCCTGGTCACCGCCATCGAAACCAATGAACGGCGCAGCAAAACCCTGGAACTGCAGCAGCGTTCCGAAGCGAGCCTCAAGGCCCAGCACAACACCGAGCAGCGCCTGCAACTGGCACTGGCGGCGACCGATGCTGTGGGCACCTGGGACTGGGACATCGGTGAAGATCACTTTATCGCCGATGCACATTTCGCCTACCTGCACGGTGTCGACCCGAGTGACGCCGGCCTGCTGCCCATCAGCGCCTATCTGCTCGGCGTGCATCCCGAAGACCGTGGCATGGTCACGCGCAGCATCAAGCATTGCATCACCTTCGGCACTGAATACGCCGAGGAGTACCGCCTGCTGCAAGCCGACGGCCAGGTGCGCTGGGTGTTTGCCCGTGGCCGCTGCTACAAGGACCAACAAGGCCGACCCGCACGCTTCCTCGGCGCCGCGCTGGACCTCACCGAGCGCAAGCACACCGAACAGGCGCTGCGCCAGAGCCAGACCGAGCTGCAACTGATCATCAACGCCATGCCGGTGTTGATCGGCTACGTGGACCATGAGCAGCGCTTTCGCCTGAACAACAGCGCCTACCTCGACTGGTACGGCAAGACGCCCCAGGAGCTGTACGGCAAGACCATCCGCGAAGTGCTCGGTGATGAGGTGTATGCCGGACGAATAGACAAGATCGAAGCGGCCCTGAACGGCAAGGCGTGCAGCTTCATGACCCTCACGCCCCATCGCGACGGCCGCCCGCGCCACGCGTTGATGAAATACCTGCCGCGCTTCAGCAATAACGGTTCGGTGAACGGCTTCTACATTTTTGTGATCGACGAGACCGAACGCAAACTCACCGAGGAAGCCCTGCGTCATCTCAACGAGAACCTCGAAGAGCGTGTGGCCCAGCGTACCCAGGCGCTGGCCGAGGCCAACCAGCGCCTGCAGAACGAGATGTTCGAGCGTGAACGCGCCGAAGACGCCCTGCGCCATGCGCAGAAGATGGAAGCGGTGGGCCAGCTCACCGGCGGTATCGCCCATGACTTCAACAATATGCTCACCGGCATCATCGGCAGCCTGGACCTGATGCAGCGCTATATTGCCGCCGGGCGCAGCGATGAGATTGGCCGCTTTGCCGATGCCGCCGTATCCTCGGCCCATCGCGCCGCCGCCCTCACCCACCGCCTGCTGGCGTTTTCGCGGCGCCAGTCGCTGGACCGCCGCCCCACCGATCCCAACCAGCTGGTGGCATCCCTGGAAGATCTGTTCCAGCGCACCAAGGGCGCGCATATCGCGCTCAAGGTGCAACTGGGCAAGGACATCTGGCCGGTAAATACCGATGCCAGCCAACTGGAAAACGCCCTGCTCAACCTGGTGATCAACGCCCGCGACGCCATGCCCGACGGCGGCGAGTTGCTGATCGAAACCGCCAACAGCTACCTGGACGGCACCGACATCACCACCCTGGAGCCGGTCAAGGCCGGCGACTACGTAATGCTCGGCGTGAGCGACAACGGCAGCGGCATGGCGCCGAAAATTCTCGCCAAGGCATTCGACCCGTTCTTCACCACCAAGCCTATCGGCCAAGGCACCGGCCTTGGGCTGTCGATGATTTACGGCTTTGCCCAGCAGTCCGGTGGCCATGTAACGATCCAGAGCGAACCGGGCCAGGGCACCTGCGTGCGCCTGTACCTACCGCGCCTGTACGGCACCGCACTGGAAAGCGACCTGCCCGTCAGCCTCACCGAAGCCCCGGTGGCCCTGGCCGGTGAAGCCGTGGTGGTGGTCGAGGACGACCCGGCGGTGCGCATGTTGGTGGTCAACGTCCTCGATGAACTGGGCTATACCGCGCACCAGGCGGCCGACGCCCGTGCCGCGCTGCCGCTGCTGGAGTCGGATTTGCGCGTGGATTTGCTGGTGACCGACGTCGGCCTGCCAGGCATGAACGGCCGGCAACTGGCGGAAATCGCGCGCCAGCATCGCCCCGGCCTGCGGGTGTTGTTCATGACCGGTTATGCAGAGAAAGCCGCTGAGCGCCAGGGCTTTTTGGAAGACGGCATGGACATGGTCGCCAAGCCCTTTTCGATCGACCTGCTGGCCACCAAAATCCGCAGCATGATCGGCGGCGAGGCCTGAGTTCAGGCATAATCGCGCGCCGTCGCACACTTGGTAGAGATCAATGAAAGCCCAAGCCCGTCATATCCTGGTGAAAACCAGCGAAGAAGCCGAACAACTCAAGCAGCGCATTGCCAAGGGCGAAGCCTTTGACGTGCTGGCCAAGAAGTACTCCACCTGCCCGTCGGGCAAGCGTGGCGGCGATCTGGGCGAAGTGCGGCCCGGGCAGATGGTGGGCGCGATTGATGCGGTGATCTTCAAGAAGCCGGTGAAGGTGGTGCACGGGCCGATCAAGAGCAAGTTTGGCTATCACCTGGTGCAGGTGTTTTACCGGGATTGATGGGATTGCCTTTAGCCCCCTCCCACAGTTGACCCTGTTCCAACTGAAGGAATGCAGTCTAATGTGGGAGGGGGCTTGCTCCCGATCCGCCGCAGGCGGCCATTCACCTCGGTATCAGCGCCCCCGGCAGCTGAATCACCCGACTCGCCAGCCGATGCCCAGCCAATGCAGCCTCTTGCGGCGAGCCACCTTTGAGCCGCCCGGCCAGATACGCCGCACTGAACGAATCTCCCGCCGCCGTAGTGTCCACCACCTTTTCCACCTTCAACGCCGGCACCGCAAAGCGCTCTCCCGCACAGCGAATCAAACACGCATCCGCGCCACGCTTGAGCACCACTTCTGCAATCGATGGATAGGCCGCAAACACCTGCTCGCTGTCCTCATAGCCAAACAACGCGTGCTCGTCATCCTCGGTCAACAAGGCTATATCCACTTCGGCCAACACCTTGCGATAAGCCGCACGGGCCGCTTGCACATCGGCCCATAGCCGTGGTCGGTAATTGTTATCGAACACCACCTTGCCACCTCGGCGGCGGGTTTCGACCAGGGTGTCCAGCAAGCGCTCGCGCCCAAACTCGCCCAACACCGCCAGGGTAATACCACTGAAATACACCACGTCATAGTCCGGCAACGCTGCCAGGATCGGCTCGGCCGCAGGCGTGGTGAAGCAGTCACGCACGGCCGCTTCGTTGCGCCAGTAGAGAAACTTGCGCTCGCCATTGGCGTCGGTCTGGATGCAGTACAAACCCGGCAGACGCCCGGGCAGGCGCTGGACCATGCCCAGGCCAAGGCCCTCGGTTTGCCACTGCTGGCACATGGCGTCGCTGAAACTGTCATCGCCCAAGGCGGTGACGTAGTCGACACTGGCGCACTCGCCCAGCTCACGGCGCAGGTACACCGCCGTGTTCAGGGTGTCGCCGCCGAAGCTCTGGTGCAGGCTGCCATCGGCGCGGTGTTGCAGTTCGATCATGCATTCGCCGATAAGGGCGATGCGGGGTTGGGTGGTCATGGCTGCTGTCTCGGTGGGGCTGATGGCCTCATCGGGGGCAAGCCCCCTCCCACAGGGGAATGCATTCCAAATGTGGGAGGGGGCTTGCCCCCGATAGGTGCGACGCGGTCTAGAAACAGGTACGCAGCGACTCGACCACCTGCAACTGCTCATCCACCAGGCAACCCACCTGCCATTTGTCGAAGGTCAGGCAGGGATGGGACGTGCCAAACGAAATGATGTCGCCAATGCGCAACTCAACCCCCGGCGCTACGGTCATGAACGCATGTTGGTCCATCACCGCGGTGACCTTGCACGCGCTCACATCATCACCGTGCGCCGGGACGATCCCGGCCTTGTAGCGCTTGAGCGGCACCGGCAAGCCGGCGTCATAGGCCACGTCACGCTTACCCAGGGCAACCACGGCAAAACCCGGCTCCGGCAGCGACTGCACGTGCGCCCAGACCTCCATCGCCGGGCGCAGGCCCTCGTTGAGGTCGCTGCGTCGGTCGAGCACACAGCATTGCGCGTCTTTGTAGATGCCATGGTCGTGGGCCACGTAGCTGCCTGGGCGCAACACACTGAGGAAACGACCGGCAGCGTTCTGGGCCTCGAACGACTCGGCGATCAGGTCGTACCAGGCCGAGCCCGACGCCGTGATGATCGGTTTGGGCAGGTCGAACAGGCCGCTGTCTTGCAGGTCCACCGCCAGGCGCACCAGGCTGGCAGCGAAGTCACGGATGCCGCTGATGGCGTGCTCGCCGTGGATCACCCCTTCGTAGCCTTCGATGCCGGTCAACGCCAATGCCGGTTGGGCCTTGATTGCCCGGGCCAGTTCACGCACTTCTTGTTCGCTGCGACAGCCACACCGGCCACCGACCACGCCGTATTCGATCATCACGTTCAGACGCAGGCCGCGCGCGGCGAAGAACAGGCCCAGATCCGCGACGTTGTCCGGGTGATCAACCATGCAATGGAAGTCGAAATCCTGATCGGCCAACAGGTCGGCGATCAGCGCCATGTTCGGCGCCCCCACCAATTGGTTGGCCATCAGCACACGACGCACGCCACCGGCATAGGCGGCGCGGGTTTGTACGGCGTTGGCCAGGGTGATCCCCCAGGCACCGGCGGTGATCTGGCGCTCGAACAGCGCAGGCATCATGCTGGTCTTGCCGTGGGGCGCCAGCTCGGCGCCGCTGTGGCTGACAAAGTCCTGCATCCAGCGAATATTGTGCTCCAGGGCGTCACGGTGCAGCACCAGCGCCGGCAGGCTGACATCGCGGACCAAATGGGCACCGACGGCGGCGGCACCTTTTTCAACGGCATTGAGGGCAGACATGGAAAACTCCTATTCGTTGATGCGCCGGGCCAGGCTGTTGGCGCTGTCGATCAGCACCCGGCGATAGTCGTGGTAGTGCTTGCTGGCATCGGCTCGCGGGGCAACGATGCACAGGGTCGCAATGCTGATGCCCTGGGCGTCCCGCACCGGGGCGGCGAAGCAATGGGTGAAGGTGTCGGCCACACTGTCGAAGGAAAAGAACCCATCGACGGTGGCCTGGCGGATCTGCGCCAGGAAGGTATCGAGCGGCAGGCGCAGGCCGTCCGGCAGGATGAAATCGTCGGGGTCGATCAGCTCGATGATCTGCTGGTCGCTCAAATGCCCCAGCAACAAACGCCCGGAAGCGGTCCACGGGATCGGCGCGTTTTCACCGATATCCGAAGAAATACGAAAATGCCGCTGGCCTTCGCGCATCAGCGCCACCGTGTACTTGCGCCCGTTGAGCAGGCACATCTGCGCGGTTTCGTGGGTCTGGCTGACGATTTCCTGCAGGGCGTGATCGGCCTCGCGGGTCAGGTCGAAGTGCCGCAGGTGCGCCTGGCCGAGGAAATACAACTGGCGCCCCAGATACACGTGACCGTCCTTGCCCACGGTTTCCAGAATGCGCCGCTCCAGCAGCGACGCGACCAATTCGTAGACCGTGGACTTGGGGCTGCCGATGCCGCTGGCAATGTCATTCGGGCGCAGGGGTTGGCCGATCTCCTTGAGAAAATCAAGGATATCGAACGCACGGTCCAGGCCTTTGGCGCGGCGTTTGATGGTGTCTTCGGTCATGGCAGTGATGGGTCCGGTCAAAGGTGTTTGCTGCACGGTGATCCCCTGTGGGAGCGGGCTTGCCCGCGATGACGGTGGGTCAGTGACAAAGGTGTTATCTGGCACTACGTCATCGCAGGCAAGCCAGCTCCCACATTGATCTTCAGTGATCTCAAGAGTGGGGGCATTCAGCCCTTTTTCTTGTAGGCCACGCAGTCGATCTCAACCTTGCAATCAACCATCATATTGGCCTGCACACAAGCCCGCGCCGGGGCGTGCTCGGGGGTGAAGTATTCGCCGAAGACCTTGTTGAAACTCCAGAAGTCCCGTGGATCTTCCAGCCACACGCCCACGCGCACAACATCCTTGAGCTCATAGCCGGCTTCTTCGAGGATCGCCACCACGTTGCGCATGGTCTGCCGGGTTTGCTCGACGATGCCGCCACTGATGATTTCGCCATCCACCGCCGGCACCTGGCCCGACACATACAGCCAGCCATCGGCCTCCACCGCACGTGCGAACGGGCGTGGCTGGCCGCCACCTGCGGTGCTGCCGGTACCGTAACGAGTAATGCTCATAAAAGTTGCTCCTTGTTAAAAACGAATGTTCTTTAAAAATTCCGCCAGTCGCGGCGACTGCGGCCGCTCGAAGATGTCCTTCGCAGTGCCCTGCTCTTCAATGCGGCCCTGGTTCATGAAGACGATCTGGTCGGAGACTTCATAGGCAAAGCGCATTTCGTGGGTGACCAGCAACATGGTCATGCCCTCCTCCGCCAGCCCCTTGATCACGCTGAGCACTTCGCCTACCAGCTCCGGATCGAGGGCCGATGTGACCTCGTCGAACAGCATCAGGCTGGGGTTCATGGCAATGGCGCGGGCAATCGCCACGCGCTGTTGCTGACCACCAGACAATTGGCCGGGAAAGTGGTTGCGCCGTTCCAGCAGGCCGACGCGGTCCAGCCACTTTTCGGCCAGGGCCACGGCTTCATCCTTGCCCATCTTCTTGACCTTGAGCAAGCCAAGGGTGACGTTTTGCAGCGCGGTCAGATGCGGGAACAGGTTGAATTGCTGGAACGCCATGCCGGTCATGGCGCGGTGCTGGGCAATCACCCGCTCCGGGTGCCGTACGCGCTTGCCGCCGACCTCGCTGTAGCCAATGGACTCGCCGTCCAGGGTGATCTGCCCGCCCTGGAACTCCTCAAGCAAGTTCACGCAACGCAGCAAGGTGGTCTTGCCCGAGCCGCTGGAGCCGATCAACGTCACCACATTGCCGCGCTGCATCGACAGATCGACACCCTTGAGCACTTCCACCTGGCCGTACTGTTTACGCAGGCCACGAATGTCCAGCAGCGCTGGTTTGGTTTGAGCTTGGTTCATGGCAAGGCCACCCGCTTTTCAATGTAGCGCCCGAATAATTCGATGGCGTAGTTGATGACAAAGAACATGAAACCGGCGAACAGGTAGAACTCCAGGGTCATGAAGGTGCGGGCGATCACCTGCTGGGTGCTGAGCAGCAATTCGGCCACGCCGATCACCGACAGCAAAGTGGACGCCTTGACGATTTCGGTAGAGGAATTGACCCAGGTCGGCAGGATCTGACGCAGGGCCTGGGGCAACAACACATAGCCCAACGACTGGTAAAACGTCAGGCCAATGGCCTTGCCCGCTTCCAGTTGCCCACGGGGAATGGCTTGCAGTGCACCGCGCACGATTTCCGACACGTGGGAGCCACAGAACAGGGTCAACCCGACCGCACCGGCCTGGAATGCACTGATTTTCCAGCCCAGGGCCGGGAGCATGTAGAAACACGCCAACACCAGCACGAACACCGGGGTGCCTCGGATCAGATCGACGTACAGACGAAACGGTGCACGCATCCAGAACTTGCCGTAGGTCAGGATCAACCCGGCGACGATACCGATCAGGGTGCCGAAGATAATCGCCAGTGCCGAGACCGACACACTGGCCTGGAAGCCGGCCCACAGGGTCTCGCGGGCGATCCACAATTCATGCAGCCAACTGGGGGATTCGTACATGCAAACCCTTCCTTAACGACGGATCGCCAGACGCTGCTCCAGGTAACGGAGCAGCATGGCAATCAGGTAACAGGCAGCCACATAGAGCGCGGTCGTAACCAGCCAGGTTTCAATCACCCGGTAGCTTTCAACGTTGATCTTGCGGGCGTAATAGGTCAGCTCCGGCACCGCGATCGCGGCGGCCAGGGATGTGTCCTTGAACAGCGAGATAAAGTTGTTCGACAGTGCCGGCAGCACGTTGCGCAGCATCACCGGCACGGTGATATAGGCACGAATCCGCCATTCGCCAAGGCCGATCGCCAACCCCGCTTCGCGCAAGCCCTTGGGAATATTCAACAACCCGGCGCGGAATACTTCGGTCAGGTAGGCACCGGCGTACAGCGACAGGGTGACGATGAACGAAGGGATTTTGTCCAGGCGAATCCCCAAGGACGGCAAGGCGAAATAGATCAACAGGATCAACACCAGGATCGGCGTATTGCGCACCACCGTCACGTACACCGAAGCGAGGATGCGCAACGCGCGGTGCCGGGACAGCATGGCGAAGGCCATCAGCAGGCCGATCACGCAGCCGATGGCAATCGACAGCAGAGCCAACTGCAGGCCCAGGCCGAGCCCCGCCAGCAAGGTGTCGAAGTCACGCCAGACGGCGGCAAAATTCAACTGATAGTTCATGGTCGGCAATACCTGAGTGAGGCGTGCTCAAGCACGCCCCGGCTGTTCCGGATCATTTGAATTCCACGGGAAAACCGATGGCCGGTTCTGGCAGGTCAACGCCGAACCACTGCTTGAAAGAAGCTTTGTAGGTGGGAAATTCCACACCGGTCATGGCTTCATGCAGCGCGGTGTTGACGAAATTCAGCCAATCCTGGTCGCCACGCTTGACCGCACACGCGTAGGTTTGCGGGCTCCAGGCGTAAGTGGGGCTGCGGTAGCGACCGGGGTTCTGCACCATCAGGTATTTGACCGAGGACTGATCGGTGGCAGCCGCGTCGGCGCGACCGGAGTTCACGGCCTGGTACATCAGGTCGACACTGTCGTACTGGTCGACCTTGGCTTTGGGCAGTGCCTGGTGCACCAGCTCTTCGGCGTACACGTTTTGCAGCACGGCCACGGTCACGTCATCGCCTGCGGCTTGAAGGTCTTCGATTTCCTTGTACTTGCTGTTGTTGGGCAACAGCAGGCCGACGCCTTCACGGTAGTACGGCAAAGTAAAAGCCACCTGCTGCGCACGGCTGGCGGTGACGGTGATGAACTGGCAGCTCATGTCGACCTTGTCCGTCAGCAGGTTGGGAATGCGCGCATCGGATGACTGCACCACAAACTCGACCTTGCTCGGGTCATTGAACAAACCCTTGGCCACCATGCGGCCGATGTCGATATCAAACCCCTGCAATTTGCCATCCGCTCCCTGGAAGTGCCACGGCGCATTGGTACTGCCTGTACCCACGATCAGATGCCCGCGCTTGAGCACATCATCCAGCTTGCTGTCCGCCGCCTGCACCATGCTTGTGAAGGAAGCCGATGCGGCAACAAGAAAAACACACGCTTTGAATACGGAAGGTCGATGATGCATGACAAGCACTCCAGGGATTGTGTATTCCGCTATACCGGAACTTGGTATGTAACAACGGAATAGACAGCAGAAAGTGTGCCACAGCTACGGAAGGAAAAATATGCTGCCGGAAAACTCTTTGGGGTTCAGCAAGTTAGCTATTGAAGCGGTTAACGGCGTTGCGCCGAAGGCGTAGGGTTTTGCTACGCAACGCCCCACAACGGTGTTACTGCGCACCTATCTGGGTGCCTGGATGACGCTCCAGATGCAAGGCACGTGAAAACGGACCTGTGAAGGTTGACAGTAGACCTGGACGATTTTCCGACTTAGCGTAAGCCGAGGAGTGACAGGGAGATGCCCGATGGACTACGTCAATGCAGTGATCGCAGATAAGGCGCAATTTGACCGCGAACTCGATACGAAGCAGCCCGTATTCGTTGTATTCATTTCCCATGGTTGCGCGGCATGCACTGATGCAATGCCACGCTTCATGGGGATAAGCCAGAGGTACGAAGGCCAGGTCAAGATCATGATCCTTGATTGCGCCGAAACACCGCGCCATCCAAGCGTGGACCGAATTCCAATGCTGCTGATCTACCAGGACCAACAGCTTCAGGAAACCGTTCCCGGACTCGGCGAGCAAGCGCTTGAAGACGCGTTCAAGCGGTTCGCTCGCCTTCAGATCAAGGGGCCGTAAGCGGCGACAAACAAACCTGCGTCACCCTCCGTTCTTCCACCGCGGCCACAGTCAGGCGCCACCCCTCATATTCAAGACTATCGCCCACAACCGGCAAGCGATCCAACAGGCTCATCACCAGGCCGGCCAGGGTCTGGTAATCCTCCGTCGCCACGGCCTTGAAGCCGGTGCGTCGGCTCACCTGATTAAGATTCAAGGCACCATTGGCACGAAAGCCCGCGCCCTCCTCGACAATGTCCGGGCCTTCGATTTCACTGGCATCGGGCAATTCACCGGCGATGGACTCCAGAATGTCGGTCATGCTCAACACCCCCATGAAATCCCCGAATTCGTTGATCACGAAGGCGATGTGGGTGGACTCCTGGCGCATCTGCTCCAGGGCATTGAGGATCGAAAAGCTCTCCAGCAGGTTGATCGCCCGGCGCGCCAGGTGCTCCAGGTTCGGCTCGTTACCGGCCAGGTACTCCTTGAGCAGTTCCTTCTTGTGCACAAAGCCCAAGGGTTCATCCACCGCACCGTTGCGGATCAGCGGCAAACGCGAGTAGGACGAATGCATCAGCTTCAGGCGGATCGTGTCGGGATCGTCCGCCAGGTCGATGCAGTCAACCTTGGCCCGTGGTGTCATCAGGGTACGAATCGGCCGTTCGGCCAGTTGCAGCACCCCGCTGATCATCACCCGCTCACGTCGATCAAACAGCGGGCCCTGTGCAGTATCCGGCTCGCCCAGCAAGTCAGCGACCTCTTCACCCACCTCTTCCACCGCCAGGCTGCGGCCACCCAATAAACGCATCACTGCATGGGCCGTACGCTCACGCACCGGCAGCACACCTCGTGCCGATTTCTTGCGACGCGAGCGGGCGATCTGGTTGAACACCTCGATCAGAATCGAGAAACCAATGGCCGCGTACAGGTAGCCCTTGGGAATATGGAAGCCCAAGCCTTCGGCGGTCAGGGCGAAACCGATCATCATCAAGAAGCCCAGGCACAGCATGATCACCGTAGGGTGGGCGTTGACGAAGCGGGTCAGCGGCTTGCTCGCCACGATCATCAAACCGATGGACACGATCACCGCGATCATCATCACCGCAAGCTCATCGACCATGCCCACTGCGGTAATCACCGCGTCGAGGGAGAACACTGCGTCGAGCACCACGATCTGCGCCACGATCGGCCAGAACATCGCATAAGCCACATTGCCTTTGTGCTGGGCCACGTGGCCTTCCAGGCGTTCGTGCAGCTCCATGGTGGCCTTGAACAACAGGAACACACCACCGAACAGCATGATCAGGTCACGGCCGGAAAAGCTCTTGTCGAACACCTCGAACAACGGCTGGGTGAGGGTCACCAACCAGGAAATACTCGCCAACAGGCCCAGACGCATCAGCAACGCCAGGGACAAACCGATCAAGCGCGCACGGTCGCGCTGCTCCGGCGGCAACTTGTCTGCCAGGATCGCGATAAACACCAGGTTGTCGATACCCAGCACCAGTTCCAGCACAATCAAGGTCGCCAGGCCGAGCCAGGCCGTTGGATCCGCTAACCATTCCATTTATAGAGTCTCTGTCTTTTAAATTTTTAGAACGCCGGGCACGGCAACGTGCGGTCATACGACCGGGACAAGGTTAGTTGACGGAATACGGGGTGCTTCAGCGGGAACAGCGACAGTGGTTGTCTTGGGGAAAGACGACTGGGAGGCTCCGAGAGGGTGTTCATGCAAGTCCTGAAATGACAAAAGGACTTGAATCCTACATTTGAAATACAAAATTCCCACAGCGCAAAACTATTACAAAACCTGTAAACCCCTATCAGAAGCACAGCAACTCTTGTGGGAGCTGGCTTGCCTGCGATGCAGACACCTTGGTGTTTCAGGCATACCGAGGTGATTGCATCGCAGGCAAGCCAGCTCCCACAGAAAGCCTGCCCACAAGTCAGGTGGGCGATAAATCAAGACTTTCGGGTGGCATCATCCAGCGCCAGAATGGTGTGAGCATTGGTGACCGTCGTCGCCAGCGTATTGATCACCCCCGACCGCAACGCCCCCAGCGTCGCTGCGGCCTTGGTGTTTTCACTGGCAATCGCCACCACATCCGGGATGCGGAACAGCTCCTGCACCGTCAACCCGATCACTCGGCCTTGAATGGCGTTGACCGCCGGCTGACCGTGAATATCGATAAAGTCATAGCCCATCATATCGCCCACCGTACCGGACAACCGCGCCTGGGCGATTTCCTGGGGCGAGAACCAGCCCATGCGCACCATGTTGCTGTTTTCGCTCATATCACCAATGCCGATCAGGGCAATGTCGGCACGCCGGGCGCGGTCGAGGGTGGAGCGTACCGTGTCGTTATTGATCAACACACCGCGCAGTTCCGGGTTGGCCACCAGGGCCGGGGCGTACAGGCTTTCGCTCTCGCCGCCAAAGCGCAGGGCCAGGCGCCGGCAGATATGGTCGGGGTTCATGTACTCGCCGGCCTTGAGCGAACCACCGATAGCACATACGAACGTGCAGTTGCGCGTCACCGGCAGGAACACGTTATCGGCCACCGCGCCGACGTTACGGCCCATGCCCACGGCGACGATCATGCCATCACCCAAGGTTTTGTTCAGGTAGTTGGCGACCAGGCTGGCGACTGCCGAGCGCTGGGTGTCGGGGTCGCTGTGGTCAACGGCGATCAAGGCGCGGTCGAGCTTGAAGCGCTCCACCAACGCGCGCTCCAGTTCGTTGTTCATCGCCGGGTGCTGCAACACGCGCACCTCGACAATGCCTTCATCTCGCGCACGCTTGAGCAGGCGGCTGACTTTGGCCCGCGACAGGTCAAAGCGCTTGGCAATGGCTTCCTGAGTGACGTTCTCAAGGTAATAGAGCATCGCCACTTCGGTCATTTGATCGATATCGCTGGCCATGCGCTGGGTACTGTCACTCATGGGGACGGGCTTCCGTTTCGGCGTCAAAGGCGCATTCTCCCGACTCTTGCCCCGTGCCGTCCACTACTGATGCCCATCGCGCTCGATTGCGTTGATGCGCTCGACCTTGGCCCCGGAACGCGCCACCTCGAACTCCGAGGCCAGGAACGCCGTGACAATGCTCTTGGCCAGTTCAGCGCCGATCACCCGCGCACCGATGGACAGAATCTGCGCATCGTTGCTCTTGCGCGCCCGCTCCGCCGAATAGGTGTCATGGGCCTGAGCCGCGCGGATACCCAACACCTTGTTGGCCGAGATGGCCATGCCGATGCCGGTGCCGCACACCAGCACACCGAGGCGCTGCTGCCCGGCGCTGATAGCGTTGGCCACGGCCAGCGCGATGTCCGGATAGAGCACCGGCGCGATGGAATGGGTACCGAAGTCAGTGACCGGGTAACCCAGCGCCTCGATATGGCGCTTCAACAGCTCTTTAAGCTCAAAACCCGCTTCATCGCATCCGATAGCCACCGGAAAAGGTGTGTTCATGGCGTCTGGCTCCGCTGCCCTGATCTAGATTAAGACTGATCATATGATCACTCAGTGAAATTTCGCTCAGCCATTTCGAGATCATTATGCCCTTCATGTCAAGCGAGATTTAACTGAACTTGCAGTCAAAGCGGGCTAAACAGCCGATATAGTCACCCCAGATGAGAATCAACGCTTTTTAATGAAAGAGATTGACTGATCAGAATTTCATTTGATACACATATGATCACAGCGAAACATGACTGTGCGACCTAATAAGAATTCACAGCACGAGGACACGCCGATGGCCAAGCCATTACTGCTCCAGGCTGAACACGTCGCCAAGGCTTACGCCGGGGTACCTGCCCTGCGTGACGGGCGCCTCTCTCTGCGCGCCGGCAGCGTCCACGCCCTGTGCGGTGGCAATGGCGCCGGCAAGTCGACCTTCCTGAGCATCCTGATGGGCATCACCCAGCGTGACGCCGGCACCATTTTGCTCAACGGTGCACCGGTGCAGTTCAACCGCCCCAGTGAAGCCTTGGCGGCCGGGATCGCGATGATCACCCAAGAGCTGGAACCCATCCCCTACATGACCGTCGCCGAAAACATCTGGCTGGGCCGCGAGCCGCGCCGCGCCGGTTGCATTGTCGACAGCAAGGCCCTGAACCGCCGCACCCGCGAGCTGCTGGAAAGCCTGGAGTTCGACGTCGACGCCACCAGCCCCATGCACCGCTTGAGTGTGGCGCAGATTCAACTGGTGGAAATCGCCAAGGCGTTCAGCCATGACTGCCAGGTGATGATCATGGACGAGCCCACCTCGGCCATCGGCGAGCGCGAGGCAGAAACCCTGTTCAAGGCCATTCGCCGCCTCACTGCACGGGGTGCCGGTATCGTGTATGTGTCCCATCGCTTGAGCGAACTGGCGCAGATCGCCGATGACTACAGCATCTTTCGCGATGGTGCCTTTGTGGAAAGCGGGCGCATGGCCGATATCGACCGCGACCACCTGGTACGCGGCATTGTTGGCCGGGAACTGACGCGCATCGACCACAAGGTCGGCCGTGAATGCGCCGCCGACACCTGCCTGCAAGTCGACAACCTGAGCCGCAACGGCGAGTTCCACGACATCAGCCTGCAATTGCGCCGTGGCGAAATTCTTGGCATCTACGGGCTGATGGGCTCCGGGCGCAGTGAGTTTCTCAACTGCATCTACGGCCTGACCGTAGCCGATTCCGGCAGCGTCACCCTGCAAGGCAAGCCCATGCCCATCGGGCTGCCCAAGGCCACCATCAACGCCGGTATGTCGCTGGTCACCGAAGACCGCAAGGACAGTGGCCTGGTGCTGACCGGCAGCATCCTCTCGAACATCGCGCTGTCGGCCTACAAGCGCTTGTCGAGTTGGTCGCTGATCAATGCGCGTAAGGAAGCCCAACTGGCCGAAGACATGGTCAAGCGCCTGCAGATCAAGACCAGCTCCCTGGACCTGCCGGTGGCGTCCATGAGCGGCGGCAACCAACAAAAAGTCGTGCTCGCCAAATGCCTGTCCACCGAGCCGGTGTGCCTGCTTTGCGACGAACCCACCCGCGGAATCGATGAAGGCGCCAAGCAGGAGATCTACCACCTGCTCGACCAGTTCGTACGGGCCGGCGGCGCCGCCATCGTGGTGTCGTCCGAAGCCCCGGAACTGCTGCATTTGAGTGATCGCATTGCCGTATTCAAGGGCGGCCGGCTGGTGACCATCAGCACCGACACTGCCCTTTCCCAGGAAGCCTTGTTGAGTCTTGCCTCATGAATGCCAAAACCCTTGCCGCCCCTGTCACCACCGCGCCACGCAACCGCTTGCGCCTGTCTCTGGACCGCTTCGGCCTGCCGCTGGTGTTTATCCTGCTGTGCGTGGTGATGGCGTTCTCCAGCGAATACTTCATGACCTGGCGCAACTGGATGGACATCCTGCGCCAGACCTCCATCAACGGCATCCTCGCCGTGGGCATGACTTACGTGATCCTGACCAAGGGCATCGACTTGTCGGTAGGTTCGATCCTGGCCTTTGCCGGATTGTGCAGCGCGATGGTCGCCACCCAGGGCTATGGCCTGTTGGCGGCGGTCAGCGCCGGGATGTTTGCCGGGGCGATGCTTGGCGTGGTCAACGGTTTTATGGTCGCCAACCTGTCGATCCCGCCGTTCGTGGCCACCCTGGGTATGCTCAGCATCGCCCGCGGCATGACCTTTATCCTCAACGACGGCAGCCCGATAACCGACCTGCCCGACGCCTACCTGGCGCTGGGTATCGGCAAGATCGGCCCAGTGGGCGTGCCGATCATTATCTTCGCTGTGGTCGCGCTGATCTTCTGGATGGTGCTGCGCTACACCACCTACGGCCGCTACGTGTACGCGGTGGGCGGCAATGAAAAAAGCGCACGCACCTCCGGCATCGGCGTGCGCAAGGTGATGTTTTCGGTGTACGTGGTTTCGGGCCTGCTCGCAGGATTGGCCGGCGTGGTGTTGTCGGCACGTACCACCTCTGCCCTGCCCCAGGCCGGGGTTTCCTATGAGCTGGACGCGATTGCCGCGGTGGTGATCGGCGGCACCAGCCTGTCGGGCGGTACCGGCAGCATTGTCGGCACCTTGTTCGGGGCGCTGCTGATCGGCGTGATCAACAACGGCCTGAACCTGCTCGGCGTGTCCTCCTATTACCAACAGGTCGCCAAGGGCCTGATCATCGTGTTCGCAGTACTGATCGACGTGTGGCGCAAGAAAAAACGCTGAAGAACGACCGATAACAATAACTGGAGTTCGACTTATGAAACTGGGTACTACCCTGGCCGCCGCGGCGGCCCTCTCCCTGCTCGCCAGCAGTGTCGCCATGGCAGCCGATGGCAAGACCTACAAGATCGGCGCGGCCGTCTACGGCCTCAAGGGCCAGTTCATGCAGAACTGGGTGCGTGAGCTCAAGGAACATCCGGCCGTCAAGGATGGCACCGTGCAGTTGACCGTATTCGACGGCAACTACGACGCCCTGACCCAGAACAACCAGATCGAAAATATGGTGACCCAACGCTACGACGCGATTCTGTTCGTACCCATTGATACCAAGGCCGGTGTCGGTACGGTCAAGGCGGCCATGAGCAACGACGTGGTGGTCATCGCCTCCAATACGAAAGTAGCCGATGCCAACGTGCCGTATGTCGGTAACGACGACGTGGAAGGTGGTCGCCTGCAAGCCCAGGCCATGGTCGACAAGCTCAACGGCAAGGGCAACGTGGTGATCATCCAGGGCCCGATTGGCCAGTCGGCGCAGATCGACCGGGAAAAAGGCGAGCTGGAAGTGTTGGGCAAACACCCTGACATCAAGATCATCGAGAAGAAAACTGCCAACTGGGACCGCGCCCAGGCCATGACCCTCACCGAAGACTGGCTCAACGCCCACCCCAAGGGCATCAACGGCGTGATCGCCCAGAACGACGACATGGCCCTCGGCGCTGTGCAGGCCCTGAAGTCCCACGGACTGACCTCCAAAGAGGTACCCGTGACCTCCATCGACGGTATGCCGGATGCGATCCAGGCGGCAAAAAAAGACGAAGTCACCACATTCCTCCAGGACGCCCAGGCCCAATCCCAAGGCGCACTGGACGTGGCCCTGCGCGCCCTGGCCGGTGAGGACTACAAGCCGCAATCGGTGATCTGGGAGCGCTACGCCAAGGACGTGAAATGGGGTGACGGCACGGCCAGGAACTACATCCTGCCGTGGGTGCCGGTGACCAATGCCAATGCGGATGCGCTGTACAAGCAAGTCAGCGGCGGCAAGTAGTCAGTGGCTTGAAACACAGTCAACTGTGGGAGCTGGCTTGCCTGCGATGCAGGCACCTGGGTGCATCAGGTAGACCGGGTCGATGCAATCGCAGGCAAGCCAGCTCCCACATTGGACCGCGTTCTACCTTTTGATCTGTAACGGGAGTTATTCATGTCTGGTTTCTGGAACCAAGCCTTCGACCTCAGCGGCCGTTGCGCGGTCATCACCGGTGGCGCCGCCGGCATTGGTCTGGCCTGCGCCACCTTACTGGCGGAACGCGGCGCAAGGGTGGCGCTGCTGGACCGCGACCCGGCCGTGGTCGAGGTGGCCGCCAGCCTGGGTGCCGGGCACCTGGGCATTGCCGTCGACCTCGGCCAGACCGGCCAGATACAACCCGCCATCGACCGCGTATTCACACACTTCCAGCGCCTGGATTACCTGATCAACAGCGCAGGCGTGGTGTTGCTGGACAAAGCCATCGAGGTCAGCGAAAGCGCCTGGGACACTACCCTGGACATCAACCTCAAGGCGAGTTTCTTCGTGGCCCAGGCCTGCGCCAGACACATGCTCGCCCAAGGCAGCGGGCGCATCGTCAACCTGGCGTCCCAGGCCGCTGTGATTGGCCTGGACCGTCACGTCGCCTACTGCGCCAGCAAAGCCGCCATCGTCGGCATGACCAAGGTATTGGCCATGGAGTGGGCGCCGCAGGTGAACGTCAATGCCATCTCCCCCACCATCGTCGAAACCGCCCTGGGCAAAAAAGCCTGGGCCGGCGACGTGGGTGAGCGGGCCAAATTGCAGATCCCGGCGGGGCGTTTTGCCCAGCCGGAAGAAATCGCCGGGCTGGCGCTATACCTGCTCAGCGATGCCGCGCAGATGATCACCGGCGCCAACATGGTGATCGATGGCGGCTACAGCATTCAGTAATTCATCTTTATGTCGTGAGGTCCTGTCATGTCCACCGTCACCGAACGCACACCCGAACAACTTGCCCCGAGCATCCCCAAAACCATGCAGGCCGTGGTCTGCCATGGGCCGGAAGACTACCGCCTGGAAACCGTCGACGTGCCCACCCCCGGCCCCGACGAGATCCTGACCAAGGTCGAGCTGTGCGGCATTTGCATGGGCGATATCAAGACCTATCGCGGCGCGCCGTCGTTCTGGGGCGATGCCGAGCAACCGCGCTATGTGAAGCCGCCGATGATTCCCGGGCATGAGTTCGTGTGCCGTGTCGTCGCCCTTGGCCCAGGCGCCGAAAAGCGCGGCGTGGCGGTCGGCGACCGGGTGATTTCCGAACAGATCGTGCCGTGCTGGGGTTGCCGCTTCTGCAACCACGGCCAGTACTGGATGTGCCAGAAGCATGACCTGTATGGCTTCCAGAATAATGTGCAGGGCGCCATGGCCCAGTACATGATTTTCACCAAGGAAGGCATCATCCACAAAGTGCCGGAATCCATCGCCCCCGATGAAGCGATCCTGATCGAGCCATTGGCCTGCTCGCTGCACGCCGCGGAGCGCGCCGACGTCGACCATGACGACATTGTGGTGGTCGCAGGCGCCGGCACTTTGGGCCTGGGCATCATCGGCGCGGTGCGATTGCGCAACCCGAAAAAGCTTATCGTGCTGGACATGAAACCCGAGCGCGCCGCCCTCGCCCTGCGCATGGGCGCCGACGAAGTCTGGAACCCGGCAGAGGTGGATGTGCTGGCGAAAATCCGCGAGATCACGGATGGCTACGGTTGCGACATCTACATCGAAGCCACCGGGCACCACAAGGCGGTCAACCAGGGCCTGGCGATGCTGCGCAAGCTGGGGCGCTTCGTCGAATTCAGCGTGTTCAATGACGAGGCCACGGTGGACTGGTCGATCATCGGCGACCGCAAGGAGCTGGACATCCTCGGCTCGCACCTGGGGCCCTATATGTACCCGAGAGCCATCGACTTTATCGGCAACCGCAAGATCGACATGCGCGATGTGGTGACCCACAAGTTTGCCCTGGCGGATTTCAAGGAGGCGTTTGCGGTGATGGAGCGCGGCGATAAATCGCTCAAGGTGGTGCTCGAACCCTGATTGCAGCAGCAACACACAAACTGTGGGAGCTGGCTTGCCTGCGATGGCGGTGAATCAGATAAAGATTCGCCAACTGACACACCGCCATCGCAGGCAAGCCAGCTCCCACAATGGATTGGTGTCGCCCTTTAGAACAAGAACAGGAACCCGCGTTATGAATCGAGTCATCAACGATCCCGACCAAGTGGTCGAAGACATGCTGCGCGGCATCCTGGTCGCGCACCCCGAACTGCGCCAGTACGAAACCAACCCACGGGTCATCGTCAAGGCCCGGCCCTCCGGTCAGGGTCGGGTCGGCATCGTGACCGGCGGCGGCTCCGGGCATGAGCCGGCGTTCCTCGGCTATGTCGGCCCGGGCCTGGTAGACGCCGTGGCCGTCGGCGAGATTTTCTCCTCGCCCACCGCCAAGAGCTTTTTCGACGCCTTCCGCGCCGCCGACCATGGCGCGGGCGTAGCCTGCCTGTATGGCAACTACGCCGGCGACAATATGAACGTCAAGCTGGCGATGAAAATGGCCGCCAGCAAAGACATGCGCATCCGCACCGTGGTGGCCAACGACGACGTGGCTTCGGCGCCCAAGGCCGATATCGCCAAGCGTCGCGGAGTGGCCGGGGAAATCTTCATGTGGAAGATCGGCGGTGCCGCCGCCGCCCAGCATTACGACCTCGACGGGGTGATTCGCGTCGCGCAGAAGACCGTCGACCACTGCCGCTCGATCGGTATCGGCCTCACGCCCTGCACCATCGCCGCCGTCGGCAAGCCGAACTTCCAGATCCCTGACGGCCAGATGGAACTGGGCATCGGCCATCATGGCGAGCCGGGCATCGAAGTCATTCCGATTGAACCGGCTGCGGCCATGGCCGAGCGCATGCTTGCGCCGATCCTGGCCGACCGCGACTTCAGCCAGGACGACAGTGTGGTGGTGCTGGTCTCGGGCCTTGGCGCCACGCCAGTGATGGAGCTGTACATTTTCTACGCCGAGGTGGAAAAACAACTCAAGGCCAAGGGCTTGAAGATTCACCGTTGCTACGTCGGCAACTACTTCACCTCCCTGGAAATGATGGGCGTGACCCTGACCCTGCTCGGCCTCGACGCCGAGCTGAAAACCCTGATCGACCAACCCTGCCGTTCCATCGGCATGACCCAGGCGGAGTAAACATGAGCCAGCACTTTTCCACCCGTGACGGCAGCGCCATCGTTGCCGACCTGGTCAGCGTCATCGTGGCCAATCGCGAATACCTCAGCGAAGTCGACGGCGCCATTGGCGACGGCGACCACGGCATCAACATGGCCAAGGGCTTCGCCCACTGCGGTCGCACTATCGAAGGCCGCCAACTGAGCCTGGCCCAAGCCCTGGATGAACTGACCCTGAGCCTGATGGAAGGCATCGGCGGCTCCATGGGCCCGCTGTATGGCAGCCTGTTTATTGGCATGGCCGACGAAGTGCGCAATTGTGAAGACATCGACGCCGCGACCTTCGCCCATCTGTTGCGCGGCGGCCTGACCTCACTGCAGGACATCACCGAGGCGGGCGTGGGCGACAAGTGCCTGATGGATACCCTTATTCCTGCAGTAGAGGCGTTTGAACAGGCACATGCATCCGGGGCGTCTTTCAACGATGCGCTGGAGGCGATGAAAACCGCCGCCTCCCAGGGGCGCGATTCGACCAAGGACCTGGTGGCCAAGATCGGCCGCGCCAGTCGCCTGGGCGAGCGCTCTCTCGGGGTGCTGGACGCCGGGGCGGTGTCGTGCTGCCTGATTCTTACGCGCCTGGCCGACTCGGTGCAGCCGCGACTGACTGCTTGACCTGCTGGATATACCGCGCCACCGCCGGCGCTTTTTCAAAACGCCGGTAAATCAACGACAACCACGACGACGCCTCATTGCCCTGGATATTGCGATACACCACGCCCGGAAGGCTCACATGCCCGACCATCGATGCCGGCACTACCGCAACCCCCTGCCCCAACGACACCAGGGCCACCACCGCCACCAACCCGCCCGGCTGCGCGCCGAGGCGCGGTGCGTAGCCGCCCTGGGCGGCGACATGCAAGGTGCCGCTGATTTGTTCCGGCAGGATAAACGTCTCGTTTTCCAGGTGCTCGCAGGTGATTGCCTTGAGTCCAAGCAGCCATGAGTCATGAGCCAGCGCCAGCACAAAGCCTTCGCTGTCCAGGCGCACCGCATCAACGCCGTCCGGCAGGGTCATCGGCGAACGGATATAACCGATATCGCAGCGCCCATCGGCCACCGCGCCCGGTAGCGCAGCCATGGCCCATTCGCGCAGGTTCACGTTCACATCGGCAAACGCCTGGCTGAACCCTCGCACCTGGCGCTGCAACAGCCCGCAGTACAGCGCCGAAGCCACGTAACCCAACTCGATATGCCCGATCTCGCCACGCCCGGCGCGCTGGGCACTGCGCTGGGCGAACTCGAATTGGCGCACGGCGGCTTCAGCCTCGCTCAGCAGCGCGGCACCCGCTTCGGTGAGGCTGACTTCGCGCTGCCGGCGGATAAACAAGCGCGTGCCCAGGCTGGTTTCCATGTCCTGGATTTGCCGGCTCAGGGTCGGCGGCGCAATGCCCAATTGCTCGGCGGCGCGGGTGAAATTGCGCTGCCGGGCCACGGCCAGAAAGTAACGAAAATGGCGGATTTCCATGGCAGCATTAGCTCAAAGGTAATGAAGTACTTCCTGGCGCCTAACAAAAATTTGATTAGCCAGGGATAAGCTCGTAGCTCCTGAACACTAAAGAGCCCTTGCGATGCAAGTCAACCGAGATTTGCGTATTGCCTACCAGGTAATTTGCTTGTGAGCCGGGTCAGTCCACGCCTGACGCTGGTAACCGCCTCCGCTGTCTGCTCGTTGATCGTGCTGGATACCAACATCGTTGCCGTCACGCTGCCGAGCATCGCCCGCGACCTGGGCGCCAACTTTGCCGATATCGAGTGGGTCGTCAGCGCTTATATGCTGGCGTTCGCCGCCTTGTTGTTGCCGGCCGGGAGTATCGCCGACCGCTTTGGCCGCAAGAAAACCCTGGTCTGGGGCCTGGGTATTTTCATCCTCGCCTCCTTGGGCTGCGGCGCAGCACCCACCGCGCTGTGGCTGGACATCGCCCGGGCCGTGAAGGGGGTAGGTGCGGCGCTGCTGCTGACCTCGACACTGGCATCTATCGGGCATACCTTCCACGATGAAATAGAACGCGCCAAGGCCTGGGCGTTCTGGGGCGCGTGCATGGGCGTGGCGATGACCGCCGCACCGACCCTGGGCGGCTTGATTACCGAGCACCTGGGCTGGCGCTGGATTTTCTATCTCAACCTGCCGGTGGGGCTGGTACTGATGGCCTTGGTGCTGCGGGCGATTCCCGAGTCCCGCGATACCCGATCGGCGCGCCTGGACCCCTGGGGCAGCCTGGCGTTCAGTGGCAGCTTGCTGTGCCTGATCTGGGGGCTGATCGAGGCCAATCGCATCGGTTGGGATAGCCCGCTGACCTACGCTCGCCTGCTCGGCGGCGGGCTGCTGATGGGTGTGTTTGTGCTGGTCGAGCACCTGCAGCAGCGATCGATGGTGGACTTGCAGCTATTTCGGCACCCACGCTTTATCGGCGCCTTGCTCGGCATGTTTGCCTACGCCGGTTGCGCCCAGGTGATGATGACGTTGCTGCCGTTCTACCTGCAGAACGGCCTGGGTTTCTCCGCGATTGCCTCGGGCCTGGGCATGTTGCCGTTTGCCTTGACCATGCTGATCTGCCCGCGGGTCGGTGTACGCCTGGCGGCACGCTTCACACCGGCGACCATGATGGCGAGTGGCTTGACCCTGGTGGGCTGCGGCAATCTGTTGAGCGCGTGGGCCGTGCAGGCCGGCGGTTATCTGCCTTTTGCCCTGGCGATCGCCGTCACCGGTGCAGGCGCGGGGTTACTCAATGGCGACACGCAGAAAAACATCATGGCCTGCGTGCCGCGGGATCGCGCAGGCATGGCCTCGGGCATGAGCACCACCATGCGCTTCAGCGCAATCATGTTGGCCATCGGCGTGTATGGCGCATTGCTGAGCAGCCACAGCGAACAGTTGCTGAGCGCGAGTATCGACCCGCAGTGGCAGGCGCAGGTGGCGGGTATTGCTTCGCGGGTAGTAGCCGGTGATATGCCCGCGGCGCTGGACTTGGTGCCCGAAGCTGCGCGAGTAACAGTGCAACCGCTGGCGCGGCAGGCGTTTGTGGGTGGGTTCAGCGAGGTGTTGTGGGTGGCGGGTTTATTGGGGTTGCTGGGCGCGCTGGTGGTGGGGAGCCTGATGCGCAAGCCGATACCCACACACAGCTGAATGTGGGAGGGGGCTTGCTCCCGATGGCGGCCTCAGGGCCGACCGGGATGCTGGATCAGACCGAGTACATATCCGTTATTTAGGTAACGGCCACTATGGGTTCCGCTCTTACAGCGGGTCACTTTCGAAAAGCGCGAAAGTAACCAAAGCGCTCTTGCCCCACCACTCGGCACCTCGCCTAGGCTCGGTGTGCCCGTAATCCGACAGGGATTTGGGGGGCCGCCGCCACGCGCCATCCATGGCGCGGGGCGGCTAAACCGGCATCCCTGCCGGTTTACCCCCCAAATCCCTGTCGAATTCCGGCCAGCGTGGTTTAACGGGGCGCCCAAGATCAAAAGCAAGATCAAGAGCGGCTCGCTTCGCATCGTGGTTACGGTCGGCAGCTAATAGGTTGTGTGGATGTCCGTGCCCATCGGGGGCAAGCCCCCTCCCACAGGGGACCGCCTACAGCCTGAGGATTTACCAGAACCGCTGCTGGGTCAAACGGCTCCACCAGGTCAGTAATACCCGGTCTACCGAACCGCTGGCCGCCAGGCCCACGCGCTCTTGCAGGCTTTTACGCTCGGCATAGTGCAGGTGGAACACTTCGGCAGTCTTGGCCTTGGTGGCCAGGTATTCATCGCTGGTCTGCAGCTCGTCGACCAACTGTTTGTCGAGGGCGGCCACACCCAACCACACTTCACCGGTCGCTACATCATCAATCGCCAATTGCGGGCGGTACCGCGAGACAAAGTTCTTGAACAACTGGTGGGTGATGTCCAGGTCTTCCTGGAACTTCTCCCGGCCCTTCTCGGTATTTTCGCCAAACACCGTGAGGGTGCGTTTGTATTCACCGGCGGTCAGCACTTCGAAGTCGATGTCGTGCTTTTTCAGCAGGCGGTTGACGTTGGGCAACTGCGCGACCACGCCGATGGAGCCGAGGATGGCGAACGGTGCGCTGATGATCTTCTCACCGATGCACGCCATCATGTAGCCGCCGCTGGCCGCCACTTTGTCGATGCACACGGTCAACGGCACGCCGGCCTGGCGGATGCGCGCCAGTTGCGACGAAGCCAGGCCATAGCTGTGCACCATGCCGCCGCCGCTTTCCAGGCGCAGCACCACTTCATCCTTGGGTGTGGCCAGGCTCAGCAGCGCGGTGATTTCATGGCGCAGGCTTTCGGTCGCCGACGCCTTGATGTCGCCATTGAAATCCAGCACGAACACCCGTGCCTTGGCCTGGGGCTTCTTCTTGTCTTTCTTCTTTTCGGCTTTGCTCTCGGACTTGCGCAGCGCCTTGAGCTGGTCTTTGTCGAGCAGGCTCGACTCCAGGCGCTCGCGCAGGCCCTTGTAGAAATCATTCAGCTTGCTGACCTGCAGTTGGCCGGCGGACTTGCGACGACCCTTGCTGCGCAGCGCTGCGAAGCTGATCAATACCACCAGAATAGCGACCACCAGGGTGACGGTCTTCGCCAGAAAGCTCGCGTATTCGGCCAGAAAATCCATATGTCTCCTTAAAAAATGCACTGCGCCAGGCGCGGATGGCCCCAGCATACCGACGCCACTGCGTTGGAGCCAGTGCTCAAACCGCCAGCAGGCGGGCTCCAACGGGCTTTTAAAACAAGCGTATGTTTTTTCATTGACAGCTCGCAGGCATCCTCATAACCTCGCCAGACTTTCAACGTACCGGGAAAACGGACGTGGGCAGCATCTATCTGATTCGACATGGCCAGGCCTCCTTCGGTGCAGACGACTATGACGTCCTGTCGCCCGTCGGCGTGGAACAGGCGCAAGTGCTCGGTCGCCATCTGGCAGACCTGGGCCTGGTGTTCGACCGCTGTATCGCCGGCGACCTGCGTCGCCAGCAACACACCGCCAGCGCCACGTTCGATCAATACCGCGCCCTCGGCCTGCCGGCCCCCATACTCGAAACCGACAGCGCCTTCAACGAGTTCGACGGCGAAGCCATCATCCGCGGCCTGCTGCCTGATTTACTCGGCAGCGAGCCCGATGCCATGCATATCCTGCGCAATGGCCCGCAGAACCGCAGCGAGTTCCAGCGCATCTTCGCCCTGATCATCGAGCGCTGGCTGGCCGGCACCTATGACCCACCAGGGCTGGAAAGCTGGCTGGGGTTTGTCGAGCGGGTCCAGGGTGGCTTGCAACGCATCCTTGAGGCCGCCCGGAGCGCCGACAAAATCGCGGTGTTCACGTCCGGCGGCACCATCACCGCCCTGCTCCACCTGATTACCCGAATGCCTGCAGCCCAGGCGTTCGAAATGAACTGGCAAATTGTAAACACCTCGCTCAACCAGCTGAAATTCCGTGGTCGCGAGGTGGCACTGGCTTCCTTCAACAGTCATGCCCACCTGCAACTGTTGAAGGCGCCGCAGCTCATCACTTTCCGATGAACTGCGGCCAACCGTGACCCCAAGGTCACTGGACTCACCATAAAAGGATCGAAACCATGACTGACGTAGCCAAAGCTGTAGAAGCAATGAAAGCCAAATTCAACCCAAGCGCTGCCGAAGGCTTGGACCTGGTGTTCGGTTTCCGTATCGACGACACCAAGAATTTTTCGCTGGTGGTCAAGGACAAGACCTGCGAACTCCAGGAAGGTGAAAACCCTGACGCCCAAGTCACCCTGGTGATGGACAGCGAGACCCTGGAAGGCATCGTCGACGGTTCCACCGACGGCATGCAGGCGTTCATGGGCGGCAAGCTGCGCACCGAAGGCGACATGATGCTGGCAATGAAGCTGAGCGAGCTGTTCCCTTCCTGATTCGGTAACCCGGGTCAAACAATCCCGTCTTTACAGGCGGGATTTTTTTGCCTGCACGCCTGGCCCCATCACCACCCGTCTCTCAGTATCCGCAACTCCAAATGCTGCAATAACATAATCGTTTTTCCATCCACAATATCCCCACTCTGCACCATCGCCAGCGCCTGCTCGAAGCCTAGCTCCAACACCTCGATATCCTCGCCCTCTTCTTCCAGGCCACCACCCGCCCCCACTCGATCGCCTGGCTGATACTCACCGATAAAAAAGTGAATCCGTTCAGTCACCGATCCCGGGCTCATAAACGCTGCATAGATTTTCTCCACATGCCCCACGCGGTAGCCGGTCTCTTCTTCGGCTTCCAGGCGTATACGCTCTTCGGGGCTGGCGTTGTCGAGCAAGCCGGCCGCTGCTTCAATCAGGTAGCCGGAGTAATCGTTGACGAACGTCGGCATACGGAACTGGCGAATCAGCAGCACCGTGCGGCGCTCGCGGTTGTACAAAAGGATCGTTGCGCCGTTGCCCCGGTCGTAGACCTCACGCGTCTGAGCTTGCCAGCTACCGTCGCGACGGCGCAGGTCGAAGCTGTATTTCTTCAACAGGTACCAGTTGTCCGAAAGGGTTTCTTCGCCAGTGATGCGCACGGGGCTATTGTTCATGGTCGAACCTTGGTAGAGGGAGACAGATTCAGGTGACGGCCTGGGTAGGCGGCTGTTTGATGCGCGACCATGCGGCAGCAACTTCTTCAGCACTACTCGCTTTTATACGGGCGAGATTGCGCGGGTAATCCACACCGGGATTTTCGCTGAAACGCGTAGCGGTGAATTGGCCGTTGCTGGCGCGCAGTATGTAGCCGGTATCCGTGCACTGCGACGAAGCAAGGAACAAGACCCCCGGCGGCACCCACTCCGGCTTGAGTTCGTCCGGCTCGTCGGTCACGCCCCACATGCGTGTCTTGGCCACCGGCGAGATCGCGTTGACGCGGATTCCGGCCTCGGCGCCTTCATGACTCAGCGCGTTCATGATGCCCAACTGTGCCATCTTGCCGGCGCTGTAAGCCACTAGCCCGGTTTGCTCGTATTGCGCATACATGGCACGGTCGGAAGTGGTGAGGATGATGCGCGGCGCGCTAGAGCGCAGCAGGTGCGGCCAAGCGTGCTTGCACAGCCACAGCGGCGCGTAGAGATTGATGTCCATGGCGCGCTGAAGGAAGCTGGCGTCCAGCTCTGCTATGGGCTGGTAACCCACCCAACCGGCGTTGTGAATCAGGATGTCGAGCCGGCCGAACATTTCGAGGGCAAACGCGATCAGTTGCCGGCACCCCTCGTCCGTGGACAAGTCACCGCCATGGCCCACCACCGTCAGCCCTTCGTCACGCAGGGTGTCGGCGGCCTGTTGCACCACCGACGCATCGGTGCCTGCACCCATCTTGTCGGCACCAATATCGCTGATGACCACACGGGCGCCGGCCAGGGCCAACCCTCGTGCATAGCTGAGCCCCAAGCCGCGTGCGCCGCCGGTGACGATCGCGGTTTTGCCGGTGAAATCCATGTACTTACCCTCCTGTTGGCCGTCTACCCTAACAATCGGCACCCGTGTTGTTCAATGCTGTAACACTTTCATCCGTCACGACCGTCGTATTAATACCTGCGCTCGCGGACCTTCTGGTAAAACCCGTGTTTCGCCTTTGTCCTGGAGCCTTCATGCCATCCTCTTTTCCAAAGTGACCCGCTGTAAAAGCGGAACCAATAGCGGCCGTTACCACAGGAATGGACATGTACTCGGTCTGATCCAGCCTCGTGGTCGGCCCTGAGGCCGCCATCGGGAGCAAGCTCCCTCCCACAAGATCAGTGTTGGTTTTAGGCCGTCACGAGAACAACCTGGCTCCCGCAATCGAGCTCAGCGCTGCGTCGGAATGCGAATATCACCGCTACGGCATTGGCTTTTTACACTGCGCGGGCATCCGGTGAATGCCAGTTCCTTGGTCAGGCACACGCGCACCTCCGACAGCACCTTGCCCTTGCAGATCACTGCCAAGCCGTGATTGCCCATGCGCGGGTTACTCTCGCGAAACAAGTCCTCAATCTCACGCGCCTGTAGCGACGCGGGTGTATTGAACGGCTGCAGTTGCGGCGGGATGACTACCGCGCCGAGTGCCGTGTCGGTCTTGTCCAGATACTCCAGCGGTTCGAGCCCGCTGCAGGTGCCATGCTTGGCCCACTCGTGCTTGAGCAGCGCACGGGTTGGAAACATTGACGCGCCCTTGTCCATTTCCTCGTCATTCAAGCGTGACTGTGGCGCACAGGAGGCCGGCCACCCTACCCGCGCGTATTGCGGCCACAAACCGTGTAACACAAACCCATAGCCCTTGCCCGTGCACTGTTCATTGCCTGGGTGCGTCAGGCAGAAGGTCGGTGACCACGACAACGACAGCACATAAAAGTCAAACTCCCCCGGCAGCCCTTGGTCACGCGGCGCCGCAGTTGCAACTGTGGCGATCAGGAGCCACAACACCATCCAGTATTTCATCCCAGTATTCCTTTAAAAAATGAAGTCTTACGCTATCGCGGCAGCTAGGGATGATTGGAGTAACGTTGCAACACCTTGTCCAGGATGATATCGGTCTTCAACGCCTCGATCGCCAGCGACGGATGTTCGGCGTCCCCGCGAATATGCGCATTCATGCCCAGTACGTGGTGCCACTGGATATGTGCATGGCACGGCACTTCCAACACCTCGCTGGTTTCGCCTTCCAGGCGCAACGGCTGGTCCTCGAACACTGAAAACTGAATGCGGCCACGGCTGCCGATCAATTCGACACGGTCTTCGCGACGGTCCGCCACGAAGTTCCAGCAGCCCATGCCCAAGGCACCATTGGCGAAGGTCCAGCAGGCCGTCACGGCATCCTCTGCCGCGTAGCGCCCGGCCTGACGCGCGGAAAAGCCTGAGACCTCGACAATATCCCCGGCCAGGTACTGGAACAGGTCAAACCCGTGACTGGCCAGGTCGGCGAAATATCCGCCACCGGCAATGGCCGGATCGGTGCGCCAATTGGCGGCGTTGCTATCAGTTGCAGCGGCAGGCTTGCACAGGGTCCAGGTCAGGTGCCGCAATTCACCGATACGCCCTTCCTGCAACCAGCTGCGCACTTGCTGAAAGCGCGGCAACGAGCGCCGATAGTAGGAAACAAACAGGTGCAGCCCGGCGCGCTCGAAGGTGCGTTGCATCAATGCGCTCTGCTCGGCATTCAGCGACATGGGTTTTTCGACGCAGCAATGTTTGCCCGCCGCCGCCACCATCAGGCTGTATTCAAGGTGACTGTCGGGCGGTGTGGCGATGTAGACCGCATCCACCTCAGGGTCATTGATCAGTGCCTGGGCATCGGTATGAAAACGCGCGATACCGTGCCGCGCCGCATAATCGCGCACCGCCTCGATACGCCGCCCCATCACGGCCACCAATGCCGAACCTGGCGCTTTGTAGAAAGCGGGTCCACTCTTTAACTCAGTGACACTGCCACAGCCGATCATGCCCCAGCGTATGGTCTTCATCGAATGCCCTCGTTCGTCTTCGTCAATCGGGCAGTATCCACATACAGAACCCGGCACGCCATAACCACTTAGCATGACATTTGCATTACACTTTTGTGACATTCATCCGGCGCGGGGGCACATACGATGAAAATTAGGGCAACCGTCATTTGCGAACATGAAGGGCATATTCTCTTCGTGCGCAAGGCCAGATCAAAGTGGGCCTTGCCGGGCGGCAAGGTAGAACGCGACGAACGCCCGGTGGGCGCCGCCGAACGCGAGCTGGAAGAAGAAACCGGATTAAGCGTCGATGGCTTGCTGTACTTGCAAGAGCTGAAGGCCCGCGACACGCTGCACCACGTGTTCGAGGCCTCGGTGGTGAATATCGAGGAGGCGCGGCCGTGCAACGAAATCGTTGCCTGCCAGTGGTACGCCTACAGCGCCCTGGACGAACTGGACACCACCGACGCCACCCGTCACATCGTCAAATCCTTCCTGCGGCGCCTCTGACGCCGCGCACAACCACTAACCTACCGCCGCAAACCCACGGCGCCCGGCCTTGATCTCGGCACGCAACTCACCAATCAGGTTTGAGATGGAACGGATGCTGTTTAGGCCTTCAGGGGATACGCACGTCAACAGAAGATCGACGCGACCGGACTGCGGCTCATAGATGCTGATGCGCAGCGAGCCATCGCTGTTCAAGGTGCAGTCGCAGCAAAGAGGCTGGAACCCCGAGGCCATGATGCGGTTGAATTCGACGATCGAGATCATGACAAGCGCCCTTGTACGGGCCTACCTGATGGTTGTGATCCAAACAGCGTAGATGAGGTTTTGCCGCAGGCCGGACGATTGATGCAAAAGTGTTAGCCATGCCTCATTTCGCCCGGCAACGAGCGCGTTTCGAATGACAGGCCGTATCGCTGCCGTTATTGCCCGTACTTAATTCCAGGCAAAAAAAATCCCAAGTAGCTGATGGAAACTTGGGATTTAAAAATGCATAAACCGTGGGAGGTGAACGCCCGGCTATAGTAGCGACTGTAAAAACGTGTAACAAGATTATTTTAATCCTTTCGTCGGATTGAAAGCGCCGTAAGTCATTCAATAACCACATGTTTTTTAAGGTAACAGGGACAATGAGTGCCACTTTTTGGTGCAAGTAACGGTTATACCCGTGCCCTAAGTCCATCTATAAAAAGGGTTATTGATTAAGTACGGCACACTGTTCAATCACGGTTCACTCAATTGCTTGCACGTCTGTTGAAGTTCAGCGCGCCTGGCAGCGCTCACCTCCACGACGGTCTCCATGTGCCGACAAAGCGCCAGGCGCTCAGCGGCCTCTTCACGCTGGCGGTCCACCTGGGCGTTGAGTTGAACGAAATAGAACCCCAGTAGCGCCGCGAGGCACAGCACCCCCACGGCGAGATACAGCAAGCCGTTGGAGGATGGGGGTTTTTGGGCACTCATGACCTTACGGTGCCCTGCTCTTTTCGTAGCGAACATCGTCGCCATCAACTGGGCCGACGCTGGACCAGCCCAGGCGTTGATAGAAACCGTTGGCACGGATTTCATCACGCCCGTCAGTGATCAGGTACAGCCTGTTGTGGCGTTCAAACAAAGCGGCTTCAGCCACTGCCATCAGTTGCCGTCCCAGGCCCAGGTTCTCGTGTGTGGGCAACACGAACATCGCGAACACTTCACCTTCATCCAGATCAACCATGGAAAATCCGGCGGCCTGGCCGTTGACTTCGGCGACCCAGGCGCAAGGCGCTTGGCGTATCGCGTCGACCAGTACCGGCGGCGTGATCCCCCGTTCGGCCATCTGCTCAAGGCTCAGATGGTTTTGCACCACCGAGGTGCGAATAGCGCACAGCGTATCGACATCATCGGCTGTCGCCGCTCGAATAAGCACTCGCATACAAGCCTCCATGAAGAAGTGCGCAATTGTATGCAAATACTCACACAGGGTTTGTGGGGGATTTGTAAGCGTCGTTAAACGGCTTCGGCTTATTTACGTGCGACTTTGTAGCGCAGGCAATCCTGGTAAAAACTTTTGCGGATCGCCTCCGGCTTCAGTCTTGAGTGGCTGTCATAGGTTTGCTCGGTAATCCCCATGGCCATCATGCGCATCCAGGATTTGTTGAACTTGATGGTCTGGATCTTCTGCCGAGCGGCATACAGCGACACTCCGGACAACTTCAACTCCTGAGCCCTGGCAGCTGTGCCCGCGCCCCAACTGCACATGTACTTGTCACCCTCACGCAACTCCCGAGCCTGTACGGTGGTCGCGCCCCCCGCCAGGGAGCAGGCAATCAGCATCATTCCAACAGTGCGCATTTGCATCCCCGCCTAACCACCTGAAAATAAAAGTGATTTTGGCGAGGATTTTGTTACAAAGGGGCCATTAAATTGCCTTATTGCGCAATATTTCGGGAACGGTGCGCACCGTGGCGAGGGTGCAAGCGCCTTCGCCACAGCAAGCTCACATCAAGGCTTGAGTTCGAATAGCGCCGGCATCGGCGGCCACTCCGAGGGGACTTTGCGGAAATGGCTGAAACCGGCCGCCTGCGCCATCTGGCGCGCACGTTTCTCACCCATGAACGCTCCCAGCCCTTCCCCGCCATGGGACAGCGAGCAAGTCATGCAATAGAGGGTGCTCTGCGGGTACATGACGCGGCCGAACAGGTTCATGTTCTCGTGCAGCTCTTCGGACAGGTTGAGTTCTACCATCAGGTAGGTGCCGTCTTTGGCCGTGGCGGCGCGCAGGTCCTTGAGCATTTGCTGGGGGTCAGTGGCGTCGTGGATCACCACGAAAGTGGTCACGAAGTCGAACTGCTGGCCGCGCAGGGCATCCGAGTCGTTGACCTCGAACTGCACCCGGTCGCCCACCCCAGCCGCCTCGGCGTTGGCGCGGGCCAACTCGATGGAAGGCAAGTGGAAATCGCAGCCGACGATGCGCGCCTCGGGGTAAGCCTTGGCCATAGTGATCGCCGCCAAGCCCGCGCCGCAGCCGAAATCCAGCACACTGCCGCCGGTTTTGAGCTTCTCTTCGACACCGTCCAGGGACGGGATCCAGTGCTGGACCAGGTAGTGCTTGTACCAAGGCATGGTCATGCGCTCCATGCCTTTCCAGGTTTCCAGCGGGAACGCTTCTTCGGCGCAGCCACCGCCATGGCGGAAGGCTTCGATGACCTTGGGCGCCATGCTTACGAACGGCACGCTCAACTGGATGATGCCACCGGCGAAATACGGCGAGTCTTCATCGGCGAGTACCGGCACAAATTCAGCGGGCATCCGGTAGCGGCGAGTTTGAGCGTCATAGGTCACATAATTTCCGGTGACCATACTGCCCAGCCATTCACGCAAGTAGCGGGCGTTGTAGCCGGTCTTGTGCGCCAATTGTTCCAAGGTGACGGCCTCGCCGTCGGCCAGTGCCTTGAACAAGCCCAACTGGTCGCCGATGTAGAGCATGGCGCCGCGCAGCGTGTTGCCGTAGTCCTCCATGATGCGCGCCGAAAACTGTTGAACCTTGGCTTGATCAACTTCCATAAGTTTGGACATCTGTCGCTCCTTGATGATTGTGTAAGTCTGTTCAGTGATCAACGCGCCGCCAGTTTGGACAGCACGTTATCGACGATGTGTTCGGACATGCCCAGGTGAGTTCTCGGCTCGAACAGTCGCGCCAAAGCGCCTGCATTCATGACGGCAAGCACCCGGGCGTCGGCTTCGATTGCGGCGCGGATCGACACGTGATCACGCTGGCTGGCCTGGGACACTTCAAAGATGATCTGGTAGGCGCTGCTCTTGCCCAACTTGCGCGCCATTTCGAACACCACGGCTTCGGTGCAGATCGCATCGCCGTAGGCATGGGCAGTGCCCTCCATCTTTTTGACGTTAACGGTGAGCCCATCGATGGTGTCGGTCAGGATCGACAGCGCCATCAGCGCATAGTGAGAAACGTCCGCCACCGCACACCATTCCAGGCGTGTGCCGCGATAATCGCGCTCGTGTTCGAGGATCATCGCGTCCAGGGCCAGCATGACCTGGGCCTTGGCCAGCCGCGCCAACACCACCACTTGCTCGCAGCCTTCGGGGTTGCGTTTGTGCGGCATGGTGCTGCTGCCGATCTGCTGGTCGCTCCAGCCCACTTCCACTTCAGCGATTTCCCAGCGATTGAGCGTGCGGATCTCATCGGCCACACGGGCCAAGGAGGCCGTGACCATGGCCAGGGTGCTGACAAACTCCGCGACGCGGTCACGGGACACGTGCCACCCCGTCAGCGGCACTTGCAGCGACAGGCGCTGCGCAAAGCGTTCCAGCATCGGTATCGCTTCCGGGCCGAACGCCGCCATGGTGCCAACCCCGCCGAACAGCTGCACTACCAGCACACGCTGACGCGCTTCGGCCAGGCGCTGGCGATGCCGCAACAGTTCATCGATCCAGCCGGCGACCTTCAGCCCGAAGGTGGTCGGCAATGCCGGGATCGAGTGAGTCCTGGCCACCATAAGCGAGTCACGGTGCGCATCGGCCAGGGTCGACAACTTGCCGAGCAAGGTCTCCAGGGCCTGGTCCATCGCGTCGAGGACGTCGCGCATTTCCAGGGACTGGGCGGTGTCCTGGATATCCTGGGTGGTGGCGCCGTAGTGAACGTACTCGCGGGCGCTTGGGCTGCAATTTTTTTGCAGGGCGCTCAGCAACGGCATCAGCGAATGGCCGGTGGCTGCCACGCCCTCGGCCAACTGGCGCACATTGATGCCCGACAGCAAGGCGGCTTTTTCGATTTCCAGGGCGGCCTCGCGCGGGATGATATTCACATCGGCCTGAGCCATGGCCAGCGCGGCTTCCACATCCAGCCAGCGTTGCAAGCGACAGTGACTGCAGAAGATCTTGCGACTCTGCGGGCCGGCATAGCCTGAACCGTGGGTTTTCGAGTCGAGAATGTGGCTGTGTTCATGGCGGCATTGCTCGCCTTCATGATCAAGGCCCAGGTGTTCGGTGCGTGCGGTGCAAGACGCACGGGCTACCGTTTCCAACGTTTGCGCATCCATTACATACCCTCCATAGCGTACTGGGACTGACTGGTATTGCCTTGGGTTGCCATCACCGCTTCAAGGTCATCGCTTGAACAGCGGGGGATTGTTTTATTGGCCACCTGCTCGACCATCTCCGCCGCCAACCCGGTGTAGGCGGCCGGGTCAAGCAGGTCGTCGAGCGCCTGGCGGGTGAAACAGCCGTGCAGACGTTGATCGCTGAGCAAGGCTTCGCGAAAAGAACCGCCCGAACCTTGGGCCTGCAGGGCAATGTCGTGGATCAGGTGATGGGCCGTCTGCTTGCCCAGACGCGGCGCCAGCGCGAGCATGATGCGTTCCGACAGGATCAACCCGCCGAGCATGTCCAGGTTGCTGCGCATCCGTGCTTCACGCACGTCCAGGCCGGCCAGCAGTACGCCTTCCATGCGGGCGAGCAAGGCCCCGGCGTAGATGAACAGCTCCGGCAAGGCAGCCCACTCAATCCGCCAGGTGGTGCCGTCTCGTTCATGCAGCTGGAATGCCGCGTCGGTGAGCGCAAGCATCTGCGCACGCACCAGGCGCGACAGCGCGCTGATCAAATCCACCGTCGACGGGTTTTGCTTGTGGGGCATGGTGCTGCTCCCCACCTGCCCTGCCCGTCGCCCTTCGCGCACCTCATCAATCTCGGTGCGTTGCAGGTGGTAGATCTCATTGGCAACCCGACCCAGGGTTGCCGATGCCTGCACCAGCAACCACGCCGCCTCCAGAATGCGGTCGCGGGCGCTGTGCCAACTGCTCAACGGTGCCGCCAGGCCGAGGCTTTCCAGAGTCCGGCGCTGCACCTCCAGGCCCTGCGGGCCAAGACCGGCCAGGGTGCCCACGGCGCCGGTGAGATTGCCCACCATGACCCGGGCATAGGCTTCGTCAAAACGCTCAAGGTGTCGATCAATCTCATCGACCCACACTGCCACCTTGTAGCCGAACGTGGTGGGCAGCGCTTGTTGCCCGTGGGTCCTGGCGACCATCGCCGTGTGTTTGTGTCGCAGCGCAAGCTTGAGCAAATGCCCACGGATAGCGCGCAAACGCTGCAACACCAGGCCCCAGGCATCGCGGACCTGCAACATAAGGCCGGTGTCGAGGATGTCCTGGGTGGTCACGCCGTAGTGCACGTATTCACCCAGGCCATCGGCGCACAGGGCCTCCAGTGCGCGAAGGGTCGGCACCAGGATATGCCCGGTTTCCATGCTTTGGCGTCCCAGGGCATCAAGGTCCAGCAGTTCCACACTGGCGACCCGGGCGATTTCCCGTGCGGCCTCAGGGGGGATGATGCCCATCTGCGCCTGGGTCGCCGCCAGTGCTGTTTCAACATCGAGCCACTTCTGCACCTGATTGGCATCAGAGAAGATCGCGGCAAATTCCGGGGACGAGTAAGCGCCCCCGTGGATACGGGATTCAGTGATATGACTTGGCATGTCGGGGTACTCGCGTTGTCCAGGGAGGGCTATTTCACGCGCTGCATTTCTTCCCAGACCGCATCGTAATAAGCCCGCTCCAGCCGGAAGTGCTCGGCCAGCGACGTCAGAAACGCGTTCTGGAACCCGAGGTCCGGAATACGACGTGAAATCAGCGCCCATTCACGCTTGGCCCGTGGCGGCACCAGGCTGATATGCACTTCGTAGTACTGCGCGTCGTCCTGGCTCAAGCCCGCGTTACGCAAAGCGTTGTACAGCTTGCCGTGATTGCCGGGCACCACCAGCTCGGTGATATAGAACACCGCCAGGCCCCAGCCGACATCGGGGTTACGGAAACACCGCGCGCGGTTGTTCAGGTAGGCGATTTCTTCGGGCATGGTCGAGATGGCTTCGAAATCGGCGGTCAGGCCAATGGCGGCGAGGAGCTTGGCCAACAACCGAGGATGGGAACGCTGCTCGTCCTCTTCACCCAACTCGCCGTACAGATAACGGCCGAGTGCGGCGGCCTCGTCGACGTCGGTCAGGTTGACCAACAGGTCGGCGGCATCACGGTACAGGCGGTAGGTGCGGAACCATTGATGGCGCAGAAATACCTGCAGTTGTTCGCGGGAAGCCTTGCCCTCAAACACATACTGCGACATCGGGTGATGCTCTCGCGATTGCGCGGCAATTTGTTCTTCCAGGCGTTGCTGGAAGCCGGTTTCGGACAAGGGCGATGCCAGATCCACCGACGGCATGAAGCGCTCTTGCACGCGATAGATGGCATTGGCCAGCCAGCGACGGGTCGAGGCGCTGGCAACGTCATCGCTGAGCGAAAGGATATACAGCAATTGCTGGCACTGCGCCGCGTTTGCGGCGTCGCCCTGCAAGCCCGACTCGCACAGGCCGCTCAGCATATTGGCGGCAATTTCGATGCGATTGAACGTTGCCTCGGGCTTCAGCGCTTCGGCCAACAAGCGGGCTTCGGCGGTGTGGATATTCTGCAACTGCGGCTGCGAGAAATTACGTGGGCTCATCATGTGCTCCATTATTGTTGTTCTGCGATCACAGGGCTCAGGCAGACAGGCGCTGTGCCTGCATCTGCTGCCACAAACTGTCGAAGTAGGCCTTGTTGATTTCGAAGTGACGTTTCAACGCGCGCATGAACGTGCGCTGGAAGCCTTCATCGCCGGCGAACTTGGCAATCAGTGCCCACATCTCCTCGGTATCGATCTCATCCTGGGTGCCATGCAGGCGATGGAATTCACTGGGTTGCTGTGGAACATCCAGGCGTTGCAACAGCTCGTAGATGCGCCGATGGTTGACGCAACTGACTGACTCCACCGCATAGAGCAGTGCAAGGCCCCAGGCGACATCGGTGTGGCGCACGCAGCGAATGCGATTATTGAGGTAGGCCTTTTCCAACGGATGCAGCGCAGGAAAATCAATCGCCAGCGCAATATCGAAATACTCCATCAGATGGGCCAGCATCGCCGGGTGCGAACGCTCCGGCGTCTCGGCACCCGCTTCACCGTAAAGGTTGCGGTAGAACACCGAGGCGTCTTCGATCGCTTCAAAGCGAAAGGCCAGTTCGGCCAGCAGGCTGTAAAAGTTGTAGGAGCGGGTCCAGTGATGCGCCAGGAAGAACCGCACATCTTGCACAGGCGGCGTACCCTGGAACAGGTGCACCGACATGGGGTGGTTGACCCGGCTGCGCGCGGCGATTTCAGCGTCGACCAACTGGCGGAACTCATCCACCGGCAACGCGGTGAAGCCCGGCAGGTCGGCGGCGAACTCGTCTTCGACGCGGTAGACCTCGCTGGCCATCCAGCGGCGGGTCGGCTCAGTGCGTGGATCGCCCGGAATGTGCAGTTGCAGCAGGGCTGCCTGGTAGTGGGCGTAGGCATCGGCATCCCCCGACAAGCCTTGCCGGGTCAGCGCGAGCAGTGCTTCCAGCGCGCGGGTGACCTGGGCGTAGTGGGCGCCGGGTTCCAGGGCACTGGCCATCAGTGTCGAGGCCGTGGTGAACAGGTCGGAATCCGAGCGTTGTAACAGGGCAGCAGTATCCATTGATAACCCCTCGATTCTTGTTTTTGTGATTTGGCGTACTCGAAGAAAAGGCTAAAGGTTCCTCTAGTGGCAAGGTCAATACCTGTAGGAAATTTCTTTTCCCAATGGACATTTACCTGGCGTGTGGAGAGCAAAATGTGGGAGGGGGCTTGCTCCCGATGGCAGTGGGTCAGTGCCAGATGTACTGACTGACCCGCCGCCATCGGGAGCAAGCCCCCTCCCACATTTGCACTGCCGTGCTGTGTTTTTGCTCGGCTGTGGCTAACGCAGCGCCGCAGCCCCACTGCAAGCCTGCCCCGCCTGTTCACAAATCTGCCAGCCACCGCCCAGCGCCTTGTAGATCCCCACCACCGCCAAGCGCTGCTGGGTGCGCGCCGCCGTTAACGCACGGCGGCTGGTGAAGTCGGCACGTTCGGCCTCAAGCACATCCAGATACATGCCCTCGCCTTCGGCAAATCGCGTGCGCGCAAACCTGGCCGCCTCGCGATTGGCCGCCGCCTCCAGCAGCCGCAGGCCCAAGGTGCTGCCCGCGGCACTGTTGGCCTGGAACGCATCGTCGGTTTCCTGCAGGGCACGCAATACGGTCTGGTCATAGGCGATCAAGGCCGCTTGGGTACGCGCCTCGCTGGCGGCGATCCGTGCGCGTACACGCCCGGTGTCCAGCAGCGACCAGCGAATCACCGGGGCGATAAAGTTCGACTGCATGCCGGCGTCCCCCAGCGAACCGAGGCTTCCGGCCAGTAGCCCGATGGAGCCCTGCACCTGGATATCCGGATACAAACCAGCGGTTTCCACGCCGATTTGTGCAGTCTCGGCTGCCAGCGTGCGCTCGGCCGCAGCGATATCGGCGCGCCGGGCCAACAAGCCGGCCGGGTCGCCGACTTGCAGGGTACGCAGGTTCAAGGCCTCACGGCCGGGCTTGGCCGCAGGCGGCTTGAACCCCTGCGGCGCCTGCCCCAGTAGCACGGCCAGCGCGTTGGTGGAGGTGGCGCGTCGCCGTTCAAGGTCGGGCGCTACCGCCTCGACATTGCGCAGCAAGGCCTCGGCGCGCAGCCGGTCGAACTCGGTGGCGGCGCCGACGCTGACCAGATGTTCCACCAGGCCCAGGCTGTCGCGCTGGCTCTGGCTGATATCCGCGACCACCGCCTGTTCAGCTTCGATCCCTTGCAGTTCGAACCAGGTGGCCGCGACGGTGGCGGCGACGCTCGCCTGCACACTGCGCAGCAATGCCTGGCGCGACCCCGCCTGCGCTTGCGCTGCCTCTACCGAGCGGCGGACGCGCCCAAACAGGTCGATTTCCCAGGCCGCATCCAGCGCCGCGCGGGTGGTTTCGATTGAGCGCTCCTGGCCCAGCGGCGTCTCGACTTCACTGCGCCGTCGGTGCTCATAACCGAGGGCGGCACCGCCACTGGGCAGAAACCCTTGGCGGCTCTCGCGCAGCATCGCCTTGGCTTCATCCAGGCGTACGGCGGCGATGCCGATGTCGTGGTTGGCCGCCAGCGCCTGCTGGATCAATTGGCTGAGTGCCGGCTCGTCGAACACTTGCCACCACTGCACCTCGACCTCACCGCTGCCCAGACCTGCAATGGGCGCACCGAAGCTTGCCGGCCTATGCGCGGCGGGCAGCACCGGCGCGGAATAGTCAGGCCCTACCGCAGCGCAGCCGGCCACCAGCAGCAACGGCAACATAAAGAGTGGAAAAGACCGTTTCATGATGCGCGCTCCTCCAGCTGCAACTTCGGACTCGAACCCTGACGCTGCAAGCGCAGCGCCAGGCTGCGCATCACCACGTAGAACACCGGCGTGAGGAACAAGCCGAACAGGGTCACGCCCAACATCCCGGCAAACACTGCAACCCCCATGGCATGACGCATTTCGGCCCCGGCGCCACTGGCCAATACCAGCGGTACCACGCCGGCGATGAATGCAAGCGACGTCATCAGGATCGGCCGCAAGCGCAGTTGACACGCGTGGACAACCGCCTCCAACGGGCTCGCACCTTCGGCTTCGAGGCTGCGGGCAAACTCGACGATCAGAATGGCATTCTTCGCCGCAAGCCCCACCAGCACCACCAACCCGATCTGCACGAACACGTTGTTGTCACCGTCCACCAGCCACACGCCGATGATCGCGCTGAGCAAGCACATGGGCACGATCAGCAAGACCGCCAGAGGCAACAGCCAACTGTTGTACTGCGCGGCGAGGATCAGGTACGCCAGCAACACACACAACGGGAAAATAAACAGCGCCGATGACCCGGCGAGTTTTTGCTGGTAGGTCAAGTCGGTCCATTCATAGGTCACGCCTTCGGGCAGTACCTCCTGCGCCAGCCGCTCCATCAGCGCAACAGCTTGCCCCGAGCTGACCCCAGGCATCGCCCCACCGGAGATATCCGCCGAAGGGTAGCCGTTATAGTGAATCACCCGGTCCGGGCCGGAACCCGGTGTGACGGTGACAAACGCCGACAACGGCAGCATGTTCCCGGCCGCGTTGCGCACTTGCAGGCGGCCGATGGCTTCGGCCTGCATACGATGGTCGGCATCAGCCTGGGCGGTCACCTTGTAGGTCCGGCCGAAACGGTTGAAGTCGTTGACATACAGCGACCCGAGATAGACCTGCAAAGACTCGAACACATCCGCCAGACGCACGCCCTGGCTCTTGACCTGGGTGCGATCGATGTCGACGTTCAACTGCGGTGCGTTGACGTCCAGGCTGGTCATCAATCCGGCGACCTGGCCCGACTCAGTGGCTTTGGTCATCAATACCTGGGTCTGCTGCACCAATGCCTCAAGCCCAACCCCGCCACGGTCCTCGACCTGTAACTTAAAGCCACCGGTCACCCCAAGGCCGGGCACCGGCGGCGGCGGGAATACGCCGAGGAATCCGTCAGGGATGCTCGCGAACTTGGCTTGCAGGCGCCCGGCAATGGCGACCGCGGTCATATCGGGCGAAGTTCGCTCCTTGAATGGATCGAGCATGACGAACATCACCGCAGCATTCGGCACATTGACGAAGCCGTTGACCGATAACCCCGGGAACGCCACGACGCTTTCGACGCCCGGTTCATCCAGGGCGATCTTCGACATCTGCCGCACCACCGCATCGGTACGGTCCAGCGAGGCCGAATTGGGCAATTGGGCGATCCCCACCAGATAGTACTTGTCTTGCATCGGCACAAAGCCCGCCGGTACAGCGTTGAAGCCGAACCAGGTCAGCGCCAGTAATGCGCTATAGGCGACCAGCGCCACCCCGCGGCGGCCGACGACCTTGCGCACCGAGTTGCCATACGCCTGCGGCGCCCGCTGGAACGGTCGGCTCAGCACCTGCACCCAATGCGCAGCACGACCGCGCAGGCTGCGCGGGTCGTGCGCCACGGCGGCGCTGCGTGGACGCAGCAACAGGCCGGCCAGCGCCGGACTCAGGGTCAACGAGTTGACCGCCGAGAGGATCGTGGAAATCGCAATGGTCAGCGCAAATTGCCGGTAGAACTCACCCTGCAGACCACTGAGAAACGCTGTGGGAATAAACACCGCCGCCAGCACCGAGGTAATGGCGATGATCGGGCCGGTGACCTCCCCCATTGCCTTGCGCGCTGCCTCGGTGGGCTCCTCGCCGTTCTCGATATGCCGCTCGACGTTCTCGACCACCACGATGGCATCGTCGACCACGATGCCGATCGACAACACCAGCCCGAACAACGACAAGGTATTGAGGGAAAACCCCATCAGATGCATGACCGCGAAGGTGCCAATGATCGACACCGGCACAGCCATCAACGGGATCAGCGATGCGCGCCAGTTACGCAGGAACACCACCACCACGATGACCACCAGCAGGATCGCTTCCATCAGCGTGATGGCGACTGACTCCAGCGAAGCGCGCACAAACACGGTCGGGTCGTAGGCTATCCGCGACACCAGCCCTTCGGGGAAGTTGGCCTGCAGGCGCTGCATGGTGTCACGCACCGCCTGCGCTACATCGAGCGCATTGGCCCCTGGGCTCTGGATGATCTGCAAAGCCACGGCCGGCTCGCCATCCAACAGACTGCGCAGCGCATAGGCATCGGCGCCCATCTCGATACGGGCCACATCGCGCAGGCGCGTGACCTGGCCGTTATCGCCGGTGCGGATGATGATGTCGCCGAACTGCGCTTCGTCCGTCAGGCGCCCGAGAGTGTTGACCGTGACTTGGAAAGCCGCATTGGAATCAGGTGACTGGCCGACCGAGCCGGCTGCCACTTGCACGTTCTGCTCGCGTACGGCGCCGATCACATCACCGGCGGTCAAGCCACGGGCAGCGATCAGGTCCGGGTCGAGCCACAGCCTCATGCTGTATTCACCGGCGCCCCACACCAGCACGTCGTTGATCCCCGGTATGCGCGACAGCTCATCGCGCACCTGCAAGTAGGCGTAGTTGGAGATGTACAGCGGGTCATAACGTTGGTCGGGAGACAGCAGGTGGACCACCATGAGGATGTCCGGCGAGGTCTTCTGCGTGACCACACCGAGACGCTGCACCTCTTCGGGCAAACGCGGCAACGCACGCGAGACGCGGTTTTGCACCTGGATCTGCGCCATGTCGGCATTGGTGCCCTGGGCGAAGGTCGCCGTCAGGATCATGCGGCCATCGGTGGCCGACTGCGAGGTCATGTAGAGCATGCCCTCAACGCCGGTGATCACCTGTTCCAGTGGCGCCGCCACCGTCTCGGCAATCACTTGCGGGTTGGCCCCAGGATAATTCGCGGTGACTTGCACAGTGGGTGGCGTGACCGCGGGGTATTCGCTCAGCGGCAGGTGGAAGAAGGCGACAAGGCCGCCGATCATCATCAACACCGACAGGACGATGGCGAAGATGGGCCGATCAATAAAGAACCGTGGAAAGCTCATTGCACGCCTCCCACAGTCAGCGGTGCCTCAAGCGGCTTGCCCTCGATGCTGGCGGCCAGCGGCGTCACCGTCATGCCCGGGCGCACCAGCCCTTTGACGACAATGCGCTCGCCCGGTTGCAGGCCCTGTTCAATCACCCGCAGGCCGTCAGCCATCGGGCCCAATTCGACCGGGCGGTATTGGGTCTTGTCGCCGTCACCGACCACCAGCACATAGCGCCGGCCCTGGTCGGTGCCGATGGAATGGTCGGCAATCAACACCCGCGTTTGTGCCGCGCCGGTGTCCAGCTTGACCTTGGCGAACAGCCCGGGGGTCAGGCGCCCGTCCGGGTTTTCGACCACCGCACGCACGCGCACGGTGCCGGTCTTGCGGTCGGCTGCGTTGGCCAGAAAGTCCACCCGCCCGGCCCGCGCATAGGTCGCATCATTGAGCATCGCCACCATTACCTTGGCAGCTTTGTCCCCCTTCGATCCGGCGTGTTCACGGGTCGCTGCCAACGAGTGCAGATAGGTGCGCTCGTCGACATCGAAGTACACATGCAACGGATCGACCGAAACGATCGTCGTCAACGGCGTCTCCCCTCGGGTGACATAGTTGCCTTCGGTGACGAGGGCACGATCGATGCGGCCGCTGATGGGCGCGGTGACGCGTGTGTAGCTCAGGTCCAGCTGTGCCGTATCCAATGCCGCCTTCGCCGCCTCGACCTGGGCCCTGCCGGCATTCAAGGAGGCAATGGCGGTGTCGAGGCGATCACGCGCCACCACCTTCTTGGCGAACAGTTGCTCGGCTCGGCCATGCTCGGCCTGGGCCAGCAACGCATTGGCCTCGGCCTCGCGCAAACGCGCCTTGGCAGCGTTCAACGCGGCCTGAAATCCCCGCGGGTCAATCACAAACAACGGGCTGCCCTTGGTGACGAACTGGCCTTCGGGCACGCTGACACTTTGCAGATAACCACTGACACGCGGGCGCAGTTCGACCTGCTCAATGGCGGTCAACGAACCGGTGTACTCGACAAACGGCGTCACCGCTCGCGCCACCACTTCGGCCACCGGCACGCTGGGCGGCTTGGCGGCAGCGGCCGGCGGCGCGTTGTCTGTGCATCCGCCCAGCGTCAACACCACGGCCATTGCCCCGGTGATCAGGCTTATTGGTTTGGCGTACATCGTTCACCCTCCTTGGAATTTTCAAGACAAATCGACACTGGAGGTTTTTATCGGGCTTGCCACATTGGGAAGGTCAAGCGCTATAAAACCGGGAGGGTGTGTTTTTGTCTGGAGGGTGTTTTGAGTGGGGATTGGGTGCGCAGGTCAAGCGCGCTTTATAGCAGCCGACGGTAACCACGATGCGAAGCGAGCCGCTCTTGATTTTGATCTGCTTTTGATCTTAGGCGCCCCGTTAAACCACGCTGGCCGGAATTCGACAGGGATTTGGGGGGCAAACCGGCAGGGATGCCGGTTTAGCCGCCCCGCGCCATGGATGGCGCGTGGCGGCGGCCCCCCAAATACCTGTCGGATTACGGGCACACCGAGCCCAGGCGAGGTGCCGAGTGGTGGGGCAAGAGCCCTTT